>NZ_SGPD01000038.1:0-315195 GCF_004208935.1 Pseudoalteromonas sp. CO109Y
CTGCTATGTGAAAGTAGGTCATCGCCAGGCTCCAAATTAAAGAAAGCCCGATTCGAAAGAGTCGGGCTTTTTTGCGTTTGGGCTGTCAGCTTTCAGCCAGGTAGGTTGGGTAGAGCGGAGCGAAACCCAACATGAGTTAGCGAGTTGCAAGTTAGCAAGGGTAAAGTTGAACTGCGGGGTTGTTTAGTACAGAGACTCCCTCAGCAACAAACCACTGTAGGAGGCACTTCAGTGCCGAATCTAGACCAAAAATATATTCATGGCTAAAGCCATTCCTACAAGTAAACTTTGTCTAGAGCCTAGAGCCTAGAGCCTAGAGCCTAGAGCCTAGAGCCTAGAGCCTAGAACCTAGAACCTAGAACCTAGAACCTAGAACCTAGAACCTTCGGTAGATGAAGACGCAGCACCAAACACCCACACCACTCTGCTGATCGCTGACAGCTCAAAGCTGATAGCTCGTTGTCACTCACACTGCTGTATTTCTCTCACATCGCCGCGGCCATCGCTTAGGTAGCATTGTTCTAGCAACGAGCAGTAGCAGATCTCGGTTTTGATATTAAAGCGTTGATCATTTACCTTGTCCCACTGAGTTGCATTGAAGCCTGTTTTCTTAAAACCAAAAAGATTAAGTTCAGCGCCTGAGGCTAATAATCGGTTATTACTAACGCCGGTATACAACCAACCAAATTTTTCAAAGAAATTGATCTCTGGTGACTCATTTTGCAACTTATTTAATTGCTCTTGGTAAGCATAAATATCAAAGCAGCAGTCTTTTATTACTTCAAATATCTCTGTATACGACTTTTCATCGTGGAAGAATTTAACGTATTTAATAATGGCTGGGCCTGATCCTGAGTTTTTAATGTAAAAAGTAATTTCTTCAGAGTTTTTTTCTTCATTAAAATTTCCTGTCATCACTTCGAGCCATGGCCAGGTTGCGGCTTTTACTTGTCGTTCTGCGGCGTTGGCTTGCAAGTAAGTGGCATAAAAGGAGGCTGCTGAAATTATAATGGCGCAGAGTGCGAGAAATAGGTTTAGCCGCTCGTTGGTAAACCATGCCTTGCGCTGGTTGCTAGCAGGCTGAGTGCTTTGCTGGGTAGTCTTTGTTTGCTCTTCAACGTTGGGGTCTTGCTCTGATTTAACGGTTGAACAGCTTGCGTCCTGTTGCTGATTATCCATAATTTTTAGTTGTTGTTTTTATAGACTAACAAAGATACAACTTTAATTGGATACATAAAAGAGACAGGGAGTAAAACTCCCTGATTTGGTATTAACTATTTGAGATAAATACGGTGAGCTTTTCACCCACTCTTAAGCTATCTCTTGAAAGGTTATTCCATTGTTTGAGTTTAGTGATACTGACTTTGTATTGCTTTGCTATCTTCCAAAGGCTATCGCCAGATTTAACCTTATACTCGATTTGTTGATCAGCCAATTGCGGCAATATCAGTTTTTGACCAATACGAATGGTGTTTGTTGTTAGGTTATTGAAGGTTTTCAGCTGGCTAACTGTTACTTTATAGTTCTTTGCAATCACACTTAAGCTATCACCGCGCTTTACTGTGTAATGCTGCCACTGGCTATAATCATTGCTTTTTTGGTTAGCTAATAGAGTTCGATAACTTGCCTGCTGATCTTTTGGGACCACAATATGTGACGCATCAATCACCGCGGGATATCGGATAACGCCATGGTTCAGCTCTTCAAGCTCTTGCCATTTCGCTTTGTCTGCCAAGATCACTGCACCAGTTACTGGTAAGGTCGCAATAGCCTGCTCATTCTTAATCGCAGGGAATATCATTTTTTGGTGTTTTAATAATTGTGCTGCGGCCAGTAACTTAGGCACGTATTGTTTGGTTTGCGAAGGTAGCTTTAAGCTAAAGAAGTCCGTCGACTTACCTTGTTTTTTATTACGAGCAATTGCCTGTAATACACGCCCTTCACCAATATTGTAGGCAGCAATAGCATGATACCAATCGCCATCAAAGCGTTTATAAAGGTATTCCATAAAATCCAAAGCTGCGCGGGTGCTGTCGATCACATCTTGGCGACCATCATACCAAGGGGTAATTTTTACTTTAAAGTATTTGGCGATTGAGGGGGTGAGTTGCCATAAACCCGATGCATGTTTGTGCGAATAGGCACTGGCATCAAAATCGCTCTCTATAAGCGGCATTAGAGCGAGTTCTATTGGTAAGTCACGGTTTTCTACTTCTGTAACGATATGATACAAATACGGCTCTGCACGGCGGCTTATTTCTTCCATGTAATTAGGATGAGTAAGGTACCAAGCAATGCGCTTTTGCACATCTGGGTGACTTGAATCGCTAAACTGTAGTTGAATGCGAATACGCTGCCATACGTCATCAAGTTCACTTGGTTTGAGCGGTGTCACCGCGTCTACTTGTGCTGTTTTAGCTTCTGCAACCACAGTGCCTGGATTGGCTTTGATGATGGGCTTCTTTTCGGGAAGTGACTCAGGGGCAGTCTGACAGCCTGTTACAATAAAAGAAACAACAACAAGGCCTAAAAATCGATTTAAAAACACGTATTAAAATACTCCGTTAACTTAGGTGCGGGTAAACTAAAGCGCCTAAGCTTAACATAGGGTGAGCTAAAAATGACCATTAGATTAACAGCTCGCTAACTTACTCACCCAATTGAAATTAAAACGAAATACTAACTTGTAACCCAGCATAACCATGGTTTTGTGCTTCCCAATAGCGGCTGTCTATTTCTCGGGCTCTGGCATAAATCTCTATTCTGAATGGCTTTGAGTCCACGCCCATACCCACACCGACATAGCCATCAATATTATTGTGGTCGTCATCATAGCGGTCGCTGTAGTCGTGGTCATCTCGGTCGTCGTATACGGCAAGCTCAATTAAATCTAAGCCCACTTCGCCATAGACAAAAAAGTCACTGAAATAGCCAAATTTGATGCCGCTATCTAAGGTGAGAAATGTCTCCCGATCACCTTTTTTAGTAAATACTTCTGCTGAGCCTAGTGCCGTTGTAAATGCTGCGCCGAAATTACTGTAGTTATTTTTAGCCATAACTTCGATGCCGGCTGAGGTGATTGAATCAGTACTATTATGTTCTGACTTAACAAACAGGTTCATATTAGGGCTGTCATAAATACCAGCAAAGCTTGTAGCAGGAATGAAGGCAAGTGAAGAAAACAATGCTAAGGCGAGATACTTCATATTGGTTAGTCCATTAAACGTTAATGGGTACATGATACCAAACAGCGCCTTAGCAAATTGTAAGTAAGTGTTCTAACTATGTAAGTTAACCGAACACGCAGCGGAAGCAGGCTCCTTGCTGGCGTTTGATATATACCAGATCGCCGCCATGATTGAGCATGATCTGGCGCGATAAACTTAAGCCTATTCCTGAGCCTTGTTGCTTGGTAGTAAAAAATGGCACGAAAATCATCTCAATCACATGATCGCTGATACCTGTACCATTGTCGCTGACCTCTAAATACAGTTGCTGATTAGCATTTTGTGCAATGCTTACCTCAATGCACTTTGCTGACTCTGGACTATTTAACTGCTTAAGGACATCAATGGCATTGGTAAGCAGGTTTATTATTACTTGTTCAACTTGGCCTCTATCTATCATTACTAACTGTTGGCTTTGCACCGATAAATTCAACGTAATATTAAGTTGCTTAGCTTGTTGTGAGTGCAGAGCGACAACTTGCTTAGCAAGATCTGCCAGAATATGTGGCTGTAAGTGTGGGGCGGGTAAGCTACTAACCTTTTTAAATTGCGCTATAAATTCCCCTAAATGCTCGGTTCGTGATGCGAGTGTTGTTAGGGCGAGTTGCAAGTCTTGTTTATCTTCCTGATCATCAAAACTAAGCTCAGTTGGCAGCAGTGCCGTACAAGTTTGTGCTAAAGAAGAAAGTGGCGTAATCGAATTAGCGATTTCATGGGTTAGTACTTTTGTAAGGCGCTTATAAGCTTGTTGCTCTTTTAATTGCAGCTGATCATGAATCGATTGCAAACTGATCACTTTACGAACTTTACCTTGGATTTCGGCAATACTGATCTGCACAGATAACGTATCGTGCTGCTCACCATTTTGCCATGGCACGGTATTACGGCTATTTTGCTTTGCGTCTTGGACTAGGTTGGCTATTACACCTAAATCATCGATGTGCTTTACAGCTTGTCCAAGTAAACGGCTGACCGCCGGATTGCTTTCAATAATAGTGCCTTGTTCGTCACATACTAATACTGCTAAATCGATATGAATTAATAGCGCTTGTAAGAACTGGGCTTGTTGCTCTGCATTAAAACGCGCAGCCTGAATTTGTTGTTTAACCTGCTCAAATTGCTGCTGCATAGGGTGTTGGTCGCCAAAGCCTAATGTGCTGTCTCCATTCGCTAAAGCGCGAAACACCATATCTGCACGCCTTGTTTGGCGTTTAAATAAATTAAAAATTTGCGCGGCAAATACCAAATTTAAAATAACTAAAAGTGCCGAAATTGCAGAAAACCCGCTTTGCTCTACTTGCCAAAACAAAGCTATTGATAAACCAATTAGTGCAGCTAATAGGCAGGCTAAGCTAATAAAATTTCGCATCGATTAAAGTCCGTATTTTTCTAAACGACGATACATGGCTCCGCGTGTTAGGCCGAGGGCTTTAGCTGCATGACTCACGTTCCCTTGAAAATGCTTTAAAGCTGCACGAACGGTTCTTTGCTCGATGATTTCGAGATCAAAAGTGTCGTAGTCAGTGGCGTTTGAAGAGAGCTCACTTGTGCTAACAGCAGCATTTGGTGAGCTTATCACTGAGCTTATATCGAGCTCTGAGCCTTCTGAGAGGATGACTGCTCGCTCAATTGCATGGGCAAGTTCTCGGACATTGCCTGGCCAATGATACTGACTTAAACGTGCCATATCAGATGCCGCAATCGAGAGCTCACGTTTGTATTTATGTGCAAAGTGTTGCAAGTAGTAGTTACACAGTAATGGAATGTCTTCACTGCGCTCGCGTAGAGCTGGCAAACGGATCTCTACGGTATTAACACGGTACAGTAAGTCTTGCCTAAATTTACCTTCAGTAACTGCTTGTTCGAGGTTTTCATTCGTTGCACAGATCAAACGAATATCAATATCGATGACTTTTGAACCACCAACCGGTGTTATTTGCCTGTTTTGTAGTGCTGCGAGCAGTTTAACTTGTTGGTTAAGCGGTAAATTACCTAGCTCGTCTAAAAATAAACTACCACCATGAGCAAGCTCAAATCGACCAATACGATCTTCTTTGGCACCGGTAAACGCCCCTTTTTTATGGCCAAATAGTTCGCTTTCAAACAGGCTTTCGGCCAGTGAGCCCATGTCTAGGCTTATGAAGGGTTGGCTTTGGCGCTGGCTTGCATTGTGGATTGCATGTGCGGTGAGTTCTTTACCTGTGCCACTTTCGCCACTAATCAATATGTTGGCATCTGTGTTGGCTGCTTTGTCGATAACCGAAAAAACCTGCTGCATGGCATCACTTTGGCCTAAAAACTCAAATGGTTGATTGCCGATTGACTGCTGCAAGGCTTGCTTTTGTTTTGTGAGCTTACCAACTTGCTGTTTGTCTTTAGCGTGTGAAAATGCCGCCGCTACAGCTCCGAGTAATTGCTCATTTTGCCAAGGCTTAGCAATAAAGTCAGAGGCACCGGCCTTAATTGCTTCGACCGCTAGCTGAATATCGCTGTAGGCCGTCATAAGCAGTACCGCAATGTTAGCGTCTTGACTCATGATTTTTTTTAGCCAGTAGAATCCTTCTTTGCCACTAATTGAGTCTTGCGTGAAGTTCATATCGAGTAACACAACATCTATGGCCTGATCCGCTTCATGCTGTGCGTTAATGATACCTTCGATATCAAAGGGGTTATCTGTGGTTTTTACAACCTGATAATGCTGCTTTAAAAGTAATCGTGCGGCGATAAGTACGTCGGGGTTATCATCGACGATAAGAATTGATCCTGCTTGTTTCATAGCTATTTATTATTATTCCTTTATGGGAACACTAAGACTAATTGAAAATAGTAACAGTGTCCATTTATGGACGATATATGGGTTTTGAAGTGTTCTATAAGCGGACACTTGATTATATGCACTCTTTTTGATTTTTATATAAGTTATTGTAATTTAATGAAAATAAAAGTTGGCACAAGAGTTGTTTTATCTATAGGTAATTAGCACCTAGATAACTTAAAGGCGTCAACATGGATAAGAAAATTACACGCTCAACTAACAAAGCATTTTTTAAGAAATCAGTAATAGCAGCTGCATGTTTAGCTGTTGCGGCAGCAGCTTATGGTTTCACGCAAACTGAGCAAACAGGTCGTAGTCAGCAAGTAACCGCGACAAGCTTAACGATTAGCACAGTACAACAAGGTGAATTTGTTGATGCTTTAAGTCTTCGTGGTCAGGTTATGCCTCGCACTACTATTTACCTCGACACCATTGCCGGAGGCCAAGTCGAAGAGCGACTTGTTGAGCAGGGTGAGTTTGTTAAAAAAGGCCAACCACTTGTGCGTTTAAGTAATACCAATTTGCAGCTTGATGTAATGAGCCGTGAAGCACAGGTGACTGAGCAGCTTAACTTTTTACGTAACACGCAAATGAATATGGAAACCAGCCGTTTAAACTTACGCCGTGATTTGCTTGAAATCGATCTTAAAATCACACATTTATCGCGTCGCTTAAAACAGACTCAGCCGCTAGTGAAAACGGGTGTGTTAGCACAAGAGCAATTATCTGAAATTCAAGAAGACTTAGCGTATTACAAAGCGCGTAAAGAACTAACTCTTGAGCGTCAAAAGCAAGAAAACAGCATTCGTGAAGTTCAGGTCGCTCAGTTAAAAGACAGTGCCGACATGCTAGAGAAGAACCTACAGTTTGCGCGTAAGAACCTTGAAAACTTACTCGTAACAGCACCTGCCGATGGTTATTTAAGTGAGCTTGATGTTGAAATTGGTGAATCAAAAGGCCGTGGTGCTCGCCTAGGGCAGATTGATATTCCTAATGAATACAAGCTAGTTGTGAGACTAGATGAGTTTTACCTGAGCCAAGTTCAAACAGGTATGCAAGTGCTTATTGAACACGAGCAAGGCGAAATTGCGGCAACAGTTAGCAAAATTGATAGCCGTGTTCAGCAATCACAGTTTCAGGTTGAAGTCGATTTACCCAATGGCACTAGCAATATAAAACGTGGGCAAAGCCTTGATGTACAGCTGATGCTAGGTGATAGCAAAGGCACTGCTTTATTACTTGAACGCGGCGCATTTTTTACCAGCTCAGGGGGTAACTGGGTTTATGTCATGGAAAAAGATGGCAATCGTGCAGTGCGAAAAGACATTCGTCTTGGCAAAAAGAATCAAAACTATTATGAAGTGTTGAGTGGCCTAAGCGCCGGAGATCGCGTGATCACCTCTAGCTACAGCAACTTTGATAAAGCACAACAACTACAATTTTAAGGATAAAAACAATGATTAAATTAACTAACTTATCACGCGTGTTCCGTACTCAAGATGTTGAAACAACAGCGCTTAATAACATTAACTTACATGTAAACGAAGGCGAGTTTCTTGCCATTATGGGGCCATCTGGCTGCGGTAAATCAACATTACTCTCTATTTTAGGTATGTTGGATTCGCCATCAGCAGGTAGTTTTGAATTTTTAGGCCAAGACATAGCAGGGTTTGGTGAAAAACAATTAGCGGCACTTAGAAAAGCGTCGATTGGTTTTGTTTTCCAAAGCTTTAACTTAATTGATGAATTAACAGTATTTGAAAACGTTGAGCTGCCATTACAGTATCAAAATATCTCAAAAAGTGAACGTAAACAGCGAGTAGAAGAAATTTTAAAACGTGTTGCAATCGACCATAGAGCAGATCACTTACCACAGCAGCTATCGGGCGGTCAGCAGCAACGTGTAGCAGTAGCCAGAGCTCTGGTGATTAATCCAAAACTTATCTTAGCGGATGAGCCTACGGGTAACCTTGATTCAAAAAATGGTGATGAAGTCATGGCGATGCTGCGTGAGCTAAATCGCGAAGGTACCACGGTAATTGTGGTTACTCACTCAGAAAAAGAAGGCAATTATGCTGACCGTTTAGTGCGCTTACTTGATGGCCAAGTGATGGTTGATAAAGCTAACCGTGTTCAACAAACAGCAGAGGTGGCATAACATGATTTTAAGTTATTTGATCACCGCGCTGCGCGCGTTTAAAAACCAAAAACAGCACTTTATTTTAAATGTTCTGGGTTTAAGTGTGGGCTTAGCTGCGGCAATTCTAGTTGCTTTGTTTGCAAAAAATGAGCTTTCGTACGATAGCCAACAGCCACATGCTGAGCGTGTTTATCGCGTTGGACAAGACTTCTCAAAACTTGGTTTAGCTGTGGTGCCTATTTTTAATTATGTGCAGTCAAAGCAGGCTGAAGATTACAGCCAAGTTGAAGAAGTGTTCGGATTAACTATGGTCGAGCTGACCCGTGAAGCCATGGTGGATGTGAGTTACCGCAACCAAGGCTATAAGTTAAATGCCTTATATGGTGCTACAGCAAATATTGAAAACTTTATTGCTATGAAGACGATTGCGGGTGACTTAACAACAGCAATGAGTACACCAGACAGCCTTGCTTTAAGTGAGTCAGAAGCACTGCGCATTTTTGGTCGCACCGATGTGATTGGTGAAACACTTACGCATGAACAAGGACAGTATACAGTGCGTGCCGTGTTTGCAGACTTAACAGACAACACTCACTTTGCCTTTAAAAATCTTGTTTATGTTAAGCATGATCCAAGCGAAATAGATATCAACAGTAGTTATGTTTATATGCGTGTAGCTGAGGGTACCGATACAGATGCATTAGCTAAAACCTTAACAGAGCGCTTTTTTAGCGGTTCTATGTTGGAGCAAGTTAGTTTAGAGCTGCATCCATTACTTGATTTGCACCTAACGGCTAAATCACCGTTTGAGATGAAAGCGGGTGGTGCTAAACAAGTGGTGATGATCTGTGTTGGTTTAAGTGTGTTACTGATTCTTATTGCAGGTTTTAACTTTATTAATATGACAGTCGCTCAATCGACTAAACGTGCAAAAGAAGTGGGTGTGCGTAAAGCGCTTGGTGCAAGTAAAGGTCAATTAGTAACGCAGTTTTTATCTGAATCTGTGTTGGTATCAATGCTTTCAATGGTGATTGCATGTGCTTTAGTGGAGCTATTTTTACCAAGCTTTAACCAACTAGTAGACCGCGAATTGGTCGTGAATTATGCCTCTGAATTTGGCATTGCAATTATTGTGGTCGCAATTGCTGTGGGCGTATTAGCTGGGCTTTATCCTGCATTCTTTATTTCGTCATTCAGTGCAAAACGCGTTTTAAGTGGAGACTTACAGCGTGGTAATACTGCAATATGGGTTCGTAAGAGCTTACTAACCTTACAGGCTTCACTAGCAATAGGTTTAATCATTGCCTCTATTACCTTGTTAAAGCAATTAACTTACTTACAAAGCTTACCTTTAGGCTATGAAACAACACAAAGATTGGTTATTTCAGAGCTACCTGTAGGCGAAGTATTCACAAAAGAAAAAAATGCCTTAGTTAACCGTATTAGTGCTATTCAAGGCGTACAGCAAACAACAGTTATTGATACCCGTTTAACTGTTTCAATCAATAATACACTTATGCCAACTTGGCCAAATGGTGAAGCGTCTGGCAGCTTAACGCCTGTTGTTGGCGCAAGCTACGATGTTGTAAAAACGCTAGGATTAAAACTGGTTGCTGGACGTGACTTTAGCCGTGAATTTGCTGGTGATTGGGCAAGCCGTGCAAATGGAGTAACAAGTACGGGTACCATCGTGACTGAGTCTGTCGCAAGGCAAGCGGGTTACACTAACATGAGTGATATTATCGGTAAGGTAATTAAAGACTCGGGTCGCGGCGTAGATATGCGTGTTGTGGGTGTGGTTGAAGATGTAAAAGTAGGTAATGCTAAAGATGCCAACTCAAATATTATGTTCTTGTGTGGCTTTAACTTTTTATCACCTGTATCAGAATTAATTTTAACGATTGATCAGCAAAACTTGCCTTACATTAAAGCTCAGATCGCTGAAGTATTAGCAAGCTCAGCCAATATCTATGAGCCAAAAATTAACTTACTCGCAGACAACTACAAAACCCTGTTAAAAGGTGATGAGCGAATTTCGAATGTGGTTTTAATCTTTACCGGTCTTGCTGTGTTCTTAACTTGTTTAGGTACCTTTGGTTTGGCTTCGTTCGCAACAGTGCGTCGTCAAAAAGAAGTGGCTGTTCGAAAAGTGCTAGGTGCATCTCGCATCAGTATCGTAAATATCATTGCTAAAGAGTTCTTAGTGCTGGTGGCGGTAAGTATTGCTATTGCGTATCCAGTGACTTACTTCTTGGTAGGTGATTGGTTAGCAAACTTTAATGACCGCATTGGACAAGCTGTATGGGTGTATTTAGTTGCCGCCGCCGCGGTGGCCGCCATTACCTGGGTTACTGTTGCAAGTTTAGCCTTTAAGGCCGCAAGCACCAGACCATCACTTATCTTACGATATGAATAAAAGTTAACTAACTCCCAACTATAAGCCCAGCAATACAGCTGGGCTTTTTTAGTTTTAAATGTGTCGCCATAAATGACAACCTACGTAGGACGTGCTTTAGCGCGTCGGTATGAGAGTTAAAGGTCTTTGACTTTCACCGCAGGGTTACCTGCTACTAGAGTATTTGCCGCGACATCTTTGGTAACTATTGCCCCTGCGCCAATCACGGCATTATCAGCAACTTTAATACCCGCAAGTATAATAGCGCCTGCACCAATCCATACATTGTTGCCGATGCTAATCGGTGCTGCAAAGTTAGCTTTTGCTAAACGTTCGGTTGGGTTTACTGCATGCGATACCGCGAGTATTTGCACATTAGGGCCTATTAAGCAGTCATCGCCTATCGTAATTTGCGCATCAGTTAGCGGTGCATCGAGCATAGTAGAGTTAATATTTATGAAGGTTCGATCACCTATTTTAATACCACTGCCATAATCACAATGAAAACCCGCTTCAATAACAACCTGTTCGCCACAGTGAGCAAACATGCCTTTTAGTCGTTTTAAATTGCCTTTACTCGGGCTTTTGGCAAATAAACGGCAAATTTCATGGGTATTTTTTCGTTGTTCGAGTAAGGACTTGTCGAGGCTATTAAACTCTTTCATGGGGCATTTTCATGGTTATATTTGCCAATAGCTTAGCGTGTTGGTGATGAAGATCAAAATAAAGCTGTGTAGGTTAACGATCATTCACTTGCCATTTATATTGTTTCGTTTAAAATCTCAAAACTTTCGAAACGAAACTTGTGTGGTTCACTTTATGACAAAACGAAACACTCAACAACGTCGCCATACTATCTTAAGCCAAGTGAATGAACTTGGTGAAGTTGCTGTTGAAGCGTTAGCAGAGCAGTTTCAAACTTCTGAAGTGACGATACGTAAAGATCTGACAGCCCTTGAAAAAAGTGGCTTGTTGCTACGCCGTTATGGTGGTGCTATTGCCTTGCCGCAAGAAATCGTTGCAAATAGCAACGAGAAAAGCGACTCGCTTCGCAAAATGGCAATCGCACAGGCGGCTGCAAAGCTTATTAAAGATCATAACCGCATCATCATTGATAGCGGCCGAACTACAGCGGCGATGATCCCTGAGCTTGCAAGTAAGCGCGGTTTAGTGGTGATGACAAATGCTATTAATGTCGCTAACCGACTGCTTTCATTAGAAAATGAGCCAACACTTTTGATGACCGGCGGAACTTGGGATCCGCATTCAGAATCGTTTCAGGGCCAAGTTGCTGAGAATGTTCTACGCTCTTACGACTTTGACCAGCTCTTTATTGGTGCCGATGGCATTGATATTGATAGAGGTACTACAACCTTCAATGAATTAGTGGGGCTTAGCCAAGTGATGGCTGAAGCAGCCCGTGAAGTAGTGGTGCTGGTTGAGTCAGAAAAAATTGGCCGAAGAATACCGAATTTAGAACTGCCTTGGCAGCGTGTTACCACTGTTATCACAGACAACAACCTAAGCGCAGATAAGCGCGAGGCGATAACAGCATGTGGTGTACAGCTGATCTGTGCAGAAATTGAATAACCCGTAATAAGACCGACAACACCTTATTACGCATCATTTATGACAACACATCTCGCCCAAAGTAAAACACTTTGGCATGTGCAAAAGGAGAGATTATGTGTGGAATCGTAGGGGCTGTTGCAGAACGCCCAGTAAACAAAATACTTGTTGAAGGCCTTAAGCGCCTTGAATACCGTGGCTATGACTCGGCAGGTGTGGCTTTACTTAAAGGTACTGAGCTTAACACTGTAAAAGCAGTAGGTAAGGTTGCTAACCTTGAAGCGGCACTGAATGAAGCCGCTGTTAAAGGCACTACCGGTATCGCACATACACGTTGGGCTACCCATGGTAGTGTAACCGAAGCGAATGCTCACCCACATGTTTCGAATAGCGAAATTGCCCTAGTTCATAACGGCATTATCGAAAATCATGCCAGCCTGCGCGATGCGCTAAAAGGCGATGGTTATGAGTTTTTATCAGAAACAGATACAGAAGTCATGGTGCACCTTATTCACCAACTTCGCCAACAGCACGATACACTTTTAGCAGCTGTACAAGCTGCTGTTAAGCAGTTTGAAGGTGCATTTGGTACGGTTGTTTTTGATAAAGCGAACGACAACGAAATCATCGTAGCGCGCTCCGGTAGCCCACTGGTGATTGGTTTAGGTCTTGGCGAAAACTTTATTGCCTCTGACCAACTTGCTTTATTACCTGTTACTCGCAGTTTTATTTACCTTGAAGAAGGTGATGTGGCTCGTATTACCCGTGACAGTGTTGAAATCTTTGATGCAAACGGTGATGCAGTCGAGCGCGAAGTGATTGAATCAAACATTACGCAAGATGCATCAGGTAAAGGCGAATATCGTCACTACATGCTGAAAGAAATTTACGAACAACCACTTGCTGTGCGTAACACCCTTGATGGCCGCCTAGTTAATGACACTGTCGCGATTGATGCCTTTGGCGAAAGCGCTCAGCAAATCTTTAAAGACGTAAAACACGTGCAAATTATTGCCTGTGGTACTTCATACCACTCAGGTATGGTTGCTCGTTACTGGCTTGAACAGTTCGCAGGCGTGAGCTGTAACGTTGAGATTGCTTCTGAGTTCCGTTACCGCGAATCATTTGTACATGAAAACAGCTTACTTGTGACCATTTCACAGTCTGGTGAAACAGCAGATACACTTGCTGCACTTCGTCTTGCAAAACAGCAAGGTTACATGGCGTCAATGACCATTTGTAACGTACCGGGTTCATCGTTAGTACGTGAATCGGATTTAGCCTTTATGACTAAAGCCGGTGCTGAAATTGGTGTTGCATCAACGAAAGCCTTCACTACACAACTTGTTGGCTTACTAATGCTAACGGCTTCGATTGCGCAAGAAAAAGGCTTAGATCAAAGTGCGATTGTAAATGCAATCAAAACACTACCTAACAAGTTAGAAGAAGCATTATTGCTTGCTGAGGGTATTGAAGATTTAGCTGAAGAATTCGCTGACAAGCACCACTCACTATTCTTGGGTCGTGGTTCACAATACCCAATCGCGATGGAAGGTGCACTTAAGCTGAAAGAGATTTCATACATTCACGCCGAAGCATACGCAGCGGGTGAGCTTAAGCATGGCCCTCTTGCGTTGATTGATGCCGACATGCCAATCATTGTTGTAGCACCAAACAACGAACTACTTGAAAAGCTTAAATCAAACGTAGAAGAAGTACGTGCCCGTGGCGGTATTATCTATGTATTCGCAGACAAAGACTCAGCGTTTGAATCTGACGAAACAATGCGTGTAATCAACGTAAACCATGTGGATGACGTGATTGCTCCAGTTGTATATACAATCCCGCTACAGCTGCTTTCATACTATGTTGCGGTTATTAAAGGCACCGACGTAGACCAACCTCGAAACCTAGCAAAATCGGTAACGGTTGAGTAAGTTTAGAGTTTATATTTATTAAGGCGCACTATGCGCCTTTTTTTGTACCTGCAATTCTGTTAGCTTAAAAAATTACCAATATTTCTTAAGGATAAGTCGTGCGACTATTTAAGTTACTCTGTATTAGTGGTTTTTTACTCTGTACTAGTCATGTAATGGCTCAACCCGCTGCAGATGAGGCGGTTACACATTACAGCCAACATACGCATACTATCGAATCAAGTAATCTTAGTGAGCAACGCACTGTCGTTGTGCAATTGCCAAAAAGCTATCAAACACATCCAAACAAAAGGTATCCCGTTATTTACCGTTTGGATGGGGCCGGTAATTTACCATTGATTAATGCTGTGCTTGAACGCTTACAAGAAAATGATCAAGCGCCAGAAGTGATTGTAGTTGCAATTGAAAGCACTAATCGACTTAGAGATTTTTATCCGACAGTGAACAAAGAACCACAAGGGCCTGTTGGTGAAGGCGGTGGTGCAGCAAAGTTTTTAGCTTTCGTAGAGCAAGAACTGATGCCTTTGGTTAATAAACAGTATCGTACTCATGATTATAGAGTTATTGCAGGAGCCTCAGCTGCGGGTGTATTTGCTCTTTACGCAATGCAGGCTGATCCTGAGTTATTTCAAGCGCACATTGCTTATAGCCCTGCGGTATGGTGGAACTATGGCGCCCCGGCTAAAAGTCTAAATACCTTTATTACTAAAGCCAAAAGTATTAACAGCTATGTATATATGAATATCGGCGAAGAAGCCGGCATTATGCGCGAAAGATACGATGATATGCAGCAAACAGTGCAAAATAGTAAGGTGCAAAATTTGCGCTTTAAGAGCGATGCCTTTGCAGGCGTTTCGCATAACCTAACCTCAGCTGCTGGGGCATTTAATGCGTACCATGGCTTATTTTTATCTAAACATATGCCTTTGAGTGCATTGGGCGATGATGTTTCATCAATTGATGCCTATTATCAACGTTTATCTCAGCAATGGGGCGAGCAAATAGCGCCACCAGACCGCGCTGTTAGGATGCTGGGTTACAGCTTAACGGATAACCAGCAATTTGAGCGGGCTATTGAGGTGTTTAAGTACAATATCAAAAACTACCCTAAATCAGCGTATGCACTATCAGCTTTGTCATATGGCTATGAAATGCAAGGTAATACTCGCCAAGCATTAGTTCAAATCGAGGCTGCAATAGCTGTTGCCGATGACTCTTATCCCTACCCAGATTACTTAAAAGAGACAAAAACGAGGTTACAAGGGCAGCTATAATTAAGCTGCCTTAAACAAATCAATGGTCTTGGTGATAATAGCTTAGGGTTTGTAGGGCAAGCGCGAATACATCTGCGCTGTTATCACCATTGACGTTTTTAACCACAGTCACCGCGCGTTGATGATCAACACACATAATGGTCATGGTAATGCCACCCATACTACCGCCAGAGTGCATTACCGTGTGTGGCATGTCGGCCATCAATGCTTGTAGTTCAGTATCATGTTGGTATTTTTCTCTTTGCTGATAGTTTTTGAAACCTGTCATCCAACCAATACCAAAATTGACCTGTTCACCATTATTGAGTGTGGCTGGGGTAAACATTTCATCCACTGTGGTTGCTTTTAGATAATTGCCCTGCGTGTGAGCTACTGCAAACTTGACGATATCACTTGGTGTTGCAATAAACCCACCGCCTGCCCATTTATAGCTGTGATCGGTCTGCGGTGAGTTAATTAAACGGCCCTGATCAACGCTATAAGGTCTTGCACGATGTGGGATCAGGGTAAACTGCTCATCAAAATATGTGTCGTTTAACTTGAGTGGCGCGAAGACTTCTTGTTCGATAATTTGTCGAAAGTTGCGTTTCTGATCAGCGCCTTCCATCGCAGCGCTAACTAATGTCCAAGCAAATGTTGAATACTGGTGTTTGGTGCCCGGCTCAAACAGTAGGGGATCATTTTTAAACATGGCTAAAGCGCTATCAATATCGCCATACCATTTGTTGAGTAAAAATTCATTGGCGCCTTTTTTGTAATGGCGGATCCCTGCGGTATGTGACGCGAGCTGGCGCAGTGTTAAAGCTGCATGTTTTTCTGGCCAGTTAGTTACATAGTCGGTTACAGGTTTGTCTAAGTTAATCAATCCCTTGTCGTAAAGGCGCATCATAGCAGCTGTAGCAATAAGTTTAGAAACACTGCCAATGCGAACCTTATGCTCGGGACTCATTAAAACTTGGTTTTCGATATCGGCAAAACCATAACCCTTTGCCGCGATTATTCCTGATTTATCGGCTACCGCGACAGTAATGCCCGGCACCGTTTTCGCACTTACCGCCGATTGAAAGGCGGCATCAATCTCTTTTGGTAGTTCAGCTGCGCTAGTGACATGGGCAGCAATCAACAGTGGTAAGCTGATGAGTGAGCGAGCTATAGGGTGTTTGAGCATGGCGGCATCCTTTTTGAGTAACCTTGCAGTCACTATTGTTATTATTTTTAAGGCATTTTTAGATTGCTCAAATTTTCTCTGGATGACAACCCATAGGCGCTTAATTGCACATTTTTCACGTTGTGATGAACATTTTAAAAGGGCGTAAATAATAACGATTGATTATTTTTTAGTTGCTTTCACTTTTTAAGCTGTTTACAATCGCCGCGATTTTAATCATTCACACACTGTAGAGGAGTAAACAATATGACTTATACAACTTGTTCCTTTGCAGGTCGTTTTCTTGCCTAGCTCGAAGCTATTTCTTTATTAGCTTTTCAAAGCTAAGCCTGATCAATTAATCAAAGACCTGCCAAATCATTTTTCGTTAGCATTTTTCTATTGCAGAGAAAGGAATTGGTATTATGGGCAAGTCCGTCCAAAAACTTACTGATAACGTTAGCCTTATTGCGTCTAAAGAGTCGTGGATTGAAGGGCTAGCAATACAACAATTAATTAAAACTTCTGAATTACCTGGTATGTACGCTGTAGCGGGTATGCCCGATTTACACCCAGGTCGAGGTTACCCCATTGGGGCAGCCTTTTTTACAGAAGGTAGAATTTACCCCGCTTTAGTGGGGAATGATATTGGCTGCGGTATGTCGCTTTGGCAAACCAATACTAAGTTAGCCAAGTTAAATGTAGATAAGCTCGCAAAACGCTTAAGCGATGTTGAACAGCCGCTAGATGAAAGTTGGCACACATTGATTAGCGAGCGAAAACATGAACTAGCTATCACACAAACTGGTTTTGATAGCGCCCTTGGCACCATAGGTGGTGGCAATCATTTCGCTGAATTTCAGGCGATTGAAGAGGTGTTTGATCAACAAGCCTTGCTTGCTTTAGGCCTACAACCTAAAAAATTGCAGCTATTGGTGCATTCTGGCTCTAGAGGGTTAGGGCAAGCTATTTTAGTTAAGCATATTGCAGAGCATAACCATGATGGCCTTGAGGTAGTAAGTGATGCCTTTACAGATTATATGGCCAAACATGACGAAGCCCTGCGTTGGGCCCAGTTAAACCGAGAACTGATCGCACGGCGTTTTTTACAAGCTATTCGCGCTGGTGGCGAACAGGTTTTAGATGTAAATCATAACCTTGTAAGTCAATCACAGATTGCAGGACAAGCAGGCTGGTTACATCGAAAAGGCGCTACACCTAGCGATCAAGGGGCTGTGATGATCCCTGGCTCTCGCGGTGATTACAGTTACTTAGTTAAGCCAACGGCTGAGCAAAACGTAAACTTGCGCTCCCTTGCACATGGCGCTGGTCGCAAATGGAAGCGTGGAGAATGCCAAGGCCGTTTGAGTCACAAGTTTAAAAAGGAAGATTTATATCGCACTGCGTTTGGTAGCAGGGTGATCTGTAATGATAAAACGCTGCTTTATGATGAAGCACCACAAGCTTACAAAGACTGCCAAACAGTTATTGATGACCTTGTTGATGCTGGGCTGGTTACTGTAATTGCCAAATTAAAGCCTGTGCTTACCTTTAAAACACAAGGAACGTGCGGATGATCTTAGTGCAATTATCGTCAGGGGCGGGTCCTTTAGAGTGCTGTAAAGCGGTGGCAATGGCTGTTAAGCGCCTTGAGTGTGATGCTAAAGCGTTAGCTATTAAGGTGAATACTCTTGCAGTAGAGCAAGCTGAGCTTTCAGGCTGCTACAAATCGGTATTGCTTGAATTAACCGGTGCTGAGCCGCAAATTTTAAAACAGTTTGCGCAGCAATGGCATGGCTCGATGTTGTGGGTTTGTCAAAGCCCATTCAGAGCAAGGCATAAGCGTAAAAACTGGTATTTTGGCGGTCAAATATTTGAAATTGCTGAGCAAACTTTTTGATAGCGAGATCCGCTTTCAGCAATGCCGCGCAAGTGGCGCGGGAGGCCAACATGTAAACACCACTGATTCGGCTGTTCGTGCTACCCATGTTGCGACAGGAATTGCTGTTCGCGTAGAGAGTGAACGAAGTCAGCATGCGAATAAGCGTTTAGCTCGAGTTTTACTAATGTAAAAACTGGCAGAACAAGCTCAGCAGGCTGCAAGCCAACAGCAAAAGTCGCGGTGGCAACAACACAATGAGTTGCAACGGGGTAATCCTATTCGTACGTTTAAGGGCCCTGAATTTAGCCAGACTCACAAAGGAAAAGGACATGGAAAACTTACTGTTTATATGTAGCCGTAACCAGTGGCGTAGCCCAACGGCAGAAAAGGTATTCAACCAATACAATGGCATTAAAGCCCGCTCTGCAGGCACAAGCCCACGAGCAAGGCACACGGTAACAACGGCTGATATTAATTGGGCAGATATAATTTTTGTAATGGAACATAAGCATAAACAACGCCTTAAAGCGCAGTTTAGCCGTTTATTACAATACAAGCCGATTCAGGTACTCGATATACCCGATGAGTACCAATATATGGATGAGGCACTCATTGAAACTTTAAAGCAGTCAGTCGATCACTATTTCGACCACACTGCATAATAAATAAAACGAGGATAGAACGATGTAATTCCATCAAGGCACAGCAATCCAAACACTTATAGTGACACTACTATGAGTACGTACTGCTGTGTCTATTTCTTTGAAAGCTAAATGAATCTAGCTACTAATTAGAGTAGATATGGAGAAATATGATGAGAATTAAATATCCTCGTACCCCACACCTTCCATGGTCATTAGGGGCTACGAATGACGACGTAAAGCGACGAGATTTAAGCCATTTTGTCGGCAAACAAGTTGTGGTCACGGAAAAAATGGATGGTGAAAATACCACCTTATACAATGACTACATTCATGCAAGATCGATTGATAGCCGCTTTCATCCATCGCGCGCGTGGGTAAAAGCACTGCAAGCGCAAGTCGGTTATAAAATACCAATCGGATGGCGTATTTGTGGTGAGAACCTTTATGCAAGGCATTCAATCTCATACAACAATTTGCCAAGTTATTTTATGGCTTTTTCTGTGTGGAATGAGCTCAATCAGTGTTTAAGTTGGCAAGACACTGAGCAGTTTCTTGCAAGCTTGGGGCTAACAACACCAAAGGAGCTGTATGTTGGTCTTTGGTGTGAGCAAACAATTAAAGCTATTTCGATAGATACAGTGAACCAAGAAGGCTATGTGGTGCGACTTGCTGAAGGTTTTCATTACAAAGATTTTGCAAGTGCGGTAGCTAAGTGGGTTAGAAATAACCATGTAACCACCGAGCAGCATTGGATGTACGCAGACGTTATTGCAAATGGTTTACAAAAATCGGCAGGGGGCAAGCATGGAAAAAGTTGAAAACTGGTTAGCCAGCCTTGAGCTGCAAAATACTCCTAGTTTTGCCGAATGTGTAATGAACCTAGGGTGCTTTTTTCCGTTATTAAATGAATTTGAGCAAACAGAGCAGGATTCAATTTGGCATGCAGAAGGTAATGTCGCAATACATACTGATTTAGTGCTTAAAGCAGTTTATGAGTTGCTTGCTGCTGAGGCTTCTCATATCACAGGTAAAAAGCGACAAGCATTGATTTTATCTGCCTTACTGCATGATATAGCCAAGCCATTGACCACCCGAAAAAAGGAGATTCAAGGTCAGTTAAGGGTTGTAGCTCCGTTACACGAAGAAATTGGTGCAAGTTATTTAGCAACGAAGTTGATAGAGCTTCCGCTTGAGCACAGTGTGATCATGGTAATTATGGGCTTGGTGGGTTTTCATCAAGTGCCAAAACGCCTTGTGATTAAAAATCAAGAGTTTAGTGATTATTTCAAGTTGTCACTAAATGCAGATTTAGAACTTCTCTATTGGCTTGAATTAGCCGATATGCGCGGTCGAGTTTGCAATGACTTGGCAGTACAGCTTGATTTGTTAGAGCAGTATCGCATGTTTGCACAAGATTATGAGTTATGGGGGGTAACTAATCCCACAACTACATATTTAGCGCGGATACAGGTTAAGCCTACTAAGTCAGAGCAAACATTGTTGGATGGTTATGCCATAAAACAGTTAGCTGATGGCGACATTAAGCTTGTCGAAGAAGCCATTGCGAAAAACTATACAACCTGTCAGCAGTACAGTCATTGCTACATTATGTGTGGTATCAGCGGCAGTGGAAAATCAACTTGGATCGCAAATAACTTAGTCGATTTTGAAGTCATCTCACTTGATGACATTAGGGCTGAAATTAACGGTAAACGTAGCTGCCAAAAAAGTCGTGGGCAAGTTTTGCAACTTGCTAAGCAACGCTTTAAAAAGGCACTAGCTGAAAAAAGAAACCTAGTGTGGGATGCCACAAGTACCCGTAAAGACTTTAGAGAACCATTGATTGAGTTAGCTATTAATTACGGGGCATTAGTCACATTAGTGGTATTTCAATTAAGCGCTAAAAGCTTAAAACAATACAACCACAATAGAACGTTTAGCGTCAGTGATGACGTGCAGCAAAATCAGCTTAAAAAGTTTGAATGGCCTTGGCAAAGCCAAACACATAGACAATTAGTGATTGGCGAAGCAGGGCAGCTACTTTATCAATTTGGTCGTTTTTAATTGTTACAAAATAGGCTCGCATTGCGAGCCTATTCTTTGTTTTTTAAGCGCTTATTTAAAAAATAATCTAGATAGAATAGGCCAACACTAATCGTAGGAACGAGCACCCATACAGGGAGTTTTATCAGGCTTCTTAATATCATTATTGGCATCAAGATAATAAATGAAAACGTACCCAGCCCTCCATCATCATAGGAAGTGCCACTCTCCCATGTTAATGAAATCAATCCCGCTATTAATATCAGGCTTGCTAAAATTGCGGGTAAACGCAAAGTAATGAGCTTTTTCATATAATTCCTTTTTAATTTTAAATAACAAAACTATTCGCTCTCGTATCGCATAAGTGTCGTTTTAAACAACTGATTTAAAGCATTAAAATCGACGACTTTCTTCTTTACGTTAGCTGTGTAGTTTTCATGCCGTGTTAACTCTGCTTCGATAAACTCATTAATTACAGGCACAGCTGGCGCGTATTCTTTTTCTAGGCTTATCCGTTTTCGGGCGAGCAAATCTGAAATCGCAGCATCCAATGCAAGGTTCTCTTTGACAAGCTCCCTTAGTTTATCAAACTCAATTGGGGCTGGTTCATCGTATTTTTCGAGCCACATAATCGCCAGTAGTGGTCGTAATACGTAAAAGTATTTTTTCAGCGGAACGCGCTCTTTTTTCAGATACTCTCTAAAGTTACCTTTTGCCATATGCAGGTAATGATAAATGCCTTTATGAGATGACACTATCTGTGGCATTAGTCGCTTTGCATGTGCAGCAAAAAAGCCATCATCAACATACACTATGGGTGATTGTAACCACTCAATAAACGCGGGATTTGATTTGCTGAATAGCTTGAGTGCTTTACGAATATCCCAACCATTTATATCGATTTCATCGACGATTGGGTATTCAATTACATCTCTTTGCTCTTCAACATCAATTGCTACATACCAATCTTTAGCATGCGCATAAATAAAGCGCACATCATAATCACTGTTAGGACTTGCAAATCCCCATGCTCGGCTACCCGACTCAATAGCAAATAACACTTTAACGTTATGTTCTGCTTCTGCGGCTTTTATGCGTCGCATTATTTCAGCTCTTACACTGTCATCGATTGCTGAGTGTGCTGTTGTGTTATTCATTTTGTTTCCTTACTACTTTGCTCTGTGAGGTAATCTCGTAGTTGCTTTATTTCTGCTTCGCGAACTGCTTTTCCGATGGCTATACCGCTTTTACCTTGGCGTATTGCTTGTTGCACAAGTGCTTTTTTATCTAGCTTGTTTAGTTGTTTTACTAAATCCAGTGCAAGTGTTCGTTGCGCATAAGGCCGATGTATAAAACTTGGCCCCCGTCCTTGCGCATCACACTGACACGCATCCAAAAACTGCAAAAACCGCGCAGGCTTATTTTGCGCATTTAGCTTGTCGACAAGTAATTTATGTAATGTTTTTGGTTTTAGCAGTGTGATTTTGTGACAACGCGTATGATTGTCACTGGTTAATGCTGCCAGCTCATAAAATCGTTTAGGTACTTTTAAACGCTGACAAAACGCCTTGATAACTGTCACGCCGCGTTGTTCATGGCCATGTAAATTGCCGTTTAGCTCAAAGCTCGTCGCCTTGCCAAAATCATGCGTTAATGCGGCAAAGCGAGTTTCTACATCAAAATTTAGCTGAGCCGCTCTTTGCAAAACTAAAAGTGTGTGGGTGTAAACATCGCCCTCAGGGTGGTGTTCTTTTGGTTGGGGAACACCACTCATTGCATCTATTTCTGGAAACACACCTAAACCATACAACGTCTTGAAGTAAAGCTCAGGGTGGGGCTCAGCAAGTGCTTTTTCTGTTTCTTTCCAAACCCGTTCTGGCGTTAAAAAAGCTAATTCACCTTGTTGGTGTATTTGCATCATTAATGCCTTGGTATCAGGATGTATACTAAAGCTTTCACCAAAACGAGCTAAAAATCGAGCCACTCTCAATACACGTAATGGATCTTCAGCAAATGCGGCTGATGTATGTCTAAGTACCTTGTTATTTAAATCTTGTTGGCCGTTAAATGGGTCTATAAGCTCGCCATCGGCACTCATCGCCATTGCATTGATAGTTAAGTCCCGTCGCGCAAGGTCATCTTCTAGAGTTACGCTGGTACTGGCATTCACCGTGAACCCTTTGTAGCCACGACCTTGCTTTCGTTCAGTGCGAGCGAGGGCATATTCTTGCTTGGTGGTTGGATGTAAAAATACTGGAAAATCACTACCAACAGTTTCAAAGCCTAGGGCTAACATGGTTTCTGGTGTTTCACCCACAACAACAAAGTCTTGATCAGCGGCAGCTCTGTTTAGCAATTTGTCGCGAACTGCACCGCCGACTAAATAAACATGTTTTAATGTGTTTTCCATTGCCGATCATCCTAATTAGGTATCAGTTAATGATACCTGCCAAAGGTTATCATCAAGCTGAGTAAACGTTATCTTTACATGCAAAAGCGTTTTTATGACCTCTGCATTGGTTAAGCTGTGCAAGCTTGGTTCACTGGTTTTGAACTCGCCTTTACCGGCCAAAGCTAATGGCAAAAGCAGTTGATCTGCCAGATGTTCTTCTACTGCCGCTGCTGATTGGGTAAATTGTGTAACCTGCTCTACTGCTTTCAGAGCCACTTTTTGTGCTGCAATACCATGTTGACCAATAACTTCAAAAATACTGTTATGGGTGTCTGATGTTATCTGTAGCTGCAAGCTGTTTCCTGCTCCAATACTTTCTACACGAGTTATCGTGGTTTCAGCGCCTGTCCAATCAAGGTATTGTTTTGCAGTGCTAATTTCACGCTTCGCAACATGCCCCGGTAACTTGTTAACAAGTACTTTAATCGACTTTTTGGCATCCTTAGTTGGCGGTGCAAAATGCGCAAAGGGCTTTAATGTTTCACACGGGTAAACGGTTAACTGCCATTTGCCACCACCGGCAGGGTAAAAGCCATACTTGGTAACTGTAAGCTCACAATACACCCCCATTTTTGCTAAAGCTGGCAAATAACAGTGCTCAAAAAAGCACAGTGAAGGTGACATACCATTATGTGTGCCACCTTCAAAGGTTATGGTAGAGGGCTGCTTTGCTGTCGCTAATGTCAGTAATACAGTTTGGCATACAAGCGTTGTACTGCCTGCTGTGCCAATCGCAAAGTGATAATCATCCGCTTTTATTTGTTTAGGCGCAAAGCGAATATGGTTTGAGCCTAGTTCAACTCCTGCTGTTTCGGCATCACAGATTTGTTGTGCTGCTAACACACAGGTTAGGTGCTGGCGTAACAGGCCAGGCTTTTTTCGCTTGGCCCGAATATTAACAACTTCAATGGCTTGCTTGGTTAACATTGATAAGGTGAGGGCGGTGCGAAGTACTTGCCCTCCGCCTTCACCTTGTGCACCATCAATTATTAAATAGTTCATTATCATCCTTTTACGCAGACTATTTGTTTTAGCGTATGCACAACCTCAACCAAGTCTTGCTGTGCTGCCATAACCTTTTCGATATCCTTGTACGCATGCGGAATTTCATCAATCACCGCAGCATCTTTGCGGCATTCTACCCCTTGGGTTGCCGCTATTTGATCTTGAATATTAAAGACCTTTTTAGCTTTTGTACGAGACATGACTCGGCCGGCTCCATGACTACAGCTATTAAAGCTATCTGGGTTTCCTAAGCCGCGAACAATAAAAGAGCGCGCTCCCATACTTCCGGGAATGATCCCCATCTCCCCTTTTTGTGCACGTACAGCTCCTTTGCGTGTTACAAAACAATCTTTGCCAAAGTGATGCTCACGCGAGATATAGTTATGATGACAGTTAACAGCAAGCTCCGCGGTTTCAAAAGCGATAGGTATTTGCTTTTTAAGCGCTTTGATAGCGTTAAACATCATGATCTCTCTGTTTTTAGCTGCAAAATCTTGCGCCCATTCCACAGCCTCAACATAGTCATCAAAGTATTCGCTTCCTTCTTTCAGATACGCAAGATCCATATCAGGTAAGTTGATTTGATGACGCTCCATCTCTTTTTTAGCCAGCTCGATAAAGTAAGTGCCTATGCGGTTACCAACTCCTCGGCTACCTGAGTGCAGCATGATCCAAACTGCATTGTTTTCATCTAGGCAGAGCTCTAAAAAATGATTGCCTGTGCCCATCGTACCTAGGTGATTTACATGATTACTGTTTTTAATTGCAGGGTGCTTAGCGCAGATTTTTTCAAACCGCTTCTCAAGTTTTTGCCACTCACCTGCAACAACATCAGGAATATTATGCCAAGCACCTCGGTCGCGAGCCCCTCTACCTCGGCCCGTTCGACCATGTGGTACCGCAGCTTCAAACGCATGACGAATTGCCGCCAGATTATCGGGCAGTTGCGAAGCCGTTAACGTTGTTTTAGTTGCAACCATGCCGCAACCAATATCAACACCTACCGCTGCGGGGATCACTGCATCTACAGAGGGAATGACGCTACCTATTGTTGCTCCTTTCCCCATGTGAACATCTGGCATGACCGCGATATGAGAATGAACTAGCGACATTTGCGCAATATTATTTAATTGAGCAATAGCTGCATCTTCAAACGGTACGCCTTTTGTCCATGCCTTTATAGGTACCTGTCCTTGTTGATCTATTGTGTTGTAGTTATTACACATAATTTGATTCCTTACTCGTCCTAGCCTGTTAGGCTATTTTTACGACCCCGTTCATTAGCCCTTCAAGGCCGCCATAAACAGTTAAGTTATTTATTTTTTCTGCGACTTTCTCTAATGCCTCTAACTCTTTAAGGCGCATTAGCGTCGGGTTGTTCTCAATTACTTTCGCGGTGTTGTGTAAGCTGCGTGTTGCTGATGTTTCTTCACGTCGCTTTATTACATTTGCCTCAGCTGCTTTTTGCGCTTCGACTACTTGATTTAAAATGGCTTTCATCTCGCCCGGTAAAATAATGTCTTTCACACCAACGCCAGATAGAGCAATACCAATCTCCTTAAGTTGTTCAATCACCAGCTCTTTCACTGTTTCATTGATATACAACTTATCTAATAAGATATCATCGAGCGTTTTTGTACCAACCGCTTCTCTGAGTGCTAGTTGTAGAGTTTTGTAGATGAATTCATCCAATTTATCTACGCTCTTTGCTGCAAGCTCAGCATCCATCAGCTTGATATTGGCAGTCAAATTAATGCGTAGGCTAACACGGTCTTTGCTGAGAATTTCTTGCCCAGATACTTCTACGCTTTGTGTTCTACAGTCATAACATTTCACTTCAATATCATGGTTAAATTGCCAATAGGCATGAATGCCTGGCTGCAACTTGCCAATAAAGTGGCCGTTAATGTAAAGTAAACCTACATGCTCTTTCGCGACTTTAAACTCGGCAATCGGTTTGATTGCGACAGTTTTTTCGCTTCTAATTAAGCGAGTTGCGCTATTTGCACCAGCTCGATTAACTAAATTTAATAATTGCTCAGGCACCGCTTGAGTGCTGTTGAGAGTAATTCTTTCAAGTTTTATAGCCCCTGCATCTTGCCAAATATATAAGTGCTCACCAGGAGCGACGATCCCTTGTAGTAAATCATCAACATACAACATACCTAGTTCGTTGTTCTCAAGTTTCCAATGACTTATATGCTGTTGCAAGATTGGATTATTGCGGTACAAACGTTCAGTATTTCGCTCTGAGAAATACAGTGAGTTAATATCAAAGGTGACAAACTCAAGCTGCTTATGAAAATCCCAATAACGATGCTTTCCTGGCGTTAACACGTCTGTTAGTTGCTGGTCTTTAAAAACGAGCACTCTTTGGTTCTCTGCTACTAATTGTGTTTTTCTTAACATGTTCTATTTCCTTATTGATAGTTAGCAAGTGTGTATTTGTTAACTGAAAAAGGCTTTGGGCGTCGCAATAACAGGGAGCATCCGGCTTGCTGTTATCGTTCATGCTTAAGCGTTTATCAGTCAGCGCAAACAACGACTTACTAACATTTAAAGTTACGATTTTGACTAAGGCGGGATTTGAACCCGCAACATCAAAATTGGTTTTGGTGCTCTACCTGTTTGAGCTACTTATAGTATTAAGATGGGAATCGAACCCATGACCGACGAAATCATTTCGCTGCTCTACCTCTGAGCTACATTAATAGTTTTGTGATTAGGCATACGTGTTCACAGTGTGTAACGCACCAGGGTGATATTTGAATCACTCCTAATTAATCACACTTATCTATTCCAAGAGCTGTGCCACAACTAAAAAAGAGTGTTTTTTATTTTTTAACACACTGATTTTTATGTTTTTTATTCTATTTTTGTAGTTTGTGTCGGGTGATGAGGTACTTGACGACAGTGTTATTTGGTATTTAAATGGATACAGTTTCTATCTATAAGGATATATTTTGAAAAGTACGATTGTGGTGAGTATTCTCGGAACTCAATTAGACTATGTGGGTAAGCGCGTAGACCGTTGGGCAAGATGGCGACCCAATGTCAGCTTATGTAGTCAAGAAGAGTTCATCGTTAGTAAGCTGTATATGATGCATGATACTCATAGCTCTCGTTTAGCGAATAATGTTGCAGTAGATATTGAGTCGATTTCCCCAGAAACCACGGTATGCCTTGAAAATATTAACTTTATAGACCCTTGGGATTTTGAAGAGGTTTACGCCAAGCTCTATGATTGGTGTCATCAACAGCGTTTTGATACTGATCAGCACGATTACTTTTTTCATATCACGACTGGCACCCATGTTGTGCAGATATGTATTTTCTTATTAACCGAGAGTGGTCATTTTCCTGGGCGTTTAATTCAAACATCACCCGATAAGCATAATCAAAATAAAGCGACAGGTAAGATTCAAATTATTGATTTGGACTTATCTAAGTATGATCAACTTGCCACTCGTTTTGATAAAGAGCATTTAGAAGGTAATGCATTTTTAAAAGGCGGTATTCAAACTAAAAACAGTGCATTCAATAAGTTGATTGCGCAGATTGAAGTTGTGGCAATTCGTTCAGATGATCCTATGCTTCTGACGGGCCCTACGGGAGCTGGTAAAAGCCAGTTGGCAACGCGAATTTATAAACTGAAAAAGAAGCGCGCCATTTTAAAAGGTGAGCTTGTGTCGGTTAACTGTGCCACGTTACGTGGTGAAAATGCCATGGCTGCTTTGTTTGGCCACACAAAAGGGGCCTTTACTGGTGCTCAAAGAGAGCGAAGCGGTTACTTACTCACTGCAAATAATGGTGTGCTGTTTTTAGATGAAATTGGCGAGCTGGGCTTAGAAGAGCAAGCAATGCTGTTACACGCCATTGAAAATAAGACCTTTCATCCAGTTGGCAGTGATCAAACTGTTGCGAGTGATTTTCAACTCATAGCTGGCACTAACAAAGATTTAAAAGCCGAAGTCGAAAAAGGACTGTTTCGTGAAGATTTATTAGCACGTATCAATTTGTGGAGCTATCAGTTACCGGCATTAAAAGACAGAAAAGAAGATATACCTGCCAATATTGACTATGAAATGGGTTTATTTGAGCAAAAAACTGGGCAGCGAATTCAATTCAATAAAGAAGCAAAGCAGCTGTTTGAGCAGTTTGCTATGTCGAAGCAAGCAGTGTGGCGTGGAAACTTTCGAGATTTAAGCTCTGCAATTACTCGTTTATGTACTTTAGCGAGCTCTTCGCGTATCACTGTGACTGATGTTAATGACGAAATCGCACGGTTACAAGACTCATGGCAATCTAATGTGCAACCTAAAGCGTCTAATCGCCTTGCTCACTATTTGTCAGAAGAGCAAATAGCGAATTTAGATCAGTTTGATATTGCTCAGTTAAATTATGTGCTTAGTATCTGTGAGCAGCATTCAAGCATGGCCTCAGCTGGTCGTGAATTATTTGATGTGAGTCGTACCAAAAAAGCACAAGCCAATGACTCAACTCGATTACAAAAATACTTACGTAAATTCAATTTAGCATGGTCTGACTTAGCTTAAATTATTTGTATATACAAGTTAAATGGTAGTTCTTTTAATTAAAAATAAACCCCGCATTGCTGCGGGGTTTTTTGTTTTTTAACAACCAGTTAAGAATTAAAAGTCAGTCGGCGCTGGTGGCACGGTGAGTGGCTTTTTCGGGTTGTCTTTTAGCTCTTTTAAAAGCTCTTCTACGGCACGTTCAATCGATGGATCTTTACCTTGGTAGATTAACTCTGGGCGGTCAACAACCTTGATGTCTGGGGTGACACCTTCGTTTTCGATGATCCAGTTGCCATCGTTATCTAAAATGCGGAATGTTGCCGCAATAACTTGGCCGCCATCTACTAGGCTTGGGTTACCCGAAATACCAATTAACCCACCCCAAGTACGGGTACCAATAAGCTTACCTAACCCCGCTTGGCGGAAGTAGTAAGGAATAGCATCACCGCCTGAACTTGAGTAACCATTGATCAGCATGGCTTTTGGACCATCATGAGCAAATTGTGGTGTTTTCGTTGGCTCAACACCGCGGCGCTTCCAGTAGTTAAGCGGTTTACGAGCAAGCCAAGTGATCATGTGCTCAGGAATAAAGCCACCGCCATTGTATCGGTCATCAATAATCATGGCGTCTTTGGTAGTTTGCGGCATGTAGTTTTTGAACATGGCGCGGTTACCTTCGTAGGCTGTATTTGGTAAGTGAACATAACCAATACGGCCATTTGATAGCTTATCAACGTAGGCTGCACGAGAGTTAACCCAGTCTAAATAACGCAAACCTTGCTCGCTGGCTACAGGCTTAACGGTAATTTGCCATGCACCTTTGCTGCGCGGCTTACTGTTAAGGACTAGCTCAACTTGCTCACCTTGAGTGTTCTCTAGTAATTCGTAGAAGTTAGCGACGTCTTTTACTGAGCGGCCATTTACGGCAATGATGTAGTCGCCGTTATGTGCTTTTACCCCTGTTGTGCCAAGTGGTGAGCGGAAGTCTTCATGCCAGTTTTCACCTTGGAAGATTTGCTCAATTTTTACGTATCCAGATGGATCGCTGGCAAGTTTTGCACCCAATAAGCCGTGCTTTTTACGCTCTGCTTTAGGCATATCACCCGACTGTACATAAATGTGGCCTGAGTTAATTTCACCTGCGATTTCACTGAGAATGTAATCTAGGTCACTACGGTGTGAGATTGCATCAGCCATAGGTTGATACTTAGCTAAAATTGCGTCCCAATCTTGGCCGTGATGGTTTTCATCATAGAACCAATCACGTAATGTACGCCAGCCTTCAACATACATCTGTTGCCATTCAATTTGCGGCTCAATTTTTAAGGTCATGTTACTAAGATCTAGCTTATTCGCTGCTAGGTCTTGTTTTGCTTTAGGCTCAATTAAGCTGTAATCGTTACCCGCATGCACTAACAGGTGCTCACCGTTGCTCGAAATAGTGTAGCTGCTTACCCCTTTAGCCACAGTTTCAAGCTCGCTGTCGTGAGCTGTGCCTATCAATTGAAGGCCACCATTAGCCAGTGTTAGCACGCCACCTTTTACTGCCGTTAAACCGCGATAATCTCCAGCTGGCGCATTTAAAGCGGTAACGCGCTGCATAAAGTCGCTGCTTTGCAGGGTATTTTTCGCTTTCTTGTCGTCATCTTTTTGTTTATCGCTGACGATTGCTGTTTCGTCACTTTGTAGTGCGATAAGTGGTTTGATGCTGTCATTTACGGCTGCGGCATAAATACGCGTTGCACGATTAAACATGTAGTCAAACTCGTAGCTGCTAAAGGCTAAGTTAAAGTCGCGCTCAGAACTAAAATACAGGTATTGACCATCAGGAGAGAAAGTTGGGTTTTGCTCATTGGTCATTTCATCCGTTAAGCGAGTCACTTTCTTTTTATCAACATTGTAGTGCCACAGTGAGGCATAGCGGTTTTCATTGTTTTTCACATACACAATGTCTTCGCTATTTGGCGACCAAGTATATTGGCGAATGCCTTCTTCATCGTAGATGCTGGTATCAATTTTGTGTTGTTTACCTGATTTTGCATCTATCCACCAGAGTGTGTGGTTTTTATCTGCAAATAACAGTTTTGAGCTATCTGGTGACCAAATAGGTGTAAAACGCCAAATAGTTCCGTTGCTGGTTAGCTGCTTGGTGGCATTATTTTTACTGCGGTCTTTTAAGTAAATTTCGTATTCGCCACTTTCATCGCTCATATAAGCAATATAACGGCCATTTGGCGACCAACTTGCATCAATTTCGCGGCCTTTTGCTGTGTAAGATAAGTTACGTGTTGGGCCTTGTTTAACCGGTACGCTAAATAGCTCACCGCGGGCAGTAAAGAGTGCACGCTTACCATCATGAGAAATCGACATTGAGTCGATAAAGTCACTCACATTTTTTGTGTACGGCATTGCGTATTGACGCACACCAGCAATGTTAATACTTAGCTTGCTGCTTTTTTGAGTTTTTGGATCAAAGCGATAAAGGTAACCACCGTTTTCATAAACAACAGCATTTGGGCCAGCTGATGGCCACAGTACGTCAAAGTCTTTATGGTTGGTTAGCTTTTTCGGCTCAGCGCCTTTTTGGTATTGATACAGGTTAAGGGTGTAATCACGGTCAGACACAAAGTAAATGTTGTCGCCAACCCAGGTTGGTTGCTGATCGGTTGCGCGGTTAGTGGTTAGCTGCTCTGAGGTATTGTTTTTTAGATCGTAAACCCAGACATCTTGTGCACGACCGCCACGGGTACGCTTCCAAGTACGAAATTCACGGTCAATTGGCGTGTAAACATATTTACTACCATCTGGCGAAAGCATACCGCCGCCGGTTTCTGGAATAGCCAGAGGCTGCTCAAGGCCACCGTCAGCAGGCACCATGTATGGACGACCCATACGTTTACCCCACGGTGTGCGGTTAGCACGAAACACCACATTTTTGCCATCTGGTGTCCAATCGAGAACACGATAATCAAAACCGCCGCGTGGTGGCATTGGGCCAACATCGTTGTAATAAGTCAGTTGCTTTAAGCCAGAACCATCGCTGTTAATTACATAAATTTGGCGGCTGCCATTGTACTCGGCTGCAAAGGCAATGCGTTTACCGTCAGGTGAAAACTTAGGGAAGGTTTCAAAGCCAATATGGTCAGTTAAGCGTTTGCTTTCGCCTGTTTGCGTATTAGCAATGTAAATATCGCCACCGTACACAAAGGTAACGTTTTGGTTATGAATATCTGGAAAACGCAGTAAGCGTGTGTCTTTTGTTTCGTAAGCTGATGCCCAAGGTGCCAGTGTCGCAGCCATGGCCAGTGCCAACGTTGTTAGTTTTTTCATGGGATTACATCCTATTTTGGGAACTGTTACATCATAACTATTCAGTTTCAAATAGCGATGCTGATGCGATGAAAGTCTGTTACAAAATATGAATAAAAAAAGGTTGGCAGTAAATGCCAACCTTTGCGAGCTATGTCATACCATAAAACATAACTTCTTAGTGGTCGTGATCGTCACTTTCTTCTGCGATACCTAACCAAGTGATGGCGCTTGGTGCAAAAGTCAGTTCAAGATCACCTTCAATTTCAAGGTCTTCGATATGTACTTTAAGTACGTGCTGAGCGATAGGGTCAGCAACGTAAGCAAACTCACTATTTTGTGACACAGTCATGCTGAAGTTCATGCCCTCTGGCATCATTGTTACGTCTTCTTCAGTGATATCTACTTTACCGGCAAGTTCCCAGTGCATGTGGCCGTCGTGCTCATGGGCTTCAAGCACGTTTAAAAAGCCTAAGCTATCAAGTACTAAAAAGTGCTCACCGCTTGCTGAGAATGAGTAAGATACAGCACTTGCGCCTTCATCAAGTTGCCACTCAAGTACTTCCATTTCAGCTTCGCTTGGATTGATATTTACAAAAACTGCGGCTCCGCCACCATGGCCTGATGCAACGCCAATAAAGCTGTCGCTTGCTTCATGACCATATAAAGTACCGATCCTCAAATCGCCAACCGCTTCAATATTTGCGATTTTTTCTGCATGGTATTCATCGTCATGTTGGTGGGCTACCAGTACACCGTCACCACAACCAAATGCTACATAATTATGGTTTTGCGCTGCACCGTGTAAATCTGGGCAAGTAACTTCAAATGTTTGTTCAAGCTCATATTCACCGTCATGAAGGTGGAAAACACCCACCTGATCCGGCAGGATTTTAGCGTTTGAAGTGCTTTCGCTATCCGCACGACGCAATGTTGCAACTAGGTGCTCGCCACGTGGCTCTGCAACACCATGCATATTGATGTCGTACTGAATACCAGCAAGCGTCTCTGTTTCGTTAGCAATGTCGTTATCGGTTAACACTTCTACAGAGGCAACTGTACCTGCATCGGCATTACCATCGTAAAACACGGCCATTTGACCATCATGTTTAACTATGTGAGTAGGGCGGCTGCCCGTTGTTAGCTCGTAGTCACTAAATGCAGGGCCTTGTTTATAATCATGTAAATGCTCGCCATGATCTTCACGCCATAAACCGCCATCGATAAAGCCTAAGTAATCTTGGCTGCGGTTAGCAATAACTGCATAACGGTAGCTTGGTGAAACATTTAGTGAGCTTGAATCATGGATAAGCGAAAACGTTTCTAGTAATGAGTCGTCATCTAAATCAAAGATATTCGCTTCGTTGCTATCAGCTGCTAAAACCGCTAAACGGCCCATTGAGTCAATGGTATAACCGTCATCATGATCATGGTCATCACCACTGTCGTCAGGAACCTCGATAGGGTCTTTCTCAACAATATTTGTTTCTGCGTCACCACATGCGGTGATCAGGGTGCTACTAATTGCTAGTGCCAATAGTTTAAATCTAAATAAGTGTGTCATGTAGGTTTCCTTTATTTGTAATTTTGTTTTAGAAGTAGCCGCGAACACCAAGCGCAAAACTGCGCCCAGGACGTGGTGCAATATTTTTTAAGAATGAGCTATGAACGCGGGCTTCTGTGTCCGTTAAATTTGTGCCTTTTAAATAAAGCGATAGGTCTTGGTTCAATACCGATAAGTCATAAGAAATACTGGCATCAACAAGGGTATAGCCGTCTGTTGTGGTTTCTTGTTGTGCTATGCGGTCTTGTTCTTGGTAGCGCGTAACGTGAATATTTGCCGTTAGGTTTTCGGTTTGATAGCTAAACTCAGTACCAAAACGCAGTGGTGGAGTGCGTGGTAAATCTCCACCGTCTTTTAATCGCGCGCGTACATAATCAGAGAATAAGTCGAGTTTAAATTCGTCGGTTAGCTGCCAAGCAACTTGCGCTTCAAAACCATGCAAAATCACATCGTCTGTTTTAAATAAATAAACCGGTAGTTCAGATGAATGATCGTGCTCTTCTTCGTGATTATGTTCGTCGCCATGGTCGTGATCATGACCGCTTTCAGCGTATAGGCCTGTGTTGAACTGGTAATAATAGTTATCTACTTGGTTGTAAAAAGCATTGAAGATAAAGCCAACATCACCCTCTGTTTTACGGAATGTCAGGTCGATATTATTTGCCGTTTCTAAATCGATAGCCTCTTCTGATAGCTCAAAATGACCATCATGAGTGTCGAATAGCGCACCAACTTCATAAGTTGCAGTACCAATGTGTGGGCCGAAAGATAACAGCTCAGAAGCAGACGGAGCACGCTCAGAACGCGATACCGATAAACCTAGGTTATAACCCGGTGTAAAATCCCATACCACACCTGTTGATAAGCTTACCGGTGTAAACTCTTGGGCAACATCAAATACGCGTGTGTAGTTTGATTCTTCGTGGTCATGATCATGGTCGTGCTCATCACCGTCTTCATCATGTGCATGGGCATCGATCTCAGGTAACAGCACATTATTAGCATCAATAGTAACTCGCTCAACACGGCCACCTAATTGCACTAAAAAATCGCCAAAATGCTTTTCTTCCATAATTGCAAAAGCAATACTTTCAGTAACAGAAGGAGGGGTGAATGCTTCTGAGCCTTGTGCTTCTACATCACTTTTTTTGTAATGAAAACTAACGCCACCATTCCACTCATCAAATTGGCTATGCAGAATGTCAACGCGCAGCTCATTGGTTTCGTTTTTGAAAGTTGTGCCTACAGCACCGTGCTCGATTTCAGCGTGTTCGTAGTCTGTGTGGCCTGCACGTAAGTTAATTTTGCTTAGCCACTCACTGTCGATATTGTATTCACCAAGTAGCTGGATTTTGGTTTGTTCAAGGTCAGCAAAAACAGCTTCTTCTTCGCTGTGCTCTTCTTCGTGATCATGCTCTTCTTCTTCACCATGAGTATGGCCAGGAATACCGTATTGGCGGTTAAACTGCTCAACCGCAACACCAAGGTAACCTTGCTCGAATAAGTAGCTAGTGCCTACAGTAAAGCCATCTGAGTCTTCATTACTGTTTTCTACTACGTACTTTGAGCTGTGCTCTGTGTCGTCAATATCGGCGGCAACAGGTACTTCGTAATCGTCTGATTCACGCCAGAATGCATCAGCATAAAAGGCAAATGACTCTGTTCCTGTGGTGGCATTAAACGAAGCAACTTTTTGCTCATCTACAGAGTTATGTTCTAGGTTCCATTCACCACGTGTTGTGCTGTCTGTTGGTACTCGGCTATCAACTACGTTGACGACACCACCAATTGCACCGCTGCCATAAAATAGAGTTGCTGGGCCACGTAATACTTCAATTTGCTGCGCTGTTGATGCTTCCGATGCCACTGAGTGATCAGGGCCAACACGTGACACATCACTTACATCTAAGCCATTTTGCGTAATTAAAACACGTGGGCCGCTCAAACCACGGATCACAGGCGTACTGGCAACCTTGGCATGAAAGTTTGTGTTAACGCCCGGTAGTTTTTCGAGGCTATCGCCAAGCGTTGATGCTTGTTGGCGTCTTAATTGTTCGCCAGATAACACACTAACAGGTGAGGCAGATTCCATTGCCGACATATGAATCGGCGTTGCTTCAACATCAATCACTTCTATCGGTGAGCGTTTTAGATTAAAGGTTGTGCTGTGGTCTTGGTCATTGGCAAGTGTGATATCTCGATGTAAGTGAGCATAACCTGGCGCTGAAATATGCAGCTCTTTTAAGCCGTTATTTAAGCCACTGATTTCAAACTCACCTTTGTTGTTAGTTGTTACTTTTTGATCAGAGCCTTCAAGGTCAACTGTGGCATTAGCCACCGCTTTACCTTGGTTATTTAAAACAACGCCTTTGATTGATTGTGCCAAAACACTGGCTGGTAATAACGCTGCTATGACGACAGCCACTCTTGAGATGTTATTCATTATTCACCACTATAGATATGTTATAATGTATCAATTGTGCTTTAATTGTTATAATGTATCAAGTGTGAATCGACGAATGAGTTTTATTCTTTTTTGTAACAGCATGTTTAAAGTGAGGTAAATGGAGTGATTGGGGTTATGAAAGCAGCAAAATTAGCAGTGATATGCTTTATGGTTGGATGTATTTTTTCAGCTCAAGGGCATCAACACCATCATCATTCACATGGTGAGGGAGTGCTTTTTGTGGTTCATGATCAAGACAAGTGGCAGGTTAAGTTCATTTTACCGGCTGGAGATATTTTTGGCTTTGAGCATCAGCCCGAAACAGCTGAGCAAAAGCAAACTATTAAACAAACGTTAGCCCAATTAGCAAATTCACAGCAGTTAGTGACATTTAACGGCGAATGTAAGCTTACTCAAGCAAATTTTGAAAACCCATTTGAGCATCACACTCATCATGCACATCAAGACTTAGAAGTTGAATACTCGTTTAACTGTGATAAGCCCGTCTCTAAAGTCACAGTTACTTTATTTGCATGGGCTGAAGCAATATCTGTTATCGAAGCACAGTGGATCACAGAGCAAGCGCAAGGGATAGCAGAGCTGACAGCAACAAAACCTTATATTGAGTGGCCGCTATGAATAAACAGCGATTAACCAGCAAACTTAATAAAGCGAAGCAGGTTTGCCTTGAGCATGGCAGAAAGTTCACCATTCAGCGCAAGCAAATACTGCAAATATTACTAACCACAGACGTGCCGCTATCGGCCTACGAATTGGCCAGTTGCTACAAGCTGCGCACAAGTTCAAGTGTATCTGTTATGTCTGTTTATCGAATCTTGAGCTTTTTGGAGTCGGTAAACCTTGTTCGCAGGCTTAATAGTGCTAACAAATATATCGCTTACGGTACCGACAGTGAGGTTTTTAAGCGTGAGACTTCTTTGTTTTTAATTTGCCGTCATTGCCAAAAAGTTGAGACTTTAGCGGTTTCACAGAGTGACGTTGCAAAGCTTTTCCCTCATTTTGATGATGCAGGTTTTACCTCACAAACAAAGCAATTTGAAATGCTGGGAGTATGCAATGAGTGCCAAGCAAAACTTGCTTGATGCACTTTTTATAATTCATGTGTTCAATTTTGTAGGAATTATTCAGTGAAATTACAAGAAATAATGGACAAGTTTGCCATCGGGTTATCAGCTATGTGTGCTATTCACTGTTTAGCTGTGCCTGTGTTATTGGTTTTATTACCAAGTGCTGCAGCACTGGGTTTAGGTAACGAGCAATTTCATTTTTGGATGTTAGTTGCGGTACTGCCAAGCAGCTTATTAGCACTATTTTTAGGGTGTAAAAAACATAAACGTTATCGATTATTGATGCTAGGTGGTGCAGGGCTGGTGTTGTTGTCTGCAGCGGTGCTGCTTGGCGAAAATGTTATTGGTGAGGCTGGCGAAAAAGTACTTACTTTATTGGGTTCGCTCTTTGTCGTCACCGGGCACTGGTTTAACTTTCGCTTGTGTGGGAAAAAACGAGGGACTGAGTGTCTAAGCTCGTAAAGATATAAACTTGTTGACCAACCATTGTGTTGGCCAACAAGCTAATTCAGCAAAACTGAATTACTTGTAGAATACTTCTACAGTGCCTTTTACTTTTAATAGTAAAGGTTGGCCGCGGCGATCAAGTGCTTTTGGAGAAGCGACTTTGATCCAGCCTTCGCTGATATTATATTCTTCAACGTCAAAACGCTCTTTGCCGTTAAGTTTTACACCAATTTCATGCTCGAAAACTTCTTCCACATAAAATTTACTACGTGGATTGATAGAAAGTTGGTTTGGTAATTCTGGTTTTTGTGTATCAGTCATAGTTGCGATCTGCATTGAATAAATTGTGCGCCATTGTAGGCAATAGCTGGCATTGGCTCAAGTATCTACACGGCAAATTTATTGTTTACTCGCAGGCTTGTTCTGAATGCTCAACGCACATGGCAACGGCTTCACTCTTTTTGTCGAAGTCGTGTGTTAAGCAGTAGTCAAAACGCATGGTTAACTCAATCACTTGTTCATCCGTGCGCTCTGGCCATTGCCAGTCTCTCACTATTTGCCTTGCTGCCTTTCTAACGTCTTTACTAAAGCGCTTAGGTGCTGAATTTTCAATATTTAAGTTTTTCACATTGCCTTCTGGCGTTACCTGAAAGTTGACAATAGCGCAGCCACTGCCTTGTCTATTTAGCAGCCCTGTCGGGTATTGTACATGGTGCATTGGTGGCAGCCGTTGCCAGCTAGGCTTATCTGTAGTGGTATCTAGTACCTGCGCTTGAATATCAACAAATGGAAATTTACGTGATAAATCAGGGTTTGCGAATGAGCTGATTGATGCGCATACGAGCGTTAATGCTAAAAGTGATTTATACATAGTTTTCCTTAACTTGTTTGTTTTTTAATCTACCCCAAATTTAGCGTTAAAAATTATCTTTGTAAACTAGAGGCTTAGCTAAAAGTTAAGGGGTAAATGTATTGTTATACTATAACCTATTTCTTATTTGTGTTATTTTATAACAAATCATTTCTCTTAACTTTTACAATCAGACCTTATGAAGTACTCAACTCTTAGTTTAGCCTTAGCTGCGGCGCTTGCAGCGAATACACATGCAGCTGATAACAGCGATATCGAAACGATCACCATTGAACATAAACAGGCGTTTCGTGGTGATATTCCAACTAAAGATTTACCGCAATCGATCACCACATTAAGTAAAGACATGATGACTGATAACGGTATTACAAAGTTTCGTGATGCACTGGATTTTTCTGCCAGTATTACTCGTAAGAATAATGGCGGAGCACTGTGGGATAGCTATTCAATTCGTGGTTTGTCAGGTAACGAAAATATGCCGTCTGGGTACTTAGTTAACGGTTTTAGTGGTGGTCGCGGCTTTGCAGGCCCACGTGATGTATCAAACATTGAATACATCGAAGTATTAAAAGGACCTGGCTCGGCACTCTATGGCCGTTCGGAGCCGGGTGGTACAGTAAACATTATTACTAAAAAGCCACAGTTTTATCAGCAAGGGCAACTTCAAGCTGAGTTCGGTAGCGATGATCACAAGCGTATTCAAGGTGATTACACTAATGGTTTAAGCGATGATTTAGCGTTTCGTATCAATGGCGCATGGCAAGATAGTGACAGCTTCAGAGACTATGTACACCACGACAAATTCGTGATTACGCCTTCGCTTTATTATCAAATCAACGATAACTCATCGCTGACTTATGAGTTTGAGTATGTTGACCAACAGCAAATGTATGACCGCGGTATTGTGGTGTTAAATGGTGATTTTGATACCGTGCCTGAGTCACGCTTTTTAGGTAACCCAAATGATGCACCAACCAAAGTGCACTCACGCGGCCATCAATTAAATTACAGCAACGACCTTAACCAAGATTGGAGCTTGTTATTAGGTGCTAGTTACCGTACTGCAACGTTAACGGGTTATTCGTCAGATGCTGAGCTTTCACCATCGCGTCAGTCATTATTTGATGATGGTAGAACTTTAACTCGCCAGCACAGATACCGTGACTATGAGTCTGATGATTTATCGCTGCGTTTTGAATTAAGCGGTCACTTTGATGTTGCCGGTATTACTAATCATGTACTGATTGGTGTTGATGGTTACGACTATGAGCTGCGCACTGGGCTTTATCGCTACCGTGGTGGTAATGGCACTTACACCATTGATATTTATGATCCAGAGTACAGCACTACTGAAGGCCCTGAAGTGGGCATGCAGTACGAAAATAACGAACAGCAAAATGCGTACGGTATTTACCTGCAAGACCAACTAGATCTAACCGATAACTTAAAAGTGATGTTAGGTCTGCGTTTTGATGAAATTGATCAAGATATCTTTGAAACTAAGTCTGGTGTGGCATCAAACAGCAAAGAAAACCGCATTAGTCCACGTTTTGGTGTGGTTTACGCACTTAATGACGACATTAACCTTTACTCAAGCTATTCAGAAGGCTTTTTACCACTGAGTGGCACCGATGCAGAAGGTAATCCATTCGGTTTTGAAGAAAGTGACTCGTTTGAAGTGGGTGTTAAATTTAGCTACGCCAATATCAGCGGTACGCTTGCTTATTTTGATGCAAGCAAGAGCAACATGCTGGTGGCAGACCCAGTAAATGTGGGTTATTCAACACCTGTAGGTAAAGCAAATAGCACAGGTTTTGAGTTAGATTTAACAGGTTCATTGGATGACAATACCGAGTACAACCTATCTTATGCCTATGTTGATGCCGAGACTGCAAAAGACAGTCTAAATGTTGATTGGTTAGTGCCAATTCCTAAGGGCAGTCCACTTGTGAACGTACCAAAGAATAACCTTTCGATTGGCTTAAACCATGACCTAAGTGTATTCGCACAAGAAATAAAGATTGGTGGTCATTATCAATATGTGTCTGACCGCTTAGGCGACCCAGCTGATCTCACTTTCCGTTTACCGAGTTACCAAACTGTTGGTTTATTTGCTAAATGGCGAGCGACTGAACGTACTACGGTATCATTAAATGTCGATAACGTGTTTGATGAGCAGTATATTGCTAGTTCTTACAATGCATTGTGGGCTTACCCGGGTGCGCCGACGCAATTTAAACTTGGCGTAAGCTATGACTTCTGAGCAAGTTAAAAGCCGTATTCACAGTATCGACATCATGCGTGGTGTCGTTATTCTGCTGATGTTACTTGATCATGTGCGAGAGCGTTTTTTTTTGCACATGCAGGTGGCCGATCCCATGGTGGTTGATACCACTTCGCCGGGGCTTTTTTGGAGCCGCTTTGCGGCACACTTTTGTGCGCCAACCTTTATCTTTTTAACCGGTTTGTCGGCTTGGCTTTATAGTCATCCAGCAAGTGGCGTGGCGCGCTCAGCACGAAGCTTTTTAATCAAGCGAGGGCTTTTTTTAATCGCCCTCGAAGTGACCCTGATTTGTTTTTCGTGGATGGGTTACTACCATACCATTTGGCTACAAGTGATGTGGGCGATTGGCCTTTGTATGCTGGTGTTAGCAGCATTGATTAAGCTGCCACGCAACCTATTGCTGGTGCTTGGTTTAGTTATTGTATTTGGTCACAACTTACTGACTCCAATCAGCTTTACGCCCGATGAGTTTGGTTACTCGCTGTGGACGATTTTGCATGACCGAGGCTATCTATCACAAGGTGGTTTAATCGACGTCAAAATTAGCTACCCAGTGCTGCCTTGGATTGGCGTAATTTTGTTGGGTTACTGTGCAGGTCCTTTATATGCACACACTCAATCGGCAGATTCGCGTAAACGAGCATTACTGCTGTTAACCCTGTTATGTGTGGGATTATTTGCGCTGCTGCGTGGTTTTAATATTTATGGTGAAACCTTGCCATGGCAAACGTTTAGTACCACAACCGAAACCATGATGTCGGTGTTTAACGTGACTAAGTACCCACCGTCACTGAGCTTTTTGCTGATCACGTTAGCAGGCATGTTTGTTGGCTTATGGTTATTTGAAAGACCACTCAACCGCTTTACTAATGCGCTACGTGTATATGGCTCTGTGCCTATGTTCTTTTATATTTTCCACCTCTATGTACTGCTCTTTATGTATCAAATAGGCATGCTGATCTGGGGGGCAAATCAAGGACAATATTTAGGAGTCAGTGATATATCAGGTATTTGGTTTATTACTTTGTTGTTGGCAGTAGGGCTTTATTGGCCAACCAAGAAGTTTAGTGAATACAAGCGTAAGGCTAACAAGCCTTGGTTAAAGTATTTATAACGAAAAATGCCGATATGCTAAGCATATCGGCATTACCTACTTACTATCCTAATTAACTAATCCTTAGTTAATTCGAGGTTTTTTACGACGAAGTGCCATCAGTGGGGCAACTGCTAGTAGTAACCAGCCGAATGAACCGCTTGATGATTTCTTGTCTTTTTCAATCTCTGCTTCTGGAATCACTGCCTCAGGGAAAGTACAGCTACCATCGTCAGTATTGGCGCTTTCATCATAGTTAGTTGCTGAGCTGTCAGTACAGCCAAGCTCTTCACCATCAGACATCACCGATAATACAAATGAACTCATTGCTGCATCAGTTGGGTTAACGCTGTCGCTAACTTTTACTGTTACATCAATATCACCATGGAAGTGCGCCGCTGGCGTGATAGTCACAGTGCTACCTGATGTGTGACCAGATACTTCATAAGTGAAGTTTTCGCCTAACACTTCGATTTGGTTGCTCACTTGGTTTTCGTCAGCATAAAGCACGTCAAAACTAATCGTTTCGTTCTCTGCCACCGACATATCAGTTAAGGCTGCCATTTCTAGGTTACCGATAACTTCTAGGTCAAGGGTGATGGTTTCATCATCTGCGCCAACTAAACCATTTGTAAGTGATAGTTGATGCGTTTGATTCGCCGCTTGCTCACCAATGTACGCTTGGAATTTCACGTCAAACTTAGAAATCTCAGGACCTGTGTAGTCAAGACACACAACCAGTTTGTCGTGTAGTACTTCGTCCATATTGTCGAAGCCGTACTTGTTACCGATGTTTAAATCGATTGGAATATCACCACTGATAAAGCCACGACCATCAGCAGCTTTCAAGCCGATAGAACCTTGTGCATCAACTAAGCTTAGGTTGTCGTAAGCAAATAGTAGCTCGTATTCACCTGGCTCATAGTCAATGCCCATACGCATGAACATTTCAACATCAACAGATTGGCCTTCAGTTCTTGAACGCTGGATATTATCCCACTCAAGTACTAACCACTCACGAGATACCGTGTAAGTTGGTGTGATACCGGCGTTGGCGTCATAGTTACCGTAACCACCATCAACACGCTCTGGGATAGTGTTGTCACCAACCCAGAAAGGTGCGATTAGGTAAGGCGGCGGTGGCGGCTGAGTGTAACCTTCTGGCAGTTCAACGTGGAATGGCGTTGTACGGCCTTGCGAACCAAATGTGACTAAGCCAGCTGGGTTAAGTTTAATTGAGTCAAAGTGGTACTTATTAAAGAATGGGAATGACACATCAAGGTTAGTGTTCATGATTTCTTTAAATGTGTACTCAAACTCGTTGTAGTAACGACCTTCAACACCTTCTAGTGTACGCCAGCCAAGCTCACGTAGTTCTAGGTAGTGAGGATCTGGTGAATGCGCCGATGTTAATGAACACATTTCGTCTGTGATGTTGGTGGTAATGTTATAATTACGCTCAACATTTTTAGTCGTCTCTTGAACACCAACTAGTGCTAGAGCGTTGTTATCTAACATTGGTGTTACTGGCGTTGAGTTAGATGCGACAATGCTGTCAGGAACAATGTCTACGCCCGCAGGGAACTCAGTGTTTAGTGCAAATTGACGCGCTTCATCTTCGTTATTAGCAATAACGCTGATTTCGAAGTCAACTAAATCACCCACAAATGCTTTGTCTTTGTTAGCTGTAAAGGTCACGTCTTTATCAACTTGCTCGATGATCACTGGCACAAAACCAAGATTACCCGCATCTTCAGGGTTGCTACCAATATCAAAGCCACCAAAGTAGATATCGCCCACTTCCATATCAGGTAAGTTATAAGCAAGGTCAAGCTCAAGTTCGTCATAACCTGGTACGCTGCTTGGGCCTGTTACAGTGAGTGAGCCATTGTCTTCAGTGGTCACCGCTGTTGCAAACGATACTTCGATACCTTCATCAACTTCACCATACGATAGAGTCTGTAGGCTCATGTATAACGTAAAGTATTCACCCGCTTCAGGGTCAACAATATTACAGAAGTTAGTTAGGGTGTAGCTCGTTGACATACATAGCGTTTCTTCATAAGACGCAATGCCATCACCGTTACTATCTTTACCCATGAACACAAGTACACGTGACGTGTCGTTCATCACGCTTGCGCTTAGCATTTTTGCGCCTTCTGGCACTGTCGTCCACTGAATGTGGTTGTTGTTCACAGCTTCGCCTTCACCTTCGACCTCTACGCTATCGAATGGGTCGCCTGGTGTGGTGTCGTTGAATAGGTGTACTGTTTCAACTTGGCCTTTTACTAAGCCGTACGATTGTGTGGTTAGGTTGCTGATTTCATCAGTATTGAATGGACCCACTTTCATCGTTGCAGAACGTCGGTGTGCATCAATTTGAATATACTCAGGTAAACCGGTATCACCAGCGAAAGTCCATACAGGCATTTCTAAAATTGGTGATTCAGGGTTGCTTGAGGTCATTACGATTTGACCTTGGTTACCTGTGTAATCAACAACTTCTTGTGGTGTTGCTTGTTGGCTTGCTTCAACCGTAACAACAATGCTTTGTGTCTCACCCGCTTTAATATCAAAGTTGCTTGGCTCAACACTAATTTTGCTATTACCAATCCAGTTTTCTGTATGAAGTGTCCAGCTTGCGTCTTCTGTCGCCGTAAAGGTTCTGATAAACGTACACTTAAAGCCACAGTCATTATCAACCATGTAAGCTGTGTTTAGTGCTTTTTCACGGCCACCAAGGCTTGGGTTAGCAGCATTCATGTTAGCAATGGTTTCATCAAGCAATAGGCCTGCTTTATCAGCACGCTCAACTTGCATTTTACCCGAACCCATTTCAGCAAGGGCAGCATCAAAGCCATCATCGGTGTAGTTGTTTAGGTACTGTGCTAAAGCAACTTGATTGTTTGCAGTTAACATCAATGCTGATTGAATTTGCATTGGTGTCCAATCAGGATGAGATTGTTTTAACAATGCTGCCGCACCCGCAACGTGTGGGCTTGCCATTGATGTACCAGACATAGATTGCCAGTCTGAAGTCGCTGGGTTGCTAGTAAATGGTTGATCGTCTGATGATGGCGCATAGATATCAACACCCGGAGCCGCAACGTCTACAAGTAAGGTGTCAAAACCAAAGTATGATGGGCCACGGCCAGAGAAGTAAGCAATGCGGTCTTTATCTACAGCATCTACAGTACCTTCGGTTGCTTCAATGGTACCCATGTGGCTGTCGCCTGTGCTTAGCCAGTCAAGTAAGCTCGTACCATCGACGTTTTTAATGTGAATGGTAGGGATAGGGTAAGTGACTGAAGGAATCGTGTAGCGATCGTAGAATGATACATGATTATAAATAATTAAACCTTCAGCACCACCTGCCTCTACGTTTAGCGATTTAGAGTACAGCGGGTAAGAACTGCGCTTACATACAACAATCACGTCTTGCGCACTTTCGTCGATAGCGGTTGCTGGGTCATCAACTAAATCAAATGTCCCTTCAGGGAATGGCTTGTCACAGTTGGCAAGCGCATAGCTTGAGCTTTCATTTGGATTTTCAAAGTCAGTTGCGGCAACGATTAACCCTGTTAACTCGTTAAAGTTTACACCTGCACCAGCAAATGGTCCTGGCGCTGCAGTATCGCCACCAGTTAGGTTTTTAAGTTGTTTGTTACCAAAATTGACTTTAGTTGAAGGCGTATGAGCTGCAACTGTGGTTACCCAAGGTGAAGAGTGGTCAGCCGTTGAATATTCAGGGCCGCTGTTACCTGCCGCTACCGCCACAAATACACCGGTTTCAGCTGCATTCATGAACGCTTGCTCAATTGGGTCGCTCCATGGGTCTTCTTCAAGGCCACCTAATGAAGCATTCAGTACGTCAACATTATCTATAGCAGCTTGTTCAACAGCAGCTAAGATTGCGCTTGTTGGACAGCCCGCATAAGGGTCACCAGAACCACCCGGCCAACATACTTGGTATGAAATGATATTGGCGTGTGGCGCCATACCTGATACTTGCGGGAAAGTTACATTGGTTTCTAAACCAGATGATTGGCTTTCATACTCTGTCAGTTTGTAAGGAATATCGTAAAGGATATTACCTGCCGCTGTACCTGCAACGTGTGAACCATGGCTATTATAGTCTTCACCATTTTCTGGGCGAGTCTCTTCAAACACAGTATCAACGTAGGCTGCGGTGATCTCAGGGTATGAGTACACACCAATTAGCTTGTCGTTACACAGATCAGCAAATTCAGCGGTTGCACAGTCACCTAGGTACTTGTCGCCTAGAGGGTTGGTGTGAGTGTAGCCATCGCCGCCTACTGCTGCGAATGATGGGTGATCGGTATTGATACCCGTATCGATGATACCGACAACCGTGCCTTCACCTTTGTTGCTGCTAGGATTGCTAGCACTTGCGCTCCACAGTGCAGAAGCACCGGTTTGCTCAATGGTATTAAAAGTATTTAGGCTGTAGATTTTTGAGCGAGTGATCTTCTTAACACCAGCCACTTTAGCAAGGCGCTTCGCTTCATCTTGTGTCATTTGGGTGGTGAAACCGTTTAATGTCACATTGAATGTGCGCTCAACATTTAGCTGTAAGCCTTGTTGACTCATCGCAGTACTCAGTACTGATTGGCGCTTACTTGCTAGGTGGTTAGCGTAAGTCGCGATAGCAGGCTGCGCCATATTAAGCGTTGAGCGTGTTGTTGCTTGTTGCGTCTGCATTACCACATCTTTAGTGCTCGCAAGCCCTTTAACACCACCTTGGTAAGTCGAAATTGGTGCATCGTCCAGTTGCACGATATAAGTTTGAATACCACTAATATCTTTCTCTGGTGTGAAAACGCGGCTTTGTTTTTTAACTGTGTTATTAACCTTGTCTTCCCACACAAATTCATTGGTAACGGTTTGCTTTGGCGCATAGCCTGCTGGCTGTTCTGGCCATGCCTGGTCATTTAGCGCAGCAGCAGACGTACCTACACCTAAGTAAAGTGCAGATGCGACCATCACTGATACTTTTTTCATATTGAACATGTGATCTAACTTCCCTCGAAGGATTATAATTATGAGCTCGCGCTAGCGGCGAACGGTTGTAATCAGTAGGGATAGTGTTGAGTTGTGACTTTAACATCAATGAAATGTAAACAATTGGCACACACTGTTACAGCTTGGTACATTTTTACCGAAAAACTGTTTATCGAAACAAGATGCTTGCTCTTGCTCCGCTTAAGGTTTGTGCGTTATCTAAGCTAAACTTTGCGTTATTCCATAGGCATAGTTGCTTAACGATTGATAAGCCAAGCCCAACACCTTGGTAGCCTGTTTGGTGTACCGAAGCGGTTTTAGAAAATGGTTGCATGAGGCTGGCGCGCATGTGTTCTGGGATCCCTGGGCCATCATCTTCAATCACTAGCAAAGTGCCGTTTTCGCATTGTGAAAGCCTGATATGAATTTGCGTTTTAGCAAAGCGGACTGCGTTGCCGAGTAAGTTTTGCAATAAGCGTTGAAAGCTTTGTTTATCAACGCTTATTGCTGTTAATTCGCAGTCAAGACGAATAGCCAAAGGGCTATAGCTTTTAAACTTAGTAATGCAGGGCTGTAATAGCTCTTCTGGGCAGTAGTCTTTCACTAACAAGGTGGGTTCGCATTGTTCAAGCTCGGCATAGGTTAAAAACTCTTCGACTAAAAGCTCAAGTTCAATAATGTCTTGCAACACACTGTGCCGATAAGCGTTGTTATCAACGACTGCTTCGAGGGCGAATTTAGCCCGCGATATAGGCGTTAAAAAGTCATGAGAAACAGCATTGATCAATTCGCGTTGGCTTTGATTACGGTTATGAAGCGCTAATGCCATGTTATCGAAGGTATCGCCAATGCTCTTTAGCAAGCTAAAACGTGTGAAGTGCACTTGTGCTGTAAAGTCGGCATTTGAAATTTTACTACTGGCTTTGCGTAGCTTATTTAAGTCAAACAGCAGTGGGCCTGTAAAAATCACCACAGCTAAGGCAAGGCTAGAGTAAAATAGAAGGCTCACTAAAGACTGATAACCCTGATCAGCAGGCTGGCTGTAGGGGCCAATGCTTAATAAGGTCTGTCTATCATCGGCAAGCTTATGAAAGTAAAGGTTGTTATTGGCATCGTTAACACTAATTACCTGACCTGCTAAAAGAGATGCCTGTAATTGTTCACCAAGGTAAAAGTTCGCCAGAGGTGTTTGTTTAATATCAGGGTTATTGGGGGCAAGACTCAATATGCTTTCTGCTAATTGCTGCTCTGTACTGTAACTCGGTGAGCTTGGAAAATAGGTTTCTAGTAACCAAGCGGCGCTCCCCAGACAAACTGCTAGGGTTAAATACAAATAGCAAAACAGGCGTAGCAAACTGCATTAACCCCACGCTTGTGGAGAAAAAATATATCCTTTGCCCCAAACAGTGACGATTTTTTGTGCCGGCACCGCTTCGTCACCGAGCTTTTTGCGTAAGCGACTAATGCGGCCATCGATTGTGCGGCTTTGACCATCGTATTTACGGCCAATGGTGCCATCAAATAATTGGTCTCGACTGACCAACTGACCCGCTGATTGAGCTAGTTGGATCAGTATTTCGAACTCTGCACTGGTCAATTCAAGTGGCTGGCTATGCAGGTAAGCCTCGCGCTGAATAGTATTAATACTTAAAGAACCAAAGCGAATATTATGCGCATTATGGGTAGTGCTTGTTGGCTTAACAGCTTGGCTGCGGCGAATGGTATTGTTAATTCGCGCTAATAAAATGGACGGGGAAACAGGTTTAGTTAGGTAATCATCGGCGCCTAGCTCAAGGCCAGTGATATGATCAACTTGGCTCTGCCTTGCGGTCATAAAAATAATTGGCGTATCTTGATATTGTTTTAGCTCTTTAAATACCTCAAAGCCATCTTCTGATCCTAACCCGATATCAAGCAAAATTAGGTCGTATTTTTTGCAGCTTGCTTGGTAACAGGCATGGCAACCACTTTCAAAGTGCTCAATGGTATAGCCATGGTCAGTTAAATAATTAGAAACTAGCTGGGCAAGTTTTAAATCATCTTCAATGTATAAAATAGTATGCTGGCTCATCAAAAAATACTCCATGCGATATCACGTCGGCGTTTTTTAACATGCTGGTGGAATAAACTAATTTCAGTGCTTTCTAATGGCTCTAGCTGTTCGCTAAGTAGCTCTAATACAATGTTTCGATTGTTTTGCACTGTGATTGCAAAGTTCTGCCCTTGATTTGGCTTTTGGCAGAACAGCCTAATTTGTTGATCAGTAACGCGAATGCACACCGTTTCGCTGACTTCGGTATACCAATTAATCGATACATCCATCACGCAGTCTTGCTCTATCGTTACACAGTTTTCTGGTGTTGCCTCGATATAACCTGCTTGTGCGAATGTACTGCCAACAAACGCGAGGCTACAAATGAATAAGAGTGAAAAAAGCTTCGTACGCAACATCATCAGTAATTCCATGCAAAGCCAGCATAAAAAGACAGTAAGTTGCTGTCATCGATAAGGGGGCTATCGGCAATACCCGATGATAAGCGTTGGTATTTTATATCGCTGATAAATTGCCATTGTTGATTAAACTGATATTGGTAACTGGCTTTTAGATTGTACTTTTGACTAGAGTGACCTAAAAAAGGGCTAAATCCGGCTCGTATCTCTTGTTGTGCGCTGCCATAGTAGTAATCCACTAAACCAGCACTTAAATGTTGTATTTCTGCGCCAAGCAAAACCAGATGCTGATCAAACAAAAACAAGCGCTGTGCAGACAATTCGCCTTGCAACCCTTTGTGATAGTTGGTGAGCTCCATTGACCAATACGCGCTAAAACGCCAGCTTTGCCAGTCAACAATAGCTTCAATACCGCTCATGGCAGACAGTTTACGTTTTGATATTTTAGTAATATCACCGCGGCGCTTTGTCAGCGCTGGTGTTTCGATACCTGAACCGGGTGGTGGCGGCGTCATTGAGGGGCGGCCGCCGGTTGTTCTAATCGCGGTCAGTGCTGCTGAGTGTTTAGCAAAATACAGCCCATCTTCATTAAGTTGGGTGAATAACGACACTTGATAGTTATCGCCCCACACGGGTGTCCAAGCAAACTGAGTATTTGCAAATGAAAAGTCACCGGCAAATACCTCAATGCGCGGTAGGGCATAAAGAGGAATGTCGTCTTTTTTATAAACCGGGTTGTCGAGTTGGCCATAACCTAAGCTTAAACCAAGGCTTACTCCTTCATCTGCTAAATACGCAGAGTCAGTGCTGCTTGCCATTGGTGAAAGGCAAAATGCACTAATTAGAAATAAAACTCGTAGCCCAAGTGAGCAACTACCTAGAACAGTCACAAATAAACAACCTTAATGAAAAATCTTGTTAACATTAAGTTGTTATTAATGGCTTGAACAATGAAATAATGTACCAAATTGTAGCAAGGTCTGGTTTTTGTAACCTAAATTAGTTAAGGAAATTGCTTGATAAATAAGTATATTTCACTAATTTGGTTTGGTTATTTTGAGCGGTGTCGTCATTTCTTTAGTTAGAAAAAGTTATTAACAATAAAATGGTGTTAAAACCTGCGCTTAGCGGTACAAAATGGCCCTAAATACACGTCATTACTGGCATGGCGGTTTATTAAGTTGCTATTTGGGTGAGTTTTTGCGATATTATTTATATTATAATATTAACAGGAAGCTAATAAGATGACTCTGCCTAGTTCTCAATCTGCAAATGCTATTCGCATACTTGCTGTCGATGCCGTTCAACAAGCTAACTCAGGCCACCCAGGTGCGCCTATGGGTATGGCTGATATTGCAGCGGTATTGTGGCAAAACTTTCACCGCCATAACCCATTAAATCCAGACTGGTCTAACCGTGACCGCTTTGTGTTATCAAATGGCCATGGTTCAATGCTTCAATATGCATTGTTACACCTAAGCGGTTACGACGTAAGCATTGAAGATATTAAGCAATTCCGTCAGCTTCACTCTAAAACACCGGGTCACCCAGAATATGGTTATACTCCGGGTGTTGAAACAACTACTGGCCCATTAGGTTCTGGTATTGCTAACGCAGTTGGTATGGCAATCGCTGAAAAAACTTTAGCAGCACAATTCAATAAGCCAAAGTTTGATATTGTTGATCACTTCACTTACTGCTTTATGGGTGACGGCTGTTTAATGGAAGGTATCTCGCACGAAGCATGTTCACTGGCAGGTACATTAGGCCTAGGCAAGCTAATCGCATTTTGGGATGACAATGGCATCTCTATCGATGGTGAAGTAGAAGGTTGGTTCACCGACGATACGCCTGCACGTTTTGAATCTTACGGTTGGCAAGTTATCCGTGATGTTGATGGTCACGATATGAATGCAATTGCGGGTGCAATCGAAACGGCACAAAGCAACACTACGCAACCAACACTAATCTGTTGTAAAACAGTGATTGGTTTTGGCTCGCCAAATAAATCAGGTAGCCACGACTGTCACGGTGCACCACTGGGTCACGACGAAATCGCAGCAGTACGTGAGCAGCTAAACTGGCCGCACCCTGCATTTGAAGTTCCACAAGAAGTTTATAACGAGTGGAATAATCAAGCTAAAGGCCAAGAGCTTGAAGGTGCATGGCAGCAAAAGTTTGCAGCTTATAGCAAAGCACATCCTGAACTTGCAAAAGAATATACACGTCGTGTTCTCGAAAAAGCATTACCAGCTAACTTCGCTGAATTAGCTGATGAGTACATTGCTAAATGCCAAGCCGATATGCAAAACATTGCGACACGTAAAGCATCACAAAATGCGATCACTTTCTTTGCTAACCAGCTTCCAGAATTAATGGGTGGCTCTGCTGACCTTGCAGGTTCTAACTTAACGTTATGGCCAGAAGCAAAAGGTTTACAAGATGCAGCTGATGGTAACTACGTATTCTATGGCGTACGTGAGTTTGGTATGAGCGCAATCATGAATGGTATTGCATTACATGGTGGCTTCATTCCATTTGGCGCAACTTTCTTAATGTTTATGGAATACGCACGTAATGCAGTACGTATGGCAGCATTAATGAAAGCGCAAAGCATTTTTGTGTATACCCATGACTCAATCGGTCAAGGTGAAGATGGTCCAACTCACCAACCAATCGAGCAAATCGCTAACCTTCGCATGACACCAAATATGACTGCATGGCGTCCGTGTGATGAAACTGAAACAGCAGTAGCTTGGCGTCAATCGTTATTAAAAGAAACTGGCCCAAGTTCACTGATCTTCAGCCGTCAGGGTACCAAAGCGATGGCACGTGATGCACAGCAAGTTGCTGATATTGCAAAAGGGGGTTATGTACTTGTTGATAGCGAACAAGCCGCAGAGCTTATCCTTATTGCAACGGGTTCTGAGGTAGAGTTAGCTGTGAATGCTGCTGCTGAGCTAAAAGCACAAGGCAAGCAAGTTCGCGTGGTATCTATGCCATCAACAAATCAGTTTGACAGCCAAGATAAAGCATATCGTCAAAGCGTGCTACCAGCGGGTACACCAAAGATTGCTGTTGAAGCTGCACACCGTGACTTCTGGTTCAAGTATGTTGGCCAAGATGGTGATGTACTAGGCATGGACACATTTGGTGAGTCAGCGCCAGGCGCGGTATTGCTTGAGCATTTTGGTTTCACAGTGGCAAATCTAGTTGCAAAAGCAAACGCATTACTTGCTGAATAATGTGACTGGTAAAAAATTATCGTAATCGCAACACGATAAGCCTGCTTTTACTAAAAGGCAGGCAATAAAAAAGCCCGCAAACTTTGGTTTGCGGGCTTTTTGCTGCTTAAACAATCGGTTTAAACTAATTCGCTTAAGATTGACTCTAGTTTTTCTTGGTCAATTGCGAACTGACGAATACCTTGGCTTAGTTTTTCAGTAGCCATGGCATCTTCATTCATTTCCCAGCGGAAAGCTTGCTCAGTCATTGCAGCTGGCGCTTCTGCTTTTTCTGTTGCTGGTAATAGTTTTTGAGTTAATGGTGCGTCAGTTGCAGCTAGTTCAGCAAGTAACTTAGGGCTGATAGTTAAACGGTCACAACCTGCTAATTCTTGGATTTCACCGATGTTACGGAAGCTTGCGCCCATTACAATCGTTTCGTAGCCGTGCTTTTTGAAGTAGTTGTAGATATGCGTTACTGACTTAACGCCCGGATCGTTAGCACCGTCGAAATCAGCGCTTGCATCTTGTGCTTTGTACCAGTCAAGAATACGACCAACGAATGGTGAAATTAGGTAAGCACCTACTTCGGCACAAGCGCGTGCTTGAGCAAATGCAAATACCAGCGTTAGGTTACAACGGATACCTTGCGCTTCAAGTACCTTGGCTGCTTGAATACCTTCCCATGTTGAAGCAATTTTGATTAACACGCGTGATGTGTCGATACCTTGCTCTTTATATAAAGCAACAAGCTCAAGTGCTTTATCAACAGTTGCTTGAGTATCAAATGATAAACGCGCATCCACTTCTGTTGAAACTAAACCTGGCACTTGCTCCATTAATTTAGAGCCAATTAATACCGCTAGCTTGTCGGCTGCTTTTGTTACAACTTCAGCTGCGTCACTGCTTTGTGCTTTTGCCCATGATACGGCTTCGGCAGCAAGTGGGCGATATTTCTCAATTTGAATCGCGTTTAAGATTAGTGATGGGTTTGTTGTTGCATCTTGCGGTTTATATTCGTTGATTGCTTCAAAATCACCCGTGTCAGCAACAACGGTTGTTACTGCTTTAAGTTGTTCTAATTGACTAGACATAGTTATCCCATTCTTATCATACAAAAGTTAATGTAGTGGCTTTAACCTATTATTTGTGCTGAAAAAACAATCTAATCTACCAGAGAAACTGCGCAATAAATCGCCCGCCAGCAGCAAATAATCCTGTTAATAATATTTTTATAATACCTTTACAATCTGGTATTGTTGATATTATCATACAAATAAAGATAATGACTAACAATGTTAGTAAGCAATTAGTGAAAGGTAATTATGTCTCGTTATACGTTGGGATTAGACTACGGGTCGGACTCGGTAAGAGCATTACTCGTTGATGTTGCGACTGGTGAAGAACTTGCCAGCCATTTAGTAAACTACCCGCGCTGGGCACAAGGTTTATATTGTGACCCTAGTAAAGATCAGTTTCGTCAGCATCCACAAGACTATATTGATAGCCTTGTAGAAGTAGTTAATGGTCTTTGGTCACAAGTTCCAGCAGGTACTGCAGACAAAGTAGTGGGTATGAGCTTTGATACGACAGGCTCAACACCTGTAGCAATTAATAGCCAAGGTACACCACTGGCATTAACTGAAGAATTTGCAGAAAACCCAAATGCAATGTTCATTTTGTGGAAAGACCATACGTCTATTAAAGAAGCAAGTGAAATCACTGAAGCTGCAACTAACAATGATGTGAACTACCTTTCACACATGGGCGGTATCTACTCTTCTGAGTGGTACTGGGCCAAAGCATTACATATTTTCCGCGTTGATAGCAGTGTTAAAGCAGCCACTTATTCATGGGTTGAGCACTGCGATTGGATGACCGCGCTAATGTGCGGCACAACACACCCTGAAGCATTAAAGCTAGGTCGTTGTGCAACGGGCCACAAACAAATGTGGAACGAGCAGTGGGGCGGTTTCCCACCAAACAGTTTCTTCAGCAATATCGATCCACTATTAGATGGTGTTGTTGATACGTTAAATGCAACGACAGAGCCAAGCGACCAAGTTGCTGGCAACTTAACTGCAGAGTGGGCCGAGAAGCTAGGTTTACCACAAGGTATCGTAATTGGTTACGGTGCATTTGACTGTCACATGGGCGCAGTAGCAGCCAATGTTCGTCCTGGCGTTCTAACTAAAGTAATGGGTACTTCAACGTGTGACATCACAGTAACGTCTAAAGAACAACTAGGTGATACTTGCGTTAAAGGTATTTGTGGTCAAGTTGATGGCTCAGTAATCCCTGGGTTAATTGGCTTAGAAGCCGGTCAATCTGCATTCGGTGACTTATACGCATGGTTCAAAAACCTAGTACTTTGGCCAACTAGCCAACTTACAAATCTATCTGACGCTGAACAAGCGTTAGTTAACAAGTTAGAAGATTCAATCTTAGTTGATCTATCAAAAGCAGCGGCAGCACTGCCTGTAACAAGCAACGATGTAACTGCGCTTGATTGGGTAAATGGTCGTCGTACGCCAGATGCTGACCAAAGCGTTGCCATGGCATTAACAGGCTTAAAAATGGGCACTGATGCACCTAAGTTCTTCAAAGCACTTGTTGAAGCAACTGCCTTTGGCGCACGTGCTATCACTGAGCGTTTCCGTAGCGAAGGCGTACCAATCGAGTCAGTGGTTGTTATCGGCGGTATTTCTAAAAAATCAGACTACGTAATGCAAACTTGTGCTGATGTTTGGAACTGCCCAATCGACGTTTTAGAAAGTGAGCAAAGCTGTGCATTGGGTGCGGCAATTATGGCTGCGGTTGCTGCGGGTGAACACGCAACAGTGGCAGATGCTCAAAAAGTTATGGCGTCGTCTGTATGTCATCAGTATTTACCAAACCCTGAGCGCGTTGCTGTGTATGACGAGCTTTATGCCAACTACCAAGCACTTGCAAGCTATGTAAACGGAGACAAAGCATGAGTTTTACTGAACTAAAACGTGAAGTCTATGAAGCGAACATGGAGCTGCAACGTCGTGGCTTAGTAATTTATACCTTTGGTAACGTATCGCAAATTGACCGCGACAAAGGCGTAATTGCGATTAAACCAAGTGGTGTATCTTACGACCAAATGAAAGCCGACGACATGGTGATCGTCGACCTTGAAAACAACATTGTTGAAGGGTCTATGCGTCCGTCTTCTGACACTAAAACACATGTTCATTTATATCGCCACTTTGATTCAATTGGCGGTGTAACACACACGCATTCGACCTATGCAACTGCATGGGCGCAAGCAAAACAAAGCATTCCTTGCCTTGGCACAACTCACGCTGACTATGTACACGGTGACATCACCTGTACTCGTGAGTTAACCGATGAGCAAGTGAATGGCGATTATGAATTAGAAACCGGTATTCAAATTACTGATGCGTATCAAGACCGCGATCCGAAAGCTGCACCTATGGTGATTGTTGCGGGTCATGCGCCTTTCACGTGGGGTAAAGATGCCGCTCAGTCTGTATACCATGCCGCGCTACTCGAAGAGATTGCACGCATGGCGTATTTAACACGCACTTTAGATCCACACGCAGCTGAACTTAAAAAAGCAGTGATGGATAAACATTATCTACGTAAGCACGGTAAAAACGCGTATTACGGTCAGAGCAAATAGCAAGAATTTAGAGGATTATTAACATGACGACGATGACGAAAGAAGTCTGGTTTGTTACCGGCTCACAACATCTTTATGGTCCTAAGGTGTTAGAAACGGTTGCCAAAGACAGCGAAGCAATTGTAGCGGGCTTAAACAGCGAAGCTAATCTACCAGTAAACTTGGTATGTAAGCCTACCGTTAAGTCACCTGAAGAAATTCACGCTGTTTGCCAAGCGGCAAATACGGATCCTAACTGTGTTGGCTTAGTATTATGGATGCACACTTTCTCACCTGCGAAAATGTGGATTGCTGGCCTAAGCGAATTACGTAAGCCTTGGTTACACCTTCATACTCAGTTTAATGCAGCCCTTCCTTGGTCTGACATCAACATGAACTACATGAATACGCACCAAAGTGCACACGGTGACCGTGAGTTCGGTTTCATCGGTACTGTAATGCGTAAAGAGCGTAAAGTTGTTGCAGGTCACTGGCAACGTGCTGACGTACAACAGCAGTTAGATGACTGGTGTCGTGCGGCAAAAGGTTGGGCAGAAAGCCAAACACTTAAAGTTGCGCGTTTTGGCGACAACATGCGTCAAGTTGCAGTTACCGAAGGTAACAAAGTTTCAGCGCAAATTACTTTTGGTTATGAAGTACACGCCTTTGGTGTCGCTGAGCTTGTAAAAGTGGTTGATACTATCACTGAAGAAGAAGTTGATGCACAGTTAGAGCTTTATAAGCAAGACTACGTAATTGCTGACGAAACTCTACAAGACGATTACGCAGTGAAAATGCTACGCAACGAAGCACGTTTAGAGCTTGGTATGGAGCGTTTCTTAGAGAAAGGCGGCTTTAAAGCATTCACTAACTGTTTTGAAGACTTATCAGGTCTTTCTGGTCTTCCAGGTCTTGCTACACAGCGCCTAATGTCGAAAGGCTATGGTTACGGTGGTGAGGGTGACTGGAAAACAGCTGCTATGGTTCGCATCATGAAAGTAATGGGTGAAGGCCGTGAGGGCGGTTGTTCATTCATGGAAGATTACACTTACAACATGGGTGAGACTGACCAAGTACTTGGCGCGCACATGTTAGAAGTGTGTCCTTCAATTGCAGCACAAAAACCACGTCTTGAAGTTCACCAGCACACTATCGGTGTTAAATGTGATGTAGGTCGTTTATTGTTTACTGCAAAACCGGGTGCTGCAATCAACGTATCACCAATTGATATGGGGAACCGTTTCCGTATTCTAATCAACGAAGTAGATACAGTGGCTCCGCCAGCTGATTTACCTCACTTACCGGTTGCTTCAGCGCTTTGGGAACCAAAACCAAATCTATCTGTAGCATCAGCTGCATGGATCCACGCCGGTGGTGCACACCACACTGCATACAGCCAAGCAGTAACAACCGATATGATTATCGATTTTGCTGAAATGGCTGGCGTTGAAACTATGATCATCGATAACGATACGACGATCCGTGGTTTCAAAACAGAGCTTCGTCATAACGCAGCTTACTACATGCTAAAACGTGGCCTGTAAGAATTAGTACTTTATGTACTAGAACGTGCTGTGTGTGAGCACGTTCACCCCAAATTTTGTTGTCGATTAAGCCAGTGATGAGCCTCGCTCTTCGCTGGCTTATGCTATTGTGAAGCGAAACATTTTAGGAGTAGATATGATCGATTTAAGCGCCTACCAAGGCATTATTTTTGATATGGATGGCACCTTAATTGACTCAATGGGCAGTCACTTACAGGCATGGCAAAAAGCTTGCGAAGCCTATGGCTACCCATTCGATTACGACTACATGTACAGCTTAGGTGGCATTCCGACCGTTAAAACAATTGAAATGCTTAACGAAAAATTTGGTTTAGAACACGACCCTCTAGTTGTGGCAAAAGATAAACACCAGTTTTGGGTTGATTTACAGCACCAACCGCTAGTAATTGACGAAACCGTCGCAGTACTTGAAAAGTACCATGGTGTATTGCCTATGGGCGTTGGCACAGGCGCTGACCGCGAGCATGCAATTGATCATCTAACTGATACCAATTTAATAAATAAAATTGGTGCGTTAGTGACTGCCAGTGATGTAAGTAAAGGCAAGCCAAACCCAGAAACATTCTTAAAAGTAGCAGAGCAATTAGGTGTTGAGCCAAGCCAATGTGTGGTATTTGAAGACACGCAAATTGGTTATCAAGCTGCCAAAAGTGCGGGAATGGATTGCATCATGGTGAAAGACGGAAAAATCCAACTTTAGCGATTAAAGTTGCAATGACACCCTTATTTGTATTATAAAACTATAAATACAATTACAAAAAGGTTATTCGTATGTCATTGCAATGTGTTTTCCAAGGTTTAAAAACAACTCATCAAACAGCCAGTTCGAACACGAAAAAGTCGCGCGGGCTTTATGCATTGTTGGTGACATGTGGGATTGCCCTTACACCAGCTTGTGCTCATCAAGGAGACAATATGACTACTTCCCCTTCAGCATCAATGACGGCCTATGGCGTACTTGCTGATCAAACGCCAGTTAATCAAGTAACGCTGACTAACAGCAATGGTATTAGCGTTGATGTAATCAACTACGGCGGCATAATCACGCGTATTGAAACACCTGATGCAAAAGGCGAAATGGGTAATATTGTACTGGGTTTAGATAACCTAGAAGCATACACAAAAGCGACAACTTACTACGGTGCAATCATCGGTCGTTTTGGTAACCGTATCGCAAACGGTAAATTCACGTTAAATGGCACTGAATACCAATTAGCAACTAACGATGGTGACAACCACTTACATGGTGGTGTGCAAGGTTTCGATAAGAAAGTATGGAACATGACACCGTTCACGACGCAAAACAGTGCCGGTGTTACCTTAAGCTTAGTGAGCCCTGATGGCGACCAAGGCTACCCGGGTGAAGTGACGACTGAAGTAACTTACACGCTAACGAACAACAACACGTTAGATATGCAGTTTATTGCTACAACAAGCAAGCCTACCATCATCAATATGACGCAACACAGCTACTTTAACCTAGCGGGTAAAGGCGACATTCTTGATCACCAAATGCAAATTAACTCAAAAGCAATTACCCCTGTGGATGGCGGCTTGATCCCAACGGGTGAGTTGATGGATGTTGCAGGCACACCGTTTGACTTCCGCACAGCGAAAGCAATTGGTCAAGACATCAAAGCTAGCAACGAACAACTGAAACTTGGTAAAGGTTATGACCATAACTTTGTGCTTAAAGACACGCCAAGCAATGAACTTATGGAAGCGGCGACGGTTTACGAAGCAAATTCTGGCCGTACGTTGACAGTTTACACAGAAGAGCCTGCTGTACAGTTTTATTCAGGTAACTTCTTAGACGGTAGTACTCAGCAAGCGTCTGGCTTAGTGCATAATTTCAGAAGTGGTTTTTGTTTAGAGCCACAGCATTTCCCTGATGCACCAAATCAGCCAACGTTCCCAAGCACAACATTATTACCGGGTGACGTGTATTCAACACGCATCGTGTACGAATTTGGTACAAAATAAAGGAACACAATCGTGAAAACAACAAAGCTTAAAAGCGCAATGCAAAAGGCTGGCTTAGCCAGCGTATTTGCCTTGTCGTTTGGTGCACTGACTGGTTGTCAGACTACAGCTGAAGACAACACAGCTAAGAAAGCTGACGTGGCAGCCACAGAAAAAGCGCCAATCCAAGATAATGGTATTTTTACCAACCCACTTTTTCCTAATGGCGCCGATCCATGGCTTAAGTACTGGGATGGTAACTATTACCTAACCACAACAACATGGACATCTGAGTTAGTGATGCGTAAATCACCAACACTAGCTGGCCTTGCTGATGCAACACCAGTCAATGTTTGGTCTGATTCAAATCCTGAGCGCTGTTGTAACTTCTGGGCGTTTGAGTTCCACCGCCTAAAAGGACCAAACGGCTACCGTTGGTACATGATGTATACAGCTGGTACTGATGGCACTTTAGATAACCAACACTTAAACGTACTAGAAAGTGCTGGTGACGATCCTATGGGTCCATACGAATACAAGGGCGCATTAATGCCTAACGTATGGAACATCGACGGTAACTACCTAACATACAAAGACAAGCTATATGTGATCTACTCACAATGGCAAGGCGATCAGCAATTAAACATTATTGCAGAAATGGAAGATCCGTGGACACTGAAAGAGAACTCACCGCATACGGTGATCACGCGTCCTGAGCTAGATTGGGAAATCAGTGGTCGTAAAGTAACTGAAGGTGCTGAAATTTTACAGCACAATGGTCGTACGTTTATGACGTACTCAGCAAGCTTCTGTAATACCCCAGATTACAAACTAGGTATGCTTGAACTTGTTGGTGACGATCCGCTTAAAGCGAGCAGCTGGAAAAAATACGACAAGCCAGTATTTGAGCGTACAGAAGAAGTGTTTGGCCCAGGTCACAACGGCTTTTTCACATCGCCAGACGGCACAGAAGATTGGTTAGTTTATCACGGTAATGATTCGGTAGAGCACGGTTGTAGTGCGACTCGTTCATTACGTGCGCAAAAATTCACTTGGAACGACGATGGCACACCAAGCTTTGGTAAACCATTAACACCAGGCGTTGAAGTAGCTCCACCATCAGGTGAATACGGTCCACTGGTAACGCGAGTACAAGGTCAGCGCTATCAATTAGTGAATGCAACAAGTGGCTTATGTTTAGACATCGCAGCTGATCCACAAGATGCACGTGCAGTTCAACGTCAGTGTGCAAGCACCAATGGTCAATGGGTTATTGATGCAACAACAGATGGTTTTGTTCGTTTAGCTAACCGTGAAGACAGCAAGTTCTTAGAGCTCGAAAGCTGTAATGACGCAGATAACGCTAAAGTACAATCTGCAGCATGGCGTAATAACTTCTGTCAGCAATGGAAAGTAGCACCAAGCACAGATGGTAATGTATCTATTACTAACCGTTACACAGGCAAGCCGTTAGCGGTTGCTGGTTGTTCTGCGGCACAAAACCAAGCGGTTTTACAGCAAAGCGACGCAACAGCGTGTGGCGACTGGCAATTACGCCCTATGGGCAGTGTTGTCGTATTAAGCCAACAAAGTGGTAAAGCACTTAGCGTGGCAGATACAGTTAAAGCAGGCACCAATGTTGAGCAACAAGCTTACACGCATAAAGATGCACAGCAATGGTTCTTCACACCAACAGATACAGGCTATGTAAGCCTTAAACAAAGCGCTGATAGCGAGTTCTGTGCTGCGGTAGCTGATAACGCCTTAGTACCAGGTGCCAACGTAGAAATGGCGTCTTGTGCAGCGAAAACAGCACAGTGGCGTATTGCTCCGGTAGAAGGCGGTGGTGTTATGCTGATCAACCGCTACACAAAACAAGCGCTTGGTTTAAGTAACTGTGGTTTAGCTGAAAACACTAACTTCGCACAACAACCTGATTTAGGTAACAAGTGCCAAGTGTTCCATCTGCGTGAACCAAATTAAGTTATAAGTAAAAAATCGACTCAACCAAAGCCACTTCATTTATGAGTGGCTTTTTTTATAGCCTTCAGCCTTCAGCTGTCATTTTTTAGATGAGCGGTGGAGTATGTTGGTGATATGTCAGTCTGCTCGTAGGGTGTTGATTTCATGACGCGCCAAGCAAGCGTGACGCCTACGACATTACTTGCCCTACTCAGTCTTCGGGTAGGTTGGTTTGAGCGAAGCGAAACCCAACATAATCCATCAAAACCTTCTCATGCCTCTGCATTGCATATAAAACCCCACGTGTTGTTGTAGGCGTGAAATTTATTTCGCGCGTTGTGTAGGTGCTGTCATTTTTTAGATGAGCGGTGGAGTATGTTGGTGATATGTCAGTCTGCTCGTAGGGTGTTGATTTCATGACGCGGCAAGCAAGCGTGACACCTACCGCATTACTTACCTGTTCATTCTTCGGGTAGGTTGGTTTGAGCGAAGCGAAACCCAACATAATCCATCAAAACCTTCTCATGCCTCTGCATTGCATATAAAACCCCACGTGTTGTTGTAGGCGTGAAATTTATTTCGCGCGTTGTTTAGGAGCTGTCAGCCTTCAGCTGTCAGTTTTTAGCTGAGCGGTGGGGTATGTTGGTGATGTGTATGTCTGCTCTTTGGGTGTTGATTTCATGACGCGCTAAGCAAGCGTGACGCCTACGACATTACTTGCCCTACTCAGTCTTCGGGTAGGTTGTTTTGAGCGAAGCGAAACCCAACATAATCTATCAAAACCTTTTCATGCCTCTGCATTGCATATAAAACACACGTGTTGTTGTAGGCGTGAAATTTATTTCGAGCGTTGTTTAGGAGCTGTCAGCCTTCAGCTGTCAGTTTTTAGCTGAGAGGTGGGGTATGTTGGTGATGTGTATGTCTGCTCTTTGGGTGTTGATTTCATGACGCGCCAAGCAAGCGTGACGCCTACCACATTACTTGCCCTTCTCATTCTTCGGGTAGGTTGGTTTGAGCGAAGCGAAACCCAACATAATCCATCTAAGCCTCTGCAAATCCCCTAATTAATAAAATAACCGATAGGTTGCCACTGGCCACTACTTTTACTGAGGCTAATTGTTTCAATGGCCTGCTCTTTATTCATAAATTGGCTTTGAAACTGAATGATCACGTATTCACCATCAGGTGTTCCGGGTAAAGAGTCATAATTCATCAGGCTTAAATTCTTACGTAAAATCACCTTGCCAAGTGGTACTCGAACTTGTTTTAACGCTTTGCTCCAGTGGCTTTGAGGCATTTTTAGTTTAAATAATGAGTCTGCTTGCTGCCAACTTTGCTGATACTGACCGTTGTCGATTAACGTAAGCCAGCTTTTAGCGCGATGAATAACTTCGAGCTCTTCAGCATTTGCACAAAAGCAGCTTAAAAAAATGATTAGTAAAAGCGTTTTTCTCATAGCAATTCCATTTACTAGTTGTTTATTGAATTCGTCTTGAAGTGTTTTTATGTTACGGCGACGAACAATAAATACTATTCATCAATTGTGCGGTTTATTTTCCCGCAGATAAGCATTTTGACTGCCGATAAGTTTTACAGCACATAGCTCAAGGCGCTTTGTGCTGCTCTAAATTAATCGATAAGATAACCTAATGGGTGCCAGCCATCGGCGGCTTTGCTAAGGCTGAGCGTTTCAACTACAGCCTCTTTATTCATAAACTCGGTTTGAAACTTGACCACTAAATACTCACCATTTGGCAGGCCGGGTAATGAGTTATATTCTGCTGTGCCAAAATAGGTGCGAGACATAACTCGGCCTAAAGGAACGCGTATTTGATCTAAGGCTGTTTGCCAGCGAGCTTTTGGCGTGGTGTTTTGAAAGACCTGATCAGCTTGCTGCCAGCTCTCGTGGTACTCTCCTGAATCGACCAAGGTTAACCATGCTCTCGCTGTTGAAATAGGGCTTGTTTCTTCAGCTGAGGTGAAAAAGCACACCAATAATGATGCCAGTAAAAACAGTTTTTGTAGCGTAAATCCATTTACAGAAAGTAATAAAATTTGACGCATAAGACGCCCTCACTTCGTTCATAGGGTGAATTCATAATACGAATGAGTTGGTTGATTTCTATACTGAAAAAGTGCTAGGGAAGGCTTTTTAGCGGGATTTAAGTGCTGTCTTTTATTTGAGCGATCTTTGCAACTGAGTTCGTAAAGTGGCGATGTAGATTAAATTGTTAAGTTTATACTGTTGATTTATTGAGCAAATTAATTCGTTTTAACAGCTGCTAAATGTAACGACAATGACCCTAAATAGCACTTATTTTTACTGCTAAGGAAGTTTCGTATTTGCGTGCTCGATATTTCAGAGCCCGCATAGTTACTAGGTTTTTGACCCTTTTTTGGGTTTTTGAGAGAAGTTAGCGAGGGTAAAGTTGCAAGAGTAAAGTGAGCATGAAAGGGAGTTAGCAAGATGAAAGCGACAAGAGTAAAGCCTGAGACTTAAAGCTTATAGCTCAAAACTTACAGCTTCCATCACACCAATACACTCATTAGCACTCCAGGGTCGCTAATACCAGCTTCTTTTAGCGCATCGCTAATTGATTGGCTAAGAGTCATTACTTGCGTTTGGATTTCCATAACCATCTTGGTCTGTGTTTCAACTTGCACTTTTACAGCTTCATCTTCTTGGTTTTTGATTGCTTGCAGTTTGGCTAATTGCTCTTTGGCAAGTTCGAGTTGTTCTTTGAGCTTTTCGAGTTGCTCAACCATTTTGCGAATATGTGCGGGGAGTTCGCTAGATACTTCTTCTTTTTGGGCGGGCTCTACTTCACGACCAGAGAGTTTGTTCATCTCTTGGCTGCTGAGTTTGTAGCCTACTTTTGAGTTGGTATTACTGACTGCTGTATCTGCGTTTGAGATATTTAACGCACTTGCTAATGAGTTAATAGCCATAATGAGAGCGATGAAAGTGAATGATATGTATGTATCGGCAAGGGGTACTAAAGCTTTAGAAAAAAGCCGGGTTTTCACCCGGCCTTTCCAGACAACAAATAGTTGAGGTGAGGCAGCTCACCTCACTTTGTTACTCTTGTGCAGCAGCTGCATCAAAGAGTGCTTTTATTTCTTCAGCGCTAATCGCACCGTTGAAAATTTTCAGTTCATCGATAGCACCGTTATAAGGTGTATCCCAGTAGTTAACACCGAGTGCAAACTCATTTGTTTCACCAGGAACCGTGAATACACGCGGGAAGCCATCGGTTTCTAGCTGTAATTCGCCGTTAACATACATCTTCAACACATCACCATTCGTACCATCAACAGTGAATGCAACATGTGTCCATTCTTTTGCTGGAATACGGCTATCTAGTTCTGCATTATCGAAGAAGGCACCGTTATTTGCCCATAAACGAGTTAGGCCTGTACCTGCCATAGATGGCACATAACTTAACCAAGAGCCTGCACTTGCACCTGCGAAGAACGCTGTAGTGTAATCAGTGAAGGTTTCAGGTTTTAACCACATAGATACTGAGTAATCATTGGTCGTGATTAAGTTATCCGGTAGACGAACACCTGAACCTTCAAGGAATACTGCTTGACCCATGATACCGTCAACAAAAGTTACGTTACCACCAGTATTGTTGATGAAACCACCCGTTGGTTTACCCGCTGCATACGCACCGTTTAATGCACTTAGGTCACCTTCGAAGCTGTATTCAGCAGGTGCAAGTGATTTTAAGGTTACATCGAATGACTTAGTATCAGTAAAGTCTTTGTACTTAATAGTTGCAGTTAATGTCACTACTTGGTCGCCAGCAGAGGCGCTAGGTTGAGTAACAACAGCTGTGCCATTAACCGGTTTTAAGTACTCTTCGTTGTTTGACGTCCAGCTAATACCAGATACAAATGGACCTACACGCGGTAACTCAAAGCTTTCACGTACTGCCGATACATCACCTAAATCAAGCGCATCAGTAATGAAGCTCTCAAATTTAGTCGGATCTGTCAGGTTATTGATAGCCGCACCATTAATATCTAGGCCGTTTAGCGCGTAGTCATAAACGATGAATTCATCAATTTGACCTTGGAAAGGTAAGTCCCAACCGTAGTTCACACCAAGGGCAAAGTTACCTGTTTGTTCGCTAAAGAAGTCAGGGCGAGGCATCGAACCTGCACGTACACCATCACGATAAAGTGTTGCAGTGCCATTAGCATAAGTGATTGCAATATGATTCCAATCCATTACCGCTGGAGAGTCAGAAATGATTTGGTTCCACATATCAGTGCCATCATCAGCTAAATAACGGCTCCATAGCATTGGTGTTGACGTAAAGTGTGTACTACCTGGGATCAAGCTCATCCAACGTGCATCAGACGTTGATGCGAAGAATGTAGGCGTAAAGTTAGTTAGTACTGTTGGCTTAAACCAATACGAAATAGTGTACTCATCGCCTGTTACTAACTCATCAGGTAAACGTACACCCGTTGCACCGTCAAAGTTAAATGCTTTACCTGTTTGACCTTCTGCGTATGCAGCTGTACCAGCACCCACATTTAACATGTTGTTATCTGTTACACCCGCATCATCTAGGTTACCTAAACCATCACTGAGTGAATCTTCAAATGCATAGTGTGCAATCGCATTTTTAAACTCTGGTCGCGCTTCTAGATTTACATTAAATGTCTTGGTTGTGCTCTCGCCGTTTAAAGAGATATTAGCCGTTAAAGTAACCGCTTTATCACCGCGATCTGGCGTTGGAATGAATACTGAGCCTTCACTGGTGATGTAGTATTCATCACTGCTTTCCCAGTTAATTGCAGCACCATCTTTACCTTTGGTTGGTAATGAGTAGCCTTCGTCAGCGATTGATAATTCAGTTTTAATATCTAGCGCTTCTTGAACAGTGCCTAGCACGTTAGCCGTGTCTGTGATTTCATCACGTTTACTTGCCCAAATGGTAGCGCCTTCGCTTGATGTAGCTGATACAGTTACAGCCATTGCTTTAGTTGCATCATCCCATTGCCATTTAGCCACGCCAAAGTAAGTACCTGAATCTAACTCAAGTTTAATATTTGAGTCATCAATCATGTACCAGATACCTGGATCATCACCGGTTACTGAGTGATCTTCGTTTAAAGCAATATGCATTGAGCGAATAGCATCTGTATTTACATCATTGCCATGGTTGATAAATTTGTAATAACCATAAAGTTCATCTGCCACAACCATGTTGTCGCCTTCAAGCGGCACATAACGTTGCGGTGAAGCCATAGGCCAGCCTAATGAGTTTATAAACATTTCATGTACGCGAACTTGGTGCGCTTCTGAAATGGTTGGGAACTCAGTCGATGTTTGCGGGAAACGCGTGTGCGTAACTAAGATATGACGACCTGTTGCTTCATCGTAGTAAGCAGAGTTATGGCCCGGTGATTGGTAGCCCCATGCTGGTGCTGTTTCGCCAAGTTCTTGCGTGTACTCAAAGCCGCCCATTAGTTTTTCGCCGACCTCCAGGCCGCCGATAGCTGCAATGTCATTACCTGCGTTATCTAGATAAGGGCCATCCGGTGTTTTTGAGCGAGCAACACGAATGTTGTAGCCACCATTAAGATCAAAACCAGCAACAGAGAAGAATAGGTAGTAGTATTCACTTTCTGGGCTGTACATTACAAATGCACCTTCCATTGCACGGAAGTCACCGCCTACTAGCTTTTTACCATAGCCTTGACCTGCTTCTGGCATACCTGTTTCTTCGTCCATTGCTAGCACGAAAATACCGCCAGAGTATGAGCCGTAAACCATCCAAAGTTTGCCATCAGCATCATAGAAGGCTGCAGGGTCAATGGCGTTAGGATCAACGGCACCATTCCATGTTGTTTGGCCATTATCAAGTGGGTAAGCTGCAAACTCAGCTTCTGTGCGATAACCGCTGCGTAAGAAAATACCTTTGTTTGTATAAGGACCTTCAATATTGTCAGCTTCAGCTAAACCAAGATAAGAGCGGTTCCAGCATACTTCATCAACAACATCTGGTGTATCTGGGTTATCTTGTGCACAGTGGTTATAGTAGAACCAAAATTTACCATTTGGCGCTTTGATTACATCGGCAGCCCAGTTTCCTGTAAAACCGTCTGTCCATTCAATACCTTCGGCAATTTCACCTGTGTAGTTGTAATCAAATAATGGGCTTTCATTAACGGCTGCGTTAGCTGAAAGGCTAGAAATCATTTCCCAGTTCAAGAGATCAGTTGATTTAGCGGCAGCAAGGTGTGAACCAAAAATATAATAAGTGTCGTCAACTTTAACGACAGAAGGATCGTGCACGCTTACATTGGTAACCATTACGCTACCTGATTCAGTGTATTCAACACTGCTGCTTACTGTCGGTTTCGCACTTTGCGGGTCGGCAACCGCTGGTGCTGTGTCAAGCTTAGTACCATCTTCTTTGCCACAACCTGTAACAGCCAAAGAGCAGGCTATGACCATGGCTAATTTATTTAATTTCATTTTATGTGTCCTCTTGAAACTGGGATTCATTTTTTTATTCGATTGTTGTCAATAAAATTGCCGCGCGCCTATATCAAACTAATAAGAACGTAGTATTGTAATTTTATAGTACGATTTAAAATGTGCAAATACTTTTGCAAAGGTAATTGATATGTAAACACGAAGTGTCAGTGTTTACAATATGTACAGCGTGATTTTAATTTTTTCAAGTTGCCAGTTTTAGCGTTTTTTTCGCTATTTTTGCTCTATTAGGGAAGTTTTTTGCTGATCTGCAAGTGAGGATTTTCCGGTAAATTTGTTTATTTGTATTACATTTGAGCACTAAAAAGGGCTCTTAAAGAGCCCTTTTTAATATTACTTGTCTTGTTTACTTAGACCTTCAGTGGTCATGATAATACGTTTAAGTGTGCCATCTTCGTTGTAATAAAGCGGCTCAATCGCCACTGAACGGCGAAAACGCCCGCCACTTGGTTTGCCATCAATTGGTGGTACGGCACCAGTATGGTAAATAAAGTAGTCTTTACCTTTGTATTCGATAATTGATTGGTGGTTGGTTTCGCTGTTACCTGCGATCTCATTCAAGATACCTTTATATTCCCACGGGCCATGAATGCTTTTGCTCATGGCATAACAGATCTTCTCAGGGAACTCACATGCGTACGATACATAGTAGTTGTCGTTTTTCTTATGAACCCATAACGCTTCGGTAAAGTTAGGTAAGTCTAGCGTTTTAATTTCACCATCAAGAGACAGCAAGTCGTCGCTTAGCTTTACGTATTTTGGCATTAAGTTACCAAAGAACATGTAAGTATCGCCGTTTTCTTCTGTATAAATAGCAGGGTCGATGTCGTCCCAATCATTTGGCGTATGCTTGGTCATGTCATCGGTAACCAGTGCGTGACCAATTGCATCTTTGAATGGACCTGTTGGTGACTTAGAAGTTGCAACACCAATTGCAAAACCTGGTTTTGTGTCGTTGTGACGAACGGTTGTAAAGAAGTAGAAAGTGCCATCACGCTCAATCATGTGTGAAGCCCATGCTTCACCTTTAGCCCATTTAAAGTCTGTTGCTTTCATGATTGGGCCGTGTTTTTTCCAGTTCACCATATCTGTTGATGAAAAGGCTAACCAGTCATGCATTTCAAAAAACACGTCATTATTAGGTGCTTCATCATGGCCTGTATAAAGGTATACGGTGTCATTGTGAACAAGTGCAGCAGGGTCTGCAGTAAATACATCGGTAAATAATGGGTTTTGTGCAACAGCTAAGCTGCTAGAAAAAAGTAATGGTAGCGCTAACGCTTTCAATTTCTTCATGAGTGTCCTTAGTAACTAATAATTGTTGTTTGAACTGCAGCTTTTTCGACCCAGAGCTCTCTCTAAGTGACCAGATAATACACTGTGTACGCCTGATTATACTGAGTAACTGATTGTTTACATCGAAACAAACTAGTAAAAGTGCAGCAAAAAATAACTCTATATTGTATTATTGTATTTTAATCATAGTAGCATCAAAATACGCTGGGTAAATAACTTGTTAGCCCTTTTTTGTTGCTCTGGATGAGTGAAAGACAAATTAAATAAGCAAACGAACAATCGCTAAGTGGCTGATAATAATGGGTCTTAATAAATTCCCAAAACAAAAACGCAGCATGCTTTGAGTTTGTAACATGCTATAATTGCAACGTTTTTTGTAAACATAATGGCAGTTATTTTAATTTGGCTTTTTGAGTTGACTGTTAAATAATCATACAATATGATTAAAGTTCAGGCAGCAATGTATTAACATAAAAATATAGACACACTCGCGCACCGTTTTGACAACACACGATGCACAATGCAGTGGTCACTCTTCGGTAACTGAATGGGGAAAGTTCAGCGGACCGATATAACTATAATTTGGAGAACACCGCTTATGTTTAAAAGAACACACATAGCCAGTGCTGTAGTTATGGCATTTACCTGTCAATTTGCTTTTGCACAGGAGGAAGCACCAAACACTCCTGAGAATAACGTCGATGAGATGGAAGTTATTCAAGTATCAGGTATTCGCGGCAGTTTAAACAAAGCGTTAGATGAAAAACGTGCAAGCGTTCAAATCGTGGATGCAATTGTTGCTGAAGATATTGGTAAATTCCCTGATAATAACGTAGTTGAAGCATTACAACGTGTAACGGGTGTACAAACAACTGGCCGTGGTGCTGGTGAAGTAAGCGCGGTTTCAATCCGTGGTCTTACTGATGTTAATACCACAGTTAATGGTCGCGCTATCTTTACAGGTGCGGGTCGTGATGTGGCGCTGCAAGACATTCCTGCAAGTTTACTTTCAGGCGTAACAGTTTATAAAACCCGTTCGGCGGACCAAATCGAACGCGGTATCGCAGGTGCGATTGATATTAAAACTCACCGCCCTTTCAACTTCGAAGGTGAAAAAGTTGTTTTAGCGGCACGTGCGATTTACTCAGATCAACCAGATGAAGTTGATCCAAATATCAGTGCATTACTCTCTAACCGCTGGGAAATCGACGGCGCAGGTGAGTTTGGTGCATTAGTTAATCTTTCATACGCTGAAACACATTACCGCGATGACACCATCACAGCGGGTGCTGCATTCCCATTCTTTACTGATAAGCCACAATACAACTACTCACCGTATTCACGTGTTCCAAATGAATTCTGGACTCAAGGTACTGAGTTAGGTCTACCTACTGCGGCTGGTTCTACTTTAGACGTAAATGGCGAGCCAACAGAATACCTACTTGCACGTGATGCTATTTTTGGTACTTCATATACAGGTCTTCGTAAGCGCCCGGCTGCGTCTGTATCTTTACAGTGGGCACCAGATGAAACCCTAGAAATCACAGCTGAAGGTTTCTACACAGGTTACGAAAACGAATCGCAAAACGCTATGTGGTTCTCAAATACGTTTGAAAATGGTAACGGCTTTATTGAAACACCAACTGTGTTTGATGGCACTAATGTAATTAAAGAAAAGCAAGCGATTGGCGCTGGCGGTTTCCAAAGTGGTGACTTTTCATATGGTAAAACAGATAGCTACTTATATGCGCTAGGTGCAGAGTGGCTAGCAAGCGATTACCTAACTATCAACACTGAAGTTGTTTACCAAGACAGTGAGTTCGAAACAGATTTCTTCGCAATGCGTTTTGATCGTGTAGCGACGGGTCTTGACGTTGATTTTAATGATAAAGACGGCGTACCAGGCATCGCGTTTTGGGATGATCCAAACACAGCGGTAAACGAAGCTGATATGGCTGCTATCGAAAACTGGAATGCTGGCACTATTTATGACAATGGTGGCGGTAACGCGGGTGATGCATTAACTTTCACATTTGATGCTGAATACCTAATTGGTGGTACTTATTTTGATAAAGTGAAATTCGGTGGCCGTTACGAAAAACGAACTGCGCAAGAGTACACTCGTGGTCAAGATACTGGCATTGCAAACACATCTGTAGCTAGCTTAATTGAGCAATTAGCTGCAGCTGGGGCATCTGGTGATGGTTCTGGTATTGTGTTCCAAGTTGATGATTATTTCGATGGCCGTGCTGACGTCTTTGACAGCTTTGTAACTGCTGACGGTGGTTACATGCTAGATAACGGTGATGCTGTTCGTAGCGTATACGGCCTTGAAGCTGAAGACGTATACAAAACATTTGATATCGAAGAAAACTCATACGCGCTGTATGCAACAACGAACTTCTTCTTAACGGAAGATATTAGCGGTGAGTTTGGTTTACGCTATGTAAGCTACGAGCAAGACATGGACTTTGTTGCTGAGTCTGGTGGCATGAACTCAAATGTATTTGAAGAAAGCTCAGCAAGTGCAGATAGCAGCGCATTACTACCAAGCTTAGTACTTAACTGGAACATCACTGATGATGTAGTGGGTCGTGTTGCGTACACAGAAACATTACGTATGCCTAACTTTGCTGACTTGAACGCGCTGCAATACTGGTACGATCCATTAACAGAAGGTGCTACATACGGTACAGGTAATGGTGGTAACCCAGAGCTTAAACCAACAGAGTCAAAGAACTATGACGTATCACTTGAATGGTACTTCGCAGATACAAGCTCACTTTACGCGGCTTACTTTTACCGTGAAATCGAAGGCTTAGTTGTTGCAGGTCGTAAGCAAGTTGTGCGCGAGGGCGATGATGGCGTAACACGTCCATACGTATTGAGTGCACCAGTGAATGCTTCAAACGGTGAACTGTCTGGTTTAGAAGTTGGTTTAGTTTACTTCCCTGAAAATCTACCAGAGTACTTAAACGGCTTTGGTGTGCAAGCAAGCTACACGATGCTTGATTCAGAACAAGATACACCAGAATTCAATGAGCTAGGTGAAATTTCTGGTTATGTAGATTCGCAAATGACAGGTGTTTCTGATGAATCTTACAGCATCGTAGGTATCTACGAGCGTGATACATTCGACATGCGCTTATCTTATGTATGGCGTTCTGAGTTCTACACAGGGAACGAAGCAGCAATCTTTGCTAACCCAATTCAGTTCTGGAATCGTCCTGAGCAAAGCTTAGATTTCCAATTTAGCTACAATGTGAATGATGACTTTGTTGTAACCTTTGATGCAACGAACATCCTAGATGACGTATATCAGAGCTACTACGGTGAAGGTAACGACAACCTATTTAACTTTGGTAACGGTATCTACTCACGTACATTCGCACTAGGCGCACGTTATTCTTTCTAAATTTCTTTTATAGACCTAAAAACCCCGGCTTTGCTGGGGTTTTTTATTGGTTTTTATAAACCAAACCATCGGTCGAAAAGAGTTGCGATTTAATAAGTATGATAATACTATTAATTGGATTAGCATTAAATTTACAAAAATAACGAACGCAATGGCCAAGCTGTGTAATATCTAGGGCTATAAATTTATTTGATACGCAATGTTGAAAGCTTTTTAGCATTGCTTGAAATAGTGAGCGGCGGCTCATTATTGACCAATTAGGGTGTTGTTGTATGGAATCTCAAAAGTTATCCGTTGTAGAAAAGGTCGGCTTTGGTGCCGGTGACATGGCAGTGAATGTCATGGTTGCAGCGTTATTCTATTTTATGTCTTTCTTTTACACCGATATCTACGGACTTGATCCGGTTGATATGGGTGTGTTGTTCTTAGTGGCGCGTTTTGTTGATGCCTTTACCGATCCATTAATGGGGGTGATCACCGACAAAGTGAAAACCCGTTGGGGTCAGTTCCGTCACTGGTTCTTATTTTTATCTGTGCCTTATGGTTTATCGGTCGTACTGTTATTTACCACGCCTGATTTCGACTACAACATGAAGTTAGCGTGGGCTTATGCCACGTACTTGTTTGCGACCTTGATGTTTACCGGTGTTGCTATTCCTTATATCTCTTACATTGGTGTATTAACTGCCGATCCTAAAGAGCGTTTGTCAGCTAATGGTTACCGTATGTTCTTCGCTAAGATTGCCAATGTAGTGATCGTATTTTCAGTGCCGCTACTTGCCTCATATTGGGGAGATGGCAGCTTGTCGTATGGTTATAAACTGGCAATGGCATTGGTATCGGCATGTGCCGTAGCACTATTTTTGTTTTGCTTCTTTACTACTCGCGAACGTATTACGCATGAGCCACAAACCGAAGGCGTACTTACGCAATTAAAAGTACTTATTAAAAACGACCAATGGTTACTACTGTGTGCAGCATGTGTACTTGGTACGCTTGGTTATGCGATTCGTGGCAGTGTTGCTATGTATTACGCAACCTATTACTTAGGTGTACCAGATTTAGCAGGTGCTTTTACTAGTGCAGGTATTGCAGCATCTATTGTCTCAATGGTGGCAAGTACGTGGATCACCCAGCGTTACTGTAAAATGAAGCTATTCCGTCAATCACAAATTGCCGTGCTATTTATTTCATTACTAATGTACTTTGTGGTGCAACCAGGTGATGTGATGATGGCGTTTGTGCTTTATATCATCTTGTCATTTGTGGTTGATTTACATGCGCCAGTGTTCTGGTCTGCAATTGCTGAAGCCGTTGATTACGGTGAAATTAAAGACGGCGTTCGTGCATCGGGCCTATCGTTTGGTGGTATTTCATTCTGCCAAAAAGCCGGGGGCGGTTTAGCGGGCTTAGCGGGTGGTTTATTACTGGCATTTTTTGAGTACAAGCCTAACGTTGATCAAACCGAATTTACCCTAATGGGCCTAGCGCTGATGCTAACTATCATTCCGGGTGTATTCCACGCCTTACTAGGTCTGATTTTGAAAAAATACAAAATTACCGATGAGTACTATACGGATATGGTTATTCATAAGCGCCTACCAAAATAACCACTCTTTAAACGCACACACTAAATAAGTGTGTGCGCTTTGCTCTTTAAAATAACAATTCGCTGGGAGACAACAGTATGAACACATTCAAGGTTAGCTATTTAGCAAGCGTTTGCGCTGCAATATTAACTGTGAGCGGTTGCAGTGAGCTGCCAACAGACAGTAAACAAGCCGCTTCAGTGGAGCATGCTGAACATACCAGCGAACAACATTTATTTGCCCTAAATCAAGTAAGTTTAAGCGCCAGCCCGTTTTTACATGCACAGCAAACTAATGTGCGTTATTTATTAGCACTTCATCCAGATCAGCTGCTTGCTCCTTATCTGCGTGAAGCCGGCCTTGAACCAAAAGCGCCTAACTATGGCAACTGGGAAAGTACTGGCCTTGATGGCCATATTGGCGGTCATTATCTTTCAGCCTTAAGCCTTGCGTGGGCAGCCACAGGTGACGAAGAATTAAAGCAGCGTTTAGATTATATGCTAAGCGAGCTAGATCGCGCCCAGCAAGCCACTGGTGGTTACTTAGGCGGTATCCCAAATGGCGATGAAATGTGGCAGCAGATTGAAAAAGGTGAAATCAAAGCCGATTTATTCAGCTTAAATGACCGCTGGGTACCGCTTTATAACATAGATAAAATTTTCCATGGCTTGCGTGATGCATACGACGTAGCAGGCAGTGATAAAGCCAAACAAATGCTATTTAAGTTAGGCGAATGGTTCTTAGCGACCACTGCCAAGCTAACTGATGAACAAGTTCAACAAATGTTGTATTCAGAGCATGGTGGCTTAAATGATGTGTTTGCTGATATGTACTTTATCAGTGATGATGAGCGCTACTTAAAGCTAGCCCGTCAGTTCTCTCATAACATCATCATTGAACCCTTATTACACAAAGAAGATAAGTTAACTGGCCTACATGCCAATACGCAAATTCCAAAAATTATTGGTATGTTGAAAGTAGCAAATGCCAGCGATGACAAAGCATGGCAGCAAGGTGCTGACTTTTTCTGGAAAACAGTCAGCCAAGAGCGCTCAGTATCAATTGGCGGTAACTCAGTACGTGAGCATTTTCATGATAAAAGTGACTTCACGCCGATGGTTGAAGATGTTGAAGGTCCAGAAACCTGCAACACTTACAACATGATGAAACTGAGTAAGTTATTATTCTTAAAAACCGGTGATACGCGTTATTTAGACTATTATGAGCGCGCCACATATAACCATATTTTATCGTCACAACACCCAGAGCATGGCGGTCTTGTTTACTTTACCTCAATGCGCCCTGGGCATTACCGCATGTATTCGTCAGTGCAAGATTCAATGTGGTGCTGCGTAGGCTCAGGTATTGAGAATCACAGCAAATATGGTGAGCTGATTTATAGCAATACCGGTAAAGAGCTATGGGTGAACTTGTTTATTCCAAGCACGTTAAATTGGCAACAGCAGGGTTTGCAGATCACGCAAGACAGCCAATTTCCAGATGGTAACAAGGTTTCACTGACCGTGAATCGTTTGTCTGAGGGGCAAAGCACTGAGTCGGTAATTCATATCCGTAAACCGTCTTGGCAGCAAGGTGAGCTGAGCTTTACTTTAAATGGACAAGCTGTAAGCGCAACCGAAAAAGACGGTTATTACAGTATCAGCCATGCATGGCAAAGCGGTGATAAGCTTGCCTTTGAGCTTAGTCCTAAGCTTTATACTGAGCAGCTACCTGATGGCCAGCATTATTACTCTGTGATGTATGGGCCTGTTGTAATGGCTACCAAAGTACAAGCATTTGCAAATGAGCAGCTTAACTTTGTTGCCGATAATAGCCGCATGGGCCACATCGCCGCGGGGCCGACTTGTCCGCCAGAAGCTCTACCAATCATGCTGAGTGAGCCAGAGAAATTTATTGCCGATCTTACTCGTAAACCGGGCCAAGAGCTTGCATTTATCGCCGATAAAAATGTGGCGATTGCCAAGCAAGGTATCGATAACACTAAGAGCACAGAGCTAATTCCGTTCTTTCGCTTACACGATAGTCGCTATCAAGTGTATTGGCCTCAGCAAAGCGAAGCAGAGTTCACGCAATTTGTTGCCGATGCAAAAGCGGCTGAGCAAGCGAAAGAACAGCTTCGTTTATTAACCGTTGATCAAATTACGCCGGGTGAACAACAACCTGAAGTCGAACACGACTTTAAAGGTGAGGGAACCCGCGCAGGTGTTAATAATGGTCATCATTGGCGCGATGCGACAGGTTGGTTTGAGTATCAGCTTAGCAACCCAGAACAAAAAGCGGTTGCTTTGCGTGTTCGCTATTTTATTGGCGATGTAGATCGTCATTTCTCAATTAAATTAAATGGCGAGCAATTAGCTGCGGTTAGTTTGCCTGTAGGCAAGCCGACTGATGAGTTCTACACCATTGATTACCCATTAACAGAGGCAATGAAAAAGTCGAAAACGCTTACCTTACGTTTTGCTGCCGACAAAGATTCTGTTGCCGGTGGTATCTATGGTATTCGTTTAATCAACGCACAATAAAGAGTTGGCTATGTTAAGCAACAATGTGTTTGCGACGGCTAAAGAGCATGTTTTACCGTCGCTTTTAGATAACAGCGCTGAGCAACACAGCTTTTACCAAACACCCACAGGGCTTGGTTATAGAGTAATTGAGCAAGGTCAGGGGGATAAACCTTGTTGGGATGCTACAGTGACTGTGCATCAACGCGTTACCCTTACAAATGGTCGGGTGTTATTTGATACTCGCAAGCAAGGCGCCGCTGTAGAGTACGAAATTGCAGAGGCGATAGTGGGCTTGCAAGAAGCGTTGCAAATAATGAATAAAGGCAGCCGCTTTGAGGTGCTAATACCTGCGCATTTGGCGCGTGATGTGTACAGCGCATTTATTGAAGAAAAGCATCAGCAAGGCTGCCAAAGCCCCATGCTCGTTGATATTACTTTGATTGATTTTAGTTGATAACACCTACTTTCAACCTCAAACGAGGTCATTAAAGCAAATAAAAAACCTGCAATTTTGCAGGTTTTTTGTGTGTTGAATAATTACTTTTTAAGCTTGGTTTTAAGCTTATTTAGGTCGGCTGGGTTAACAACCGGCCAATCGTTTTTCCAACTCATAGGTAAAATACGTAGCTTTTGCACGCCGTTATCGGCTGTTTCGTAGGCGTGTAATACTAAATAGTCTTTACCATCAAAGGTGTACGCAGCATTATGACCAAGAGCAGCCCAGTCTTTATTACCTTCAATAACTAAACTGCCACCGCCATCAACCATAGAGCGACCTTGTTGATCTAAATATGGGCCTTCGATATTTTTGCTGCGACCTACGCGTACGTTGTAAGTACTCTCTACGCCACGGCAGCATTTGTCAAACGAAACAAATAGGTAGTAATAGCCGTTCTTTTTAAAGATATAAGGTGCTTCAATTGGGCCATGTTCCGTGTTTGGACGACTCGCAATGTGATGCCATTTTTCAGGTTTTGCTAAGCGCACCATGTCATCATCAAGTTTTACTAGTTTAAGGCCGCCCCAGAACGAACCAAAGCTCATCCACGGTGTACCATTCTCATCTTCGATTATTGCAGGGTCGATAGCGTTCCAATCGTCACGTTCAGGCACTGATTCAACCACTATGCCGTAGTCAATCCACTTGTAATCAGGTGATGATGGGTCAAGGGTTTCATTAACCGTTACACCAATTGCCGAAGTGTTTTTGCCAAATGCAGAGACTGAGTAATAAAGGTAAAACTTACCATTTTTCTCATACACATCAGGTGCCCATAAGTGGCCATCAAAGCTTGGTGAAATACGCTTTGCCCAACTCGGCTCATCTTTAAAGACGCGGCCTGTGAGTTTCCAGTTGGTTAAATCTTTCGATTCATAATAGGTAATGCCCGGGCCTGTGCTAAATACATAGTACGTGTCGCCTTCTTTGGTCATCACCGGATCGTGTACTTCAACTTGCTTTGCAGAAACGGCTGCGGCAGAAAAAAGTAGCCCTGTTGAAAGCCACTTCATTGCGTGTGTCACCTTACTTACGGGTCTCATGCTTGAATACCTTTTGTTGTTTTAACTCTTGTGTTCATTCAGCTACTATATAATATGTAATACAATATTAACAATAAAATCGAGACGAAATACAGGACACATTATGCTCAAAAAATTATCTCGGCTAACGCTTCTTAGTGCGTTAAGTGCCTCGCCATTGTCAGCCCTTGCTGATGCTAATAGTAGCAAGACTTTAGCGCCAATTGATAACCCCATTGTACTCAAACGTGCTGACCCTTGGTTAGTTCGCGATGATAAAAGTGGCTGTTACACGTTTATAGGTAGTTCGCCGAAATTTGATGAAATTGAGCTGCGCCAAGCTTGTCGTTTAAACGATTTAAAATTAGCTGAGCCGAAGGTTATTTGGCAAAAGCGTGATAAAGGCCCAATGAGTGTCAATATTTGGGCCCCTGAGCTACATCAGATAGATGGCAGTTGGTATATCTACTTCGCCGCAGGTGATATCGAAAAGCCGTTCAGTATTCGCATGTATGCACTTAAAAACGACAGTGCTAATCCGATGCAAGGTGAGTGGCAAGAAATGGGGCAAGTAACTAGCCACCTTGATAGTTTTTCGCTTGATGCCACAAGTTTTACGCACAATGGTAAGCGTTACATGATTTGGGCGCAGCAGAACCAGCCTGCAACTTATAACTCAGCTTTATGGTTAGCTGAAATGGACTCTCCAACATCAATTAAAGAACCCATTATCGCGATTACTGAGCCAACCCTTGATTGGGAAGTGCAAGGCTATAAGGTGAACGAAGGTGCTGCAGTAATCACCCATGGCGATAAAATATTTGTCACTTATTCAGCCAGTGCCACCGATCATCGATATGCGATGGGCTTGCTATGGGCAGATGTGAATGCTGATTTACTTGATCCTGCTAGCTGGCATAAAAAGGCTGAGCCGGTGTTCACCACCAATGCTGAGCTAGGTCGTTTTGGCCCTGGGCACAATAGTTTTGTAAAAGCTGAAGATGGTGTAACCGATTTAATGATTTATCACAGTCGTGACTATAAAGAGCTGAAAGGCACACCGCTTACAGACCCAAATCGCCATGCGCGAGCACGCATTATTACGTGGGATAAAAACGGTTTTCCTGTGTTTTCACCAGAACTCGCTGATTAAAAAAGGGCGCCAATTGGCGCCCTACAACTTTGGGAACGAACGATTACCAGAAGCGGTAGTAAATAAAGGCAGTAATACCAATAATACCCGCGGTATGAATGTAATCCCACTTATCTAAGCCGGCAGCTACTTCTTTCATAGTTGCTTTATCTAGGCTTGAGAAAGTAAGACCTTTCAATTGTTCTTCGTCTGCTTGTTTGGTGAAAATACTTACCACAATCATAATCGCAACGACCACGACAAATAGCAGAATACAATAATATAACCAGTTCATTGTGGTGATCCACGCAAATGATGAACCTGTTAAATCATCTTTAAATGGCAGTAACACTAAGCGGATCATACCAAGCACAAAACCTGATACTAAGCCCACAAAACCCGCTGTTGGAGTGATGCGTTTACTACATAAACCTAGTAAAAATACCGCAGCAATACCTGGTGCAATAAGAGACTGCACACTTTGCAGATATTCATAAAGCACATCGGCAATTAAGCTCATGACGGGTATCCACAGAAGACCTAATACAACAATCACGATAGTGGCAATACGGCCTACTTTCAGAAGGTGCTTCTCAGATGATTCTGGTTTGAATTTCTTATAGAAATCAATGGTAAATAAGGTTGCTGATGAGTTAAATAATGATGCTAAAGAGCTCATAAGAGCTGCTACTAAACCACCAATTACAATCCCCTTAACGCCGGCTGGTAATAGCTCAGCAACTAAAGTTGGGAAAGCTTGGTCAGCACTTTCATAGCTAATAATACCTTTAACATTCAATGCGTATGCAATCATGCCTGGTACTAAGAAGATAAATACAGGAAGTAATTTTAGGTAACCAGCAAACATGGTACCGCGACGCGCTTCTTTAATGCCTTTTGCAGATAAAACACGTTGTACGATGTATTGGTCGGTACACCAATACCAAAAACCAATAATGAATGAACCAAATACAATGCCAGGCCATGGGAACTCAGCATCTGAAGCACTGCGAATAAGGTGCATATTAGCATCGTTGATACGCTCAACTTCTGCCCAGCCACCTACTTTATCTAGACCAACAACTAATATGACTAAGGAGCCAATAATGAGTACAGGGGTCTGCAACACCGAGGTCCACATAATGGCTTTCATACCGCCAAGTACCGTATAAATACCGGTGATAACCACTAGGCCAATAGCTGAAATCCAGAAGAAGTCGATGCCCCAAATGCTCTCAATACCTAAGATTGTTTTAAATGCGATACCGCCGGCATAAACCGTTACCGCAACTTTGGTTAGTACATAACTAATCAATGAGATAACAGATAAGAAGGTACGTGATTTAGAGTTAAAGCGGCGCTCTAAGAATTCAGGCATGGTGTAGACTTTACTACTCCAATAGAAAGGTACGAAAATCCAACCGAGCAGTAGAATGATCCACGATTGCATCTCCCAGTGAGCCAGTGCCATACCCGATTGTGCACCTGAACCTGAAAGGCCCACTAAATGTTCCGAGCCAATGTTCGATGCGAAAATAGAGGCACCAATCACTAACCAACTTGCATTACGACCCGCTAAAAAGTAATCAGCGGTGTCTTCTTCTTTTTGTCGCATAGACATCACGACAACGCCTAGTAACAGGACAAAAAATCCTGCTAGCACTGCCCAGTCTAAGGTACTTAGTTCGACCATCGTGTGTTCCACCTAATTTTGAAAGAGAATTTTGCTTTTTTAGTTGTTGAATAAAAATATTATATTATAAATAGGTTAAGTGAAAGAGATTTGTTAAAATAAGGTGACAGTCTGTAGGTGAAATAGCGACTATGTTGTTCGAAATATAGACACTTGTATTAGGTTGTTTTTTGCTTGTTATTGATTTTAATCAATTATTTCCAGGATGACGGAATAGCTTTATAGATGTATCATATTACTCAGATCTTTTGAGGAACACACATGGCGCGTTTAGAAAATTTAAACCTATCACAACAAGTTACCAATGAGCTTGGTAAAGCAATTATTGTTGGTGATTATAACACTGAAACGGGGCTACCAACCGAAGCACAACTTTGTGAAGTGTATGGTATTAGCCGCACAGCTGTTCGTGAAGCAGTGAAAATGCTTGCTGCAAAAGGACTGATTTCTTCTCGTCCACGACAAGGTATTCGTGTTGAGTCGGCGGAGAACTGGAACTTATACGACACAAGCGTATTAAAATGGTTGTTAGAAAGCAGCCCATCACTTTACGTACTTAAAGAATTTCTACAAGTGCGATTGGCGATTGAGCCACAAGCAGCAGCACTTGCAGCAAGAAAAGGCGACCAAGCAGCCATTGCAGAAATTAAAATGGCACTAGATAAAATGCAAGCGGCAGCAGAAGAGCCTGAAGGCGTAATGCATGAGCCAGACCTTGCTTTCCATACGGCTATTTTGCATGCCAGTGGTAACCGTTTTTTCTATCAATTACGTGATTTTATTAGCACGGCTCTGCATGTAAGTATTCAGCATACTACACCTGCTAAGGGCAATAAAAAGGCAATCGCTGAAGAGCACTTTAAAGTGTATAACGCGATTGCGAGCGGCGACCCTGAGCGTGCTAAAAACATGATGACGTACATGATTGATGAAGCAATGGCGTTTATTGAAAAAGAAATCGCCGAAAAAGAAGCGGCTCAATAAGTATCACTTTTTGACGTTGTAATTACTTTAAAACAAAAGGTTATCATGCCAAATTCGAACGAGCTAAAAACAGTTTACCCAAGCCTTGCTGGTAAGAGTGTGTTTATTACTGGTGGTGCATCGGGAATTGGTGAAGTAATGGTAACGCGGTTCTGCGAGCAGGGCGCGAAAGTCACCTTTGTTGATATTGCAACTGAGCAAAGCGATGCGTTATGCGCAAAATTAGCTGGTAAATATGAGTTTGATCCGCAGTTTATCCATTGCGATATTCGTGATGTTGAAGCCTTAAAAGCGGCCATTGAGCAAACTCGTCAGCAACAGGGTGACATAGGTGTGTTAATTAATAACGCAGCCGATGACACCCGTCATGCCGCTGAAAATATGGATGTGAAATATTGGGAAGACAAGTTTGCAGTTAACTTGCGCCCGTGTTTCTTTTCATCGCAAGCTGTGGTTGAACAGATGCAGCGTTTAGGTGGTGGTAGCATTATTAATATGGGGTCGGTTAGTTGGCGTATTAAGCAAACAGGTATGCCTGCCTACACAACTGCCAAAGCGGGGATTGAAGGTTTAACCCGTTCATTAGCTGCTTCATATGGTAAAGACAATATTCGTGTGAATTCACTGGTTCCGGGTTGGGTGATGACAGAGCGCCAAATCACTCATTGGCTAACCCCAGAAATGATTGAAGATGTTCGTTTAAGTCAGTGTATTAACGAAACAATTCAACCAGACCATGTGGTAAATGCGGCATTGTTTTTGGCCGCTGATGACAGCCGAATGATGACAGCACAATCATTGATAGTGGATGCAGGTTGGACATAATTTTGCGAAACAATCGCAAAACAACTAGCTTGCAATAAAAATTTTTACATAATTCAAATGATACTATAATAATAAAATATGGGTTATAGAATCAACAGAGCTCATACTTAGGAAGGTGGTAAGAAAGTTTGACCGACTTTGTACTTGTTTATTTAATTCTGATTATTGGCGCTTGCCTGCAAAGTGTTATTGGCTTTGGTTTAGGCATGCTATGTGTGCCTGTACTTTACTGGCTGATGCCAGAGCTGGTGCCTGGGCCAATGATTCTGAATGCGCTGTTTTTAACGTCGGTGTTAATGATTAAACACCGCGGCGCGATAGACATGAAACAAACAGGCATTTCCATTATTGGTGGTGCAGTGGGAGTTATCTTTGCTGCTGTGGTGATGTGGTATGTCAATGCGAAGCAGTATCAACTCTTGCTAGGAGTGAGTATTTTGGTAGTGGTGGCATTGTCTATCATAGGTATGAAACCAAAAATTTCCACCATTACAAGCTTACTCGCGTCAATGTCGTCGGGCTTTTTAGGTACCACAACGTCAGCCGGTGGCGCGCCAATGGGGCTACTCTATCAAGCTGAAGATAAAGATAAAATTAAAGCAAACCTGAGTGCCTTTTTTGTATTTATAAACTTGTTTGGCATTATTGTATTGATGCTGACAGGCTCTGCCGATATGGCTGATGTAAAGCTGTTCTTTTTCTGCTTACCCGCTATTTTAATTGGCTGGGGCTTGTCGTTTGTGATCAACAATAACCTCAATGAAAAGGCCATTCGCGGCATCATCTTGCTGGTTGCTGGCTTATCTGGTCTAGCACTTATTTTCATACACAGATAGAATGAGAATAGTTCAGCAGTTTGTGTAATGAAGCCTATGCTCGATGACACCATTAAAGTAATCATTTCTAGCCAATGCCAATTAGGTGAAGGTGCCTATTTTGCAAAGGCGCATAACTGTTTATTTTGGGTCGATATTTTAGGGCAGCGTTTGTTTCGTTTGCATTGCCAATCAATGCGCGTCAGCCAGTTTACCATGCCAGAACCAATTTGTTGGGTGATGGAAACCGAGCAAGCAGAGTTAGTTGCAGGCTTTGCTAAAGGCGTTTATAAGCTTAATAGTGAAGACTTTAGCCGCGAACTTCTTTACTCAATCGATCACGAACCCTCACAAAACCGCTTAAACGATGGTAAAACGTCTCGCCAAGGCTTTGGTTTTTTTGGCTCAATGGACTCTCAAGAGCAAACCAATAGTGGCAAGTTATACCGTTTTGGTCATGGTCAGGCTCCGACAGCAGTTGATCATGACTACACCATTAGCAATGGGCCTGCGGTAAGTAAAAATGGCCAGTTTCTATATTCTACAGACTCAGATAAACAAACAATCTACCGCTTCACTCTGAATGAGCATGGCGAGCTTGCTGATAAACAAGAGTTTATTCGCTTTACTGACAATATGGGTTTTCCTGATGGCATGACCGTTGATAGCGAAGATCATCTGTGGGTTGCTGCATGGAATGGTTATGGCGTGTATCGTTTTGCCCCAAACGGTGAGCAAGTACAGTTTATTCGCTTACCCGCACCGCGTGTTACGAGTGTCGCATTTGTAGGTGAAGAGCTCACGCATCTGGCAGTGACAACTGCGGCAGTAGGGCTAGAAGACTCAGTGCTCGCTGATTACCCTCACAGTGGTGGCGTGTTTATTCTCGAGCCGGGCGTTAAAGGTATTGCTGAAACGCCCTTGAAGCTATAGGTTTTCCATTACTTGATAACGCAACTCGCCAATAAACGAGCGTGCTGCAGGACCCAGTTTGTCACCGTCTTTAAAGAGTAAATGTAACTTAGCGCTGCGACTGCTGTTATGGGTTAAATTAAGTGCTTTCATTTGCCCTGCCGCAAGTTGTTTTTCTATCGCGACTTTTGGTAACCACGCAAAGCCCAGTCCATTACTGATCATATCAATTGAAGTGCGTAAATGAGTAACAGTCCAGCGTTGATCGGCACCTAACCAGCCACCATCTTGTTTGTGTTTATTCGCTGAATCGCGAACTACAATTTGGCGGTGTGATTTTAAATCTTCGAGTGTGATTTCACGCTCTATCTCATGCAAGGGGTGATCTGGATGTGCTACAGCAATAAACTCGATATCACATAACTCTTCGTGAAAGTTTGCTGCAATTGGAAAGCCGGTAATGGCAATATCAACCTGATCGTTTTCGAGCAGCTCATTGCCCCCCATTAGCACAGATTCATGCAGCTCAATACGCAGTTGCGGGTATTGCGATGACGTGTCGTTAAGTACTTTATAAAGCAGTTGTTGTGGGAAAATAGCATCAACAGCAATGCGTAACTTACTTTCGATACCTTCACCCAAGGTTTGCCCAATGGCCTCAACTTTAGCTGCCTCATCAAGTAAGTAATTAGCACGGCGCAGCATCATTTCGCCGGCTTCAGTGAGCACGGTTTTACGGCCTTGAATGCTGAATAACTTTACATCGAGTGCAGATTCAATTTTGCCAACTGCATTATGAATACTCGACTGGCTTTTATGAATACCTTGTGAGGCTTGGTTAAAGCCTCCAAATTCAACAACAGCACGAAACATGCGCCACTGTTCTAGCGTAATTCTTAGCATGATGTTCCTTTGCTTACTTAACTACCTAATAGTACCTGTAAATGCTGAAAAAGTTTACTTTTTAGGTGAGGGCAACTCAATATACTCAAGCTCATCACCGGGAATTTTAGCAAAACGCTGTGCTTGCCAATCTTGTTTTGCTTGCTCGATGCGCTCTTTGCTGTAAGCAACAAAATTCCAGTGTAAATACGGGACTTTATTGAATTTACTGCCACCGAGTAAAATAAAGCGGCTGTGCACCAGTGTCGTTATTTCGTGTTCGCTGTCATCAAGTAGCACAAAGTCGCCTTGGGTATAGCGAGTATCACCCACACTAATTTCACCATAAATAACATATACAGCGGTTTCATGGTGAGGATACGGCTTAGTTATATGGCTACCTTGCTCTGCTACCGTATCGACATAAAACATCGGTGAGTAGCTTTTCACAGGGGAGCTTAAGCCATAGGCATCACCGACAATGAGTCGCATCAGCACGCCTTTTTCGATTTTCTCAGGCAATTGCTGTTTTTTGATATGTTCAAAACGCGGTGCTATTTCGGTCATACTCTCAGGTAAAGCAACCCAGCATTGCAGACCATTAATGTCGTGCTCGCTCGCCCGCACTTCAAGGCTTTCTCTTTCTGAGTGCACTATACCGCGACCTGCGGTCATCCAGTTAACATCGCCGGGTTCTATTTGCAGGCTATTACCTAGCGAATCGCGATGGTAAATATTGCCAGTAAATAAATAAGTGAGCGTTGATAGGCCAATATGAGGGTGAGGCTTCACATTTATGCCTTCACCGCGAGGAAAGTGATTTGGCCCCATGTGGTCAAAAAAGATAAATGGGCCAACCATTTTTTTGTCAAAATGAGGCAAGATGCGTTTTACATCGAGCCCACCAATATCATGGCTGGTTGCTGTTAATAACGTTGCCATATTCGCGCCCTCTTAAAAACAAATTCAGCCAATAACCTAGGTTATTGGCTGGGATAAATGTTATGCCTGACTACGTTTTAACACTAGTTGATCTAGGCTGATTTTGCCTGCACCAACACTGGCTAATGCTAAAAAGCCGCCTGCCATTGCAATGTTTTTGTAGAACATTAAAAATTGCATTTGATCATCAAGCTGAAAGTGGAATAACAAAGCACTAACTAGGCTGAAACCAGCAAAAGCGACAGCGGTTAGTTGTGTTAAAAAGCCCAGTAAAATAAATAATCCGCCAACAATTTCAAAGGCAATTACAAACGGCAGTAAGAACTCTGGTAAGCCTACTGATGCCATGTACTGTGCAGTTGCATCAAAGAATTCTATTTTGCTAAAGCCGGTTAGTAAAAAGATGGCCGATAAACCAATACGTGCCAATAAAGTGCTAATATTTTGTAAGTGTGGTTGAGCTGAGATTAAAGTAAAAAGTTTCATAGTAGGTATCCTGTTTAGTTAAGCAGTGTGTCTGCGATGGAGTAACTATAAGTTCACTTTAAAAGAATTAAAAATTGTAAAATTAGTGTTTATCATTCTTTAAAAAAGAATTTAAAAGGAGGTTGAATATGAAGTTGTTGTTATTAATAGGGTTTTGTTTTTCGGTGACTACAAGTAGCTTAGTGTTTGCCGAACAAAATTTACCAAATAGTCGTCATTATGAGTTGCTAGCTTCTGATATTGCGGTGCAGCAAAGCTGGCAAGTTAAAGACACAATTAAAGGTTATGAGATGCTGGAATATCAAATTAACCTTAATAAAGGCACTACTTTAAAGGTTGATTTTTCTCCATCAAATTTAAGCAACTACTTTAATATTTTACCAAAAGGCAACCCAACTGCTTTGTTTGTTGGCCCGGCAAAAGGTGATCATGCCGAGGTTAAAATTCCTGATAATGGCGATTATGTGATTCGGGTGTTTTTGATGCGCAATGCTGCGCGACGTGATGAACAAAGTGAATTTACAGCAGATATTAGCGTCGTAAAAAGTACATTAAAAGGCATGCATCCAAGCTGGGATGTCGATGGTGATGGGGTAAATGATTGCGAGAAAGACGGTAGCTGCGATCACACGGTTGACTACAGCCTTCCTCGAAAGTCGAATTAGGCCTTTGCTAAGGCCTAATCAGCATATTATTCAGGCGCTACTTCAAGCGTTGTGAATAATGAGTAACGAACGTTATCGATATCTGCTTCTGCTGGTTTTTGATCAACAGATGCTTCAATCAAATACATATCGGCGTGAGCGAATGTCACAGTAAAGAAACCTTCTTTATCGGTTGTTACTTTAACTTCGTCACGCTCATTACGGTAGCGAGCACTACCACGAACAATAGCAAGCTCAACGTCAGCAGCTGGTTTGCCATCCATTAGCAATTGGAACTTAGCTTCTTCACCAGCAAACAGGTCGTTCGGGTGAGTAGGGCCTGAAATTTCTAAGCCCTGACCAAGCAATGTTGGCTTAGAAGTACCATTACGGCTAACAAAAGTATCAACAGTTGCGATTGATTTTACAGTGCGCACGTCGGTTGCGCCTGCTGGTAGGTCTGCTTCTTTTTTACCTGCGAAAACACGGCCGCGATTGCCGTCTTTATCTTTATAGAAAGTCATTAGCATTGGCTTTTGCTGCATAGCAATATGGTAAGTACCGTCTTGCGTTAAGCTCACTGCCGCTGAGTTTTTGCGTTTTAAATAGTATGCGCGAATCGTTTCTTCAACCGGTTTACCGTTTGGAGCAAGGGCAATTAATAAGTTGTCGTCATACTCTGCGCCTTTTTGTTTTGGGCGGTATGCTTTATCTGGGCTAAACAACTCATTAGAAATACTGGCATCGATCATCACATAGTGAGTTTTCTCACCAGATAAAGAAGTGTGAGATGGCATTAACCAACGGGCATGTGCTTGTGCATAGCCAGATGCAATTGCTGTGAAGGTCACGGCGCCGATCAGCGCCGTTTTTAATAATTTTAATTTCATTGTTTGTCCTTAATTACTGGTAATGGTAACAAAGCTAGTCGCGAACTCTTTTTCGCCTTTAATTGTGACTTTGCCGTCTTTCGTTAAGTCGATTTCAACGCGGGTGTAATCTCGGCCACCTTCTTCACGTACAACTTCAACATTTAGTAGGTAGCTACCAGGTTTAACTGGATTACCTTTTAAATCTTTACCTTGCCACTCAATGGTGTAAGTGCCTGGGCGTTTTGTTGCACCTGTTACACCATCAAAGCTGTCGTTGCTACGACCTGCTTTTCGCCACCACTGACGTAAGTCTTTAAACCATTCAGCTTTTTCGACCCAAAGTGCAATAGTGGTAACGTGTTTACGTTCAGGTGTTTCTAGCCATAACGCCACGTAAGGGCGATGATATGGGGAAACATCTAGCTCAGGTAAGGTAAATTCAACGGTTAGGTTGGGATCTTTTGCAAAGCTCAGAGGGCTGAACAAACAGCCAATTAGTAGAGCAACGAGTAAGTGGGCTTTTTTCATTAAGATACTCCTTTAAGTTGAGGCACCCAAACTAGATAAATAACCAAAGGCGTGGCAACACCAAGCAGCGTTAACCAAAGGCCTGCGGCACGTTTTTTACGGTTTTGAAAGAGAATAAATAATCCGGTAATAGCAAACAGAATCATCAAAACAGCTGAGATATCAATCACCCAGCTCCATGCTTCGCCTGTATGGCGGCCCTTGTGTAAGTCACCAATCAGACTCATAAAGCCACCAGTTTGATAATCAATATTAAGTTCACCGGTTTGAAAATCGATTTCGGCATAGGCAAAGCCAGCCGGAAGCGGGTAGTCGAGCATTACCAAGGCATCTTCTTTTTCCCACTCAATACTTTTTACATTGCTGAGTGAAAACTGCTGTTGCATGTATTGCTCTATTTCAGGGTAAAGGCTTGGTAATGTGTCGAGGTTTGCTTGTGCTTTTTCGAATAGCTCTGCAGAAACAAGTAGTTGGTTCTGACCATTATGTTTATCATTTTCGAGCCAACTAACGTGGTTAAGAATGATGCCACTGACACAAAATAAAATAAGCAAAAAGAATAAGGCCGTTGAAAGGTATATGTGTAAGGCGCGGCTAACGCTATAAAAGCTGCGTTTGTTAAATGAGAACATAATGCGGTTTATTCGTTAAAGATACAAATATGATAATGATTTGTATTACTGATAACAAGCAGGTTTACGTTCTTTACATTTCTTTGTGCTAGAAATGAATAGCGAGGTAAGCCATAACAGCTAGTTGCGAACTGAGAAAACAAGCAAGCAACATCAAGCGCATCTGTGTGGTTATATTAACTTGAATTAGGGTTGGTTTATTTGGCTCAGATGGGCGGTTAATTAAATAGGCTAATACGCTCAATTCAATCACTGCTACTAAATACATCACCCAAATTGGCGCGGCACTTAGTAGTAAAAAAGCATATCCGATAGCCATACCAAAACCTGCTAATAACTTAGCACGGGTAGGGACAACCTTATGCTCTTGCCAAAACCTTAACGGTTGGCCGTATCTGGGGTGGTTTAGCAGCCAGGCAGAAAGCTTGGGTGATGAGCGGGTAAAGCACGCCAATGCTAGTATAAAAAAGATAGTCGTCGGCATCACAGGTAATGCAATACCTATGATACCTAAACCCACCATCAATAACCCGAGTAATTGATAGCAGCCATTTTTATAGGCGGTAAACGCCGCTCTCACATTCATCAATAAAGCTGGGCCTGATAAAACTTAAATCGTTGCAGTGCTTGCTCGGCACCCTCTATCAAGGTGGCTTGTTGCTGTTCACAGAGCTCAAGGTTATCAATAAGATGATTTAGTTGACAGTCTTTAGAGTATTCACTTGCTTTAGCAAGGTAGCGTGCACCACGTTGATTATTTAACTTTAGCTCAGCTTCTACCTGTTTGCCTAATGTAGCTGCAGAAAATTGCGCTCCTTCAATTACATACAGCCAACCAAGTACATAGGCAAAGTCGGCATTTTGAAAGCGGCAGGGGTACTGTTGATGATTTGGTAATGGGTGCTTTAAATCGTCTAAGTCCTGCTTGATTAAAGATAATCGCGTACGATCATGTAAGTTATCTATATATTGATGTAAATCAGCATGCTCGTAGAGGCCTTTTAATTCTAACTGGTAGACATACTGTAAGGTTAAAAACTTTTTATAGTTATCTAAATCAGCACTAGGCGCTAACGCTAATAAATGATGATCAATATCATCGGTTATGATGCTTATCGCTTGTTTTAGCTTTTCAGCTCGAGAAAGTAGCTCGAGTATTGGCATGAATATGTTCCTCTGCAACGTCTATAGAGTAAATGCACGGAGTAGTTGATGTTGTCATAGGGTTATACCCATAATTTCTAAGTGATAATCAGACAAAGCTGCTATACAGCTTTTAACAATAAATCGGGCTTAGAATGATGTTATATAATAATGATTTTCATTTGTATATCCAGAAAATGTTTTTACTAAAGGTACAGAGCGGACCTGAATATTCTTTGTTTTGTGTTTGTAACGTTTTATCAATATTCCAAAGCTACATTGTTAAAAAGTAAAAAAGCATGGAGGTGTTTGACTGTGAAGTTTATTTCCAACATGCTTTATAGTATGTACTAAGCGATGCTTGATGGTCGTGTAAGGATATATGTCACAATAAGAATCTTTATAAAACCAATCATGAAAACCAGCCATAGAGCGGGTTCTACTAAGGCTAATAATGAGAAACTAAAACATATACACGTTACTGCCATGAGCTTTGCTTTGACAGGTATTACCTTGTTTTCTTGCCATAAACGCAATGTTAATCCAAAGCGAGGGTGGTTAAGTAACTGCTTTGCATGTGTTGGTGAAGCATGACTAAAGCACACTAGGGCAAGTATAAAAAAAATCGTTGTTGGCATAATAGGCAAAGCCATACCTACAACTCCTAGAGCTACTAAAGTAAACCCACTTAGTTTTAGTGTGGTTTGTTTGTACCTTATTAGTCGAAGGTTAAATTTCATGAATACACTTGGCTTTGAAATTGTTGAAAACGTGCAAAGGCTTGGCGAGCACCTTCAATTAGAGCAGCTTCTTGGGCTTGTGTTAGCTCTAACGTGTCTATTAGTTGTGTGAGTTCTCGCCATGCACTTCCTCGACCTGCTCCAGGTCCTTTCAAATATCGAGCGCCATGGTTAGCATCGAAGTTTAGCTGTGCCTCTACTTGCTTACCAAGCATAGCAGCTCCAACTTTTGAGCCCTCAACAACATAGAGCCAACCTAAAGCGGTAGCAAAATCTGTCTCATGGGTGATAGAAGGTTCTAAAGGGGTTTCTGGTAATGCGTATTTCAGGTCTTGAAAGTCCTGTTCTAATAAAGACAAGCGACGACGTGCGATTAGATCATTTATATGCTTAGCAAGTTCTGGGTGTTCGTATAATGCACTGACATCTTTCAAGAAGTTGTACTGTAAACTTAAAAATAATAGATAGCTGCTTGTATCGGCAAATGGGTTTTGGGCCATGATGCTTTTATCGACATTATTGTGCACATCAGTCGTTGCTGTTTTTAGTGCTTGAGATCGCGAATGTTCAGTAATGGTAAGAGACATGTTTACTCCATAGATAAAGCACATTGCAGTGAAAAATGATCGCTGCAATGTATAAGGTAAAATAAGAACTTAAAGTTTGATTTCTAGGCCAAGAGTAATGGTCTTTCCAGGCTCGGGCATGGCGACAATAGAACCCGTTGAAACTTTATATTGGTCAGTTAGATTAGTTACAGATGCATAGCCACTCAGGCTTTCGTTGAACATGTAATCAAGGTAAAAATCTAATTGATAACCAGATGGGATATACTCAAGTGCATCAACACCTGTTGATGATAAGAAGCCGCCAGGGTGGCGCTTATCGGTATGCTTTTTATAAATAAAACCTGTATCTAATGAATCATCAAACAAGGTTGCACCGATATTGACGATGTAACTCTTTTCTGGAGGAATTCGCAACGGGGTTAAACTGCCTAAAAAGCCTTCACTATTACAACGTTCAGCACCGCCAATATCTGCCAATTCATTTGAACACATCTCTACGTCTTGGTAATTGATCATTGATGCAGATGCATAGAGGTACTGACTTTTATAATCTAGTTTTAACTCGATACCGGGAAGGGTGAATGAGTCATAGTTTGTAAATGCATAGGTGCGTTGCCAAGAATACGCTTCAGGATCCTTGTTGGGTAGGTTCGCCGTAGCAAGCATATCTTTTATTTCAGTGTGGAATAGGCTGAAATTGAAAGTAAAGTTATCATTGGTTGCGATGATATCACTAAATGTACTTTCAATATTCAATTCGTATGAATTTGTTCGCTCAGGAGTAATTGGGTAGCCGGGTGAGAAAGAAAACACCTCATTAGAAACGGTTCCCTCGTATAAACTCGGCATTCGATATGCCTTACTATACTTAGCAGATACAAATGTGTTGCCAATCAGAAGATATGAAGCTTGCAAGGTTAAATCTAGTTTAGCATCAAAGTCATGCTCTAATTCAGCTTGGCGGTCTTCAATTTTGACATCATGAAGGTTCATGTTTAGTAGTAGTTCTAAGTCATTAAAATCTAATTGCGCATTAGCAAAAAAGCTATTTGAGGTTCGCTTACCATCACGTGATGTAGGGTATTTTGTATAGAAGGTATCTTCATAACCTTCTTTTGGTTTTAATTCTTCAGACTGCCATGCGTAGCCAGTGGTCAAGGTTGTAGGGATCTGGCTGGCAATTTTAAAGCTTGATACATTATAAGCACTAAAGCCTGAACGAGTATTTGCATACTGGTGGGTATATTGTAATGCGTTTGAACCTAGGTTGCTTGCCAATGCATTGTATTGATCTAATTTTGCATGCGTGTTCCAAAGGTTCACTTTCAAATCGATAAGTGAGTTGTTCGTTGGTAAGTAGTGGTAAATAGCACTGATACTATTTACATGTGCTGTACCAAGTTGCCATTGTGGCATTGCCTCTTCACCTGCAGGAATTTCTTCCCATGTGCCGTCAGGTAGGCGGCGGTAATCACCTTCTTCATATTTGTGCCAATAAGAAGCGAGCATTTCCCCTGCGGCTTGTTGATGATGGCGGGTATTGACTTCGAGAGTGTGTTCATCGGTAAACTCATAACTAAATTTAGCTAAGTAAGATTCACTTTCAAAGCTCGTATTAACGACTTCTGCGCCAGGTGATACCGGAGGGTGAATTTCAAAAGTACTCAGCCAACCCTCAACAACTTCAACAAAATCTTCATAACCATTACTACCAGCAAAGTAGTTGCCGACCTTTTTGTCACTAAAAGCAAATACTGCGCTGAAGTCATCATTTTTATAAGCTGTAGCTAGAACCATTGACCCGTTTTCAAAGTCTGTACTGTTATGGCTTGGCGCTACTTGGTAATACTCTTGCTCTACAGGGTCATCACTTACTTTTGGCATGGAGTTGTTGTTGTATGTTTTTAGTTTTACTAATGCGCCTAAATTTTGACCTTCCTTTAAAATATCAGCAGGATTTAAAGTGCTCATACTGACTGTGCCACCGATAGCGCCTGCGCTAAATGGTGAGGCTTTTGCCGTAGGGCCTTTTTCGACATTCACTGTACTGATCAGGTCTGAGTCAATGTAAGTGCGATCAGAGGTGCCCATATAACCGCGGTTAGTGTGAGTAGACTGTAAGCTACCATCAATAAAAATGGGAACTCGGCCTTCACCCTGTACGCCTCGGATGCCCACGTCTAATGCACCTGCTTCGTTACGAATATTATTCGCCTCAATTCCTGAAAAAGTTGAAAAAATATCAGAGTTTGAAAGGCCGCTTGTGCGGTCCATCTCTTCTCGAGTTATTTTTAATTGCGTACCTTTTACTACGATAACTTCTATATCTTTTTGTTTTTCTGTTAAATCATTAGAGACAGCGCTGTCTTTATCGGTAGTAGAAGAGGTTGAGTTTTTTGAATTGGTCGACTTTATAACAATACTATTATCGATTACTTCTGCTCGAATAGCTGTATTCTTAAGAGCGACTTCTAAAGCATCATATACTGATTTTTGGCCATGTATTGAAGGAGCTACAATACCTTCTAATATTTTTGCATCAGCAATAAGGTTCATGTTCGCTTGCTGTGCTAGCTGGTTAAGTGAGTTACTTAATGATTGCTCAGCAATGTTAAAAGTAAATACCGCTCTATCTTGAGCGGCAAGGGGAGCGCTTAGGGCTAACCCAAGTGCAAATGCCAAAGGTGATAATTTAGTGGTTAAAGAGTAAGGGGTTTTCATTCATTTACATCCAAGTAATTAACTAACTAAAATGAAAACGAATGAGAATGAGAATCCCTCAATAAAAACTTTATAAATTATAGTTTGTTTATAATTATCTGATCTTTTTCTGTTTTTATTTCAACAGGAACTACATGGGGTAATAATTTTAAAAAATTATCCAATTCTGAGGCATTAAATGTTCCAGACAAAGGTAGTTGGCTCAATTCATTGCTGGCAAATTTAAATTCTCTGTCATGGTATCGGTTGAACTCTACAAAAACTTCATTGAGAGGTGTATTGTCAAAAATTAGTCGCCCATGTTGCCATGCATCAATAAGAGTTGGGTTGATATTTTCAACAGAGATACCTTGCTCATTAACATAGGCTTGCTGACCTTGTATTAGTTCAACAGTATGCTGATTACTTTGAACCTTGACTCTACCATGCGAGACGCGAATGCGTGTGTTTAATGGTTTTTTATCGACTGTAAACTTAGTACCTAACACGGTTATTTTAGTGGTATCTGTATTGACGATAAATGGTCGCTTGGGGTTTGTCGTGACATCAAATAAGGCTCGCCCTTTTACTAAGGTATTAGAGCGAATGTGCTCATTAAAATTAACGTTTAGGATTGTTTGTGCATCTAAATATAGCTTAGAGCCTTCTGGTAGGTTTACTTTAAGCTGCTCACCGATTGCTGAGCTATATTGAGCACTGTAATCGCTGCTTTCAGTTTGGGGCAATAATGTGAAACTGATCAGGCTTATCATGAATATCGCTAAGCATGCTGCTGTTGCCATCCATACATTTGCTTGTGAAAAACGAAAGACTTTTGATGTAGATAGGTTCTCGATTTCTTGTTCTGAAAACTGTGCTAACAAGCCGTCTATTTGTTTACTTTCTTCGAAAATAGCCTTGTGATCAGGGTTTAGTGAAAGCCAGTACTGAAATTGCTCTTCTTGTTCTGTAGTAAAGCCACACTTTTGCTGTTCTAGCCACTTATTTGCTTGCTCTTGCAATAATGTTTGCTGACGGTCCATTGTATACTTTCCTATTTTCTATTCAGTGTTTCACGGCATAACATCATGGCTGTTGCTAGGTGCTTTTCAACCATACTAACAGAAATGTTCATTTGCGATGCAATTTGATGTTGGCTAAGATTTTTAAACTTATAAAGTACAAAGGCTTGTTTTGTTTTTTGCGGCAGCTGTTCAATGCATTGGTAAAGTTGCTTGAGTTGTTGCTGTGCCGCGAGTTTTGATTCTGGCTCAAAGTCAGCGGGAGCAATAAGATCTAGTTCAACCTCTTCGGTTACTTTTCGCTTTTTACGATACTGATCAATAAGAATGTTTTTTGCTGTAGTAAAAAATAGAGCACGCTGCTGGGTTGAATCATGATTTGGATTGTTTTTCTTATGATTCAGTATCCTTAAGTAGGCTTCTTGTACAATGTTTTGCGCCTTTTCTTTACAGCCAACGGAGCGTGAAATGTAATTTAAAACTTCAGCGTAATAGCGTTCCAAAAGTCACCTTTTTAGGTAATTTAAAAAGGAAAAGGATACTAGCTGTCAGTCAACTAAATGGCAATAGTTTTCGTTTGCATTTATAACTGGTTTGAGGTGTGACAAATAGCCCAGCGCAAGGCTGGGCTAAATAGGTGTATGGAGCAATAGGGTTACTAAAAGTAATAACCTATATTGATATTGAAGCGGGTTTCAGTCTCGTCGCTGTCGCCAGCAATTGAACCACCAACAAATGGTTGGTTTTTCGCTTGTACAAAATCAAAGTAAGTGAATAAGCCACCTGCGGCAACAGATACACCGGTTACATTCATCCATGTATCTTCGCTGTTATCTGACTTGTCATAAATGATGCCGTAGTCATTATAAAACTGCAGGTTTGTTACCGGCCCCCACTCTACAGGCAGGCTGTAAGCGATATTAGCATTAGTCATGGTCGCTTCTGCGGCAATACTATCGTAAAACGCATAAGCACCCACGGCCATACGGTCGACGTTGTCGATATCGTAGTTATACTCACCATGCTGGAGCTGGAAATTCCATGGACCAATAGTACTGTTTAAGTGCACAGCCCAAGCGTAGTAATCGCCGGCTTTATCTTCACCGTCATGCAAGCCACCCGATAACGCAGAAACACCTAGCTCGGTGGTGCCGCCGTCATGCTCAAAATGATAGCCATAACGACCAGAGAAGGTGTTGTACTCACCAATCGCATTGGTTGGTTCGGCATATACACCTTCATCAGCTGAGCGGAAACCAACAACATCATATGAGTAGCGGTCGCTTCTGTCGCTTACGTAACCATCAACACCACCTAGCTCATCATTTTTGAAAAAGCCCAGATCAATTTGCCAGTTGTCAGCAATTTTGCGCTTGAATAGCACACCCAGATCGTGGTCATCTTCAAGACCAATATAGTAAGTGGTGCCAAAGAAGTAGTTGTGTGAGTTATAAGGCCAGTTACCAAAGGGCACTTTGGTAATACCTGCCTGTACCTGCCAGTCTTCGGCAAAGTCATAGGCTGCATAGGCATACTTGACTGCAGTCATGTAATCGAAAAAACGGATCTCAGCGTTAAGCTGCACATCACCGACATCGCCTGCAAAATTTAGCCTGAAGATGTCAAAATCGAAGTCACCACCGCGGTTTTTATTACCATCGTTATAAGATGTATGGCTGAAGTTGGTACGTACTGCACCCCCGACCTTAATGCCAGATTCTTTTTTAGGAGCTTCAACAGCTGCTGTTTGTTGCTCAAGTTGCTTTTGCTGTTTTGCTACTTGTGCATCAATCTGCGCTTGTTTTTCGGCTTGCTGCTGCGACTTTTCTTCGGCAGCATCAAGTTTGCTTTGCAGTTGTTGCATTTGCTGTTTCAGCAATTGCAGCTGCTTTTGAAGGTCATCAATTTCAGATGCCTGACTAAGACTTGAAGTTGTGCCCAAGGCTATTGCGAGGGCTAACTTTGATAGTTTAAGCATGAATTTTCGCTAGTGTTGGAATGGGTACTACCAAGCATAGTTGATAATCATGCTGAACCCAAGACTAGACACAGAAAATTAATATTAATCAATCAGTTTTAATTTTTACTGTGGTTCTAATGTCTTGGTGATTGCGCCAACTTCAAGCAGAGGTGAGGCATCAAGCTGATCTGCATCCATCATTGCGGCAATACGTTGCATTGATGAAAGTAGTAAGCTTTGCTCCCACTCATCGAGTGCTGAGAACTTTTCAATGAAGTGTTCTTGCAGAGGCTGAGGTGCTTGATCTAGTAGCTGTTTACCCGCTTCTGTGAGATGCAAACTAACTCGGCGTTTATCTAATTGGCTACGTACACGGGTGATCAGGTTACGGTTTTCTATACGGTCTAAGATATTAGTAACCGTCGCTGGGCTTAGATTTACATTTTGTGCAATGCGACTAGCGGTTATGCCATCGGTTTGTGCAACCTCGTTCATAATCAGTAATTGTGGGCCTGTTAAGCCAGAGGTTTTATTGAGCTGTTTTGAATGAAGGTCGATGGCTCTGATCACTTTACGCAGCGACACTAGTAGCTCGTCATACTTTTGCATGTTTCTGTCTCTTAAATAAGGCGGCGTGGAGCAACCGCAATCAAAAAATTTTACACATCTAATAAATTGAGTTCAAATAAATAATGACTATATTGCTTATAATTTATGGCCATAAAGGTTGTTTTTGTGCTTTTAAAATAATTAGAGCAGAAATTAAAAAGCAAAAGTTAAAATTTAGATGGAGTAATTGTTGTTAACACTTAAAATGCAACTACGAGGTGACACCATCACTTTGTAGTAAAACAATTTATACAAATAACTAAATATTATTTACTAAAAGCCACTGCATTGGGTAAGGTGGATTTTTCTTTCATTAAATGGGACGAATTATGAAGTTATCGCCATCAGTTACGATTGAGCAAAGTGAAACCGGGCTTGAATTTATTAAAGTTGCTAGTGAGTTTTGTAGCGCAACTATTTTTCTGCAAGGTGCGCAGATCACTGAGTTCACGCCAACCGATAAAAAGCCACTATTATGGGTCTCAGAATTAGAAGATTACCAAGAGGGCAAAGGTGTGCGAGGCGGTATTCCGATTTGTTGGCCATGGTTCGGAGTAAGCCAACATGAAGGCTGGCCAGCTCATGGTGTTGCTCGCACAAGTTTATGGCGCGCAGAAGAAGTAAAAGAACAAGACGATTCTATTTATATCAGTTTGTCATTGCCGATGACGCAAGTTGATGAAAAGTATTGGCCTTATAAAACTAAGTTATTGGCTGAGTTTATTTTAACCTCTAGCTTAGAGATGCGTTTAACAACCACGAACTTAGATAACCAAACAGTACAGTTTACTCAAGCACTGCACACGTACTTCCCAACACCAGCAATTGAAGAAACAAAAGTAGATGGTCTGCAAGGCGCGAAATACATTGAATTTGCTGAAGGTCCATTTGAGCAAAATGAATTAGTGTCGTTCGCGCGTGAAACAGATATGGTTTACACCGAAGCAAAAGACACTCAGCGTATCATTACACCTGATGGCATTATTGAAGTAGGCCGCGAAAATTCAACATCCTGTGTACTTTGGAACCCATGGATAGATAAATCAAAACGTCTTTCTAATTTTGCTGATGACGAATACCACGTCATGCTGTGTTTAGAAGCGGCTAATGTCCTTGATGATAGTGTTGAACTTGCGCCAGGAGCAAGCCATACACTTGCAACAAAACTACGCTGGGTATAATTTATAACGACTCAGTGTTAGCACGTAAGGCCGGCACAGCTGGCCTTTACAAGGAATTACCGTGTTTAGTAATCAACAAATAGAAACCCTTCCAAAGCATCAAACGATTCAATTCCAACCACTTGCAGATAATGCGATATGGCATGTACAACTAAATTGGTTGTTGTTTTATGTGCCTCTGATGGCCGTGATCATTGCAGTACGGCACTTTAATCCTGCCGTTAGCGAAGCTATTGCTACACCTTGGCTTTTGGTTTTGCCATTGTTGGTAATACTGTCGATGGTTTACAACCTTTACAGCGTTCGCGCTAAAGGGGTGGCAGTAAGAGAGCATGATATTGCCTTTAAGCGAGGTTTAATTTGGCAACAAATCACTTTATTGCCTATATCTCGCGTGCAACACACCGAAATTCATCGCGGCCCAATTGAGCGAAAGTTAGGACTCGCAACACTCAGGCTTTACAGTGCGGGTGGCATGAGTGCTGATTTACATATCAGTGGGTTAACGGACGAGCAATGCAATGATGTTCGCCAGTTCGTGCAAAGTTATGGTGATAATGCAGCAACTCAAGAAAATGAGCTTGCCGATGAGTGATCAACAATGGCAACGCGTGTCGCCATGGGCGCTACTGTATTTTATTGTTCACTTTGCACTGCGCTTCATAAAAGATGGGCTACTTAATTTACTGCCAATTTTGGTGTTATTTGTTACGCAAGTTGAGCAAAAGCTGTTTTGGGGGCAAATAGCTGTTGCCGTAGCCTCTTTAGTTTTAGTGCTGTATGCCTTTGCTTATTATCGTAATTTTAAATACCGCATAACAGATGGTCACGAAATACTGCTCAATAAAGGGGTATTTAAAAAAGAGCGGCTAACCCTAAAATTTGCTCGAGTACAGAACGTAAACATTGCCGAGCCTTTTTATTTTCAGCCAGTTAATTTAGTTAATTGTATTTTCGATGCCGCCGGTAGTAGTGCTCAAGAAGCTGTGATCCCGGGAGTTAAGCTTAGTTATGCCGAGCAAGTTCGTGAACAAGTTATGGAATTTAAGGCTCAGTTACAACAGCAAGAGCAGCTACCTGTTGAGCATAACGAAGCAACAGATAAACCGAAAACCTTAACGATCAGCAATGCTGAAATTGCTAAGTTTGGTTTGATGTCGAACATGGCAATTTTAGCATTGGCCGCACTTGCTCCATTTATGAATGTGATTTTTGAGTACCTCGAAAAAACCATCATAAACCGCCTAGAGGCCATACTGAATGAGCAAGCTGCTTTTGTTGGTAGTGCTGCTGCAATCGCTGTGTTAATTATGGTTGTTGTTATTGTTTTATGTGCCATATTACTTTCTGTTGTCATGGCCTTAGTGCGCTTTTTTAACTTTCAGCTGTATTTTCAGGACGATAAGTTTAAGCGTGTGGCAGGTTTATTTGAGCGCCAGCAACTCTCGATCAGCGTGTCGAAAATTCAAAGTGTGCAAATCAAACAAAATATTATTGCTAGGCTCCTTAATCGCTATACCTTAATTTGCCCACAAGTGAGTAGTGGTGGTATGGCAGCTGGGGTTGCGGCACATAAAAATAAACAAACGTTAGTGATGCCAGTAATCACTAAAGAGCAAGTGCAAGCCGTGTGTGGCTGGTTATTTCCATGGTTTGTTGATTTAACAGAGCTTAACTTTATTAAGCCTGAGCGAGCTTTACTTTATAAAAATACGTTTTTCTATGTGATCCTGCCAACTGTATTTTCTGCTTTAATTTTCAATGCCTTATTTGATGCTGTTACGATGCTGTGGAACAGTGTCGTAGGCTTAGTTTTGATGATCGGTGTGTTTTTAAATTATCAAAAAACGGGTTTGGCTATGTATCAACATGACGGTCGTTTTTTTGCCGTATTTAAAACCGGTATGCTGGGTGTGCAGTATCGTGTTTTTGAAATCTATAAAGCGCAAAGCGTCACTACAATAAGCACTTATTTAATGCGCCGATCACAGCTTAAAAGCTTGTATATACAACTGGCTTCTGGTTCTGTATTAATGCCTTACTTAAAAGCAGAGCTGGCTGAGCAGTTTGCTGATTTCGCCCTATATGAAATAGAAGGCGTTGAGCGGAATTGGTTTTAAATGAAAATGGTTCTCAATATCATTGACTCATTTTAATATCGAGGTATACTAGCGCAACGTCAATAATCACGGGTGCGCAATGATTTATTTACTACCTATTTTAGCTATTTCAGGTGTTGTTGCCTTACTTTGTTATGCACGTTCGCAGCAGGAGTGTAAGGGCTTATGTGTGAGTGTTGCCGTTACAGCAATTGCTTTACTCGTAACCGCAGCTTTGGTCATTGCGGGGCTCGGTGCATTAAGAAGTAGCCTGATGTTTGCCGTGACTATTTTTATTATTTATCAATTACTAGGCTTGGTTCGCCCACTTAAAATCGAGTAATTTCTTACACTTTTTAACTTCAGCCTTTTAAAAAAGCATCGCATACTAGCCCTTAAATTAAGCAACTTGCTAATCAAGGATTGTGATGAAAAAAGCTCTGTTAACTGTGGCACTACTTGCTGCTAGCCACGCTTCAAGCCAAGAGACTTGGCAAACTATTCATACCGAGCACTTTAATGTGCATTTTAGTACTGAGAATCAGCAATGGGCCCGTTCAGCGGCAACAGAGCTTGAAATTGTTCGCGATAAGGTACTAAAACAGCAAAATCGTGCTCTTGATGAAGTGGTCGATGTTCTGGTTTTTGACCCATTTAACGCCTCCAATGGCTTTGCTTTACCGGTGACTAACAAGCCTTTAATGGCTTTGTTTACTACGCCTCCACAATCCGACACGGTGATTTCTAACACCGATGGTTGGCAGCAGTTATTAATTTTGCACGAATATATTCATTTGGTGCACCTTGCTCAGCCTACTCGAAGTGACGTGCGCCAAGCTATTCGTAATAGTTGGGATATTTACGACTTAGTTGAAGGCGAAATGCCGCGCTGGGCTGCTGAAGGGTATGCAACGCTGCTGGAGTCGAAAATGACAGGGCGGGGTCGTTTATACGATAACCTTTCAGAGGCAATACTGGTTGAATTTGCCCAGCAAGGTGCATTGCCACAATATAGCCAATTAAGTAGTACCGAAGGGGGCTATTTAGCTGGCTCAATGGCGTATTTAATGGGATCTCGCTTTCTTGCTTGGCTCGAAGAGAACTATTCAGCGCAAACCCTTGATGCAGTTTGGACGCGCATGCAAGCGGTTAAAGCGCGTGATTTTAATGAGGCCTTTAGCGGCGTATTTGGCGATTCACCTGAACGCCTCTACCGCCGTTTTATTGCAGAATATACTTATAAAGCAATGGCTAAAGAGGTAAGTGAGCAAACACTTACAGGTAAGCTTTGGTTGGAGCTTGATCTATACGCCTCGAACCCTGTTTTAAGTTTAGATAACAGTAAGCTTGCCATTGTTGAGCGCAACAAAGATGACGAAACCCGCTTAGTCATTTATAGCACTGATGACAATCAACAGGCTGCTGATGATTTTGCGAAGCAGCAACAAGCGTTACTCGATGATGACCCTGCTGATATTGCAGATAAAGCCCCCAGTGTTTTTAAGCGTAAGCAAAAACATGTGCTTCACCAAATTAATAGGCAGGGTATAAAAAATCCGCAGTGGTTAGATGAAAGTACACTATTTTTCACTGCTACAACAACCGTAGGTAAAGGCTCAATTCAAGGTATTTCTGATCTATACCGCTATGATATTGATACAGGTAAAGTAACTGCATTAAGCCATCATGCAGGGCTGCGCCGCTTTAGTATCAGTGATAACGGGCAAACGGTTTATGCTGAGCAAACGAAGCATGGTTTCTCGGAGCTAGTGCGCCTTGACCTCAATACGGGTGTCGCTACGCCTTTATTTGAGAAAAGCCTAGAAACGGTTTATGACTATCCATTACTAAGCCCTAATAAAACACAACTTGCCTATTTAAAAGCGACATTGAATGCTAATTGGCAGTTGTATATACAAGATGTAAACTCTCAGCAATCAATAGCAGTGCCTATGCCTGATGGTTATCAGTATGTGTCACAACCTAATTGGCAAGCCGATGGCACAGGGCTTTATTTTGTCGCTGGTAAAAATAAAGCTCTCGATTTATATCATTATGATCTACAAAGCAATTCACTACGACAATTAACGCAAGGCCAAGAAGCTATTGCACACCCAATGGCAATGAATAATGGTGAACTTTTGTATTTATCGATCACTGCTGAAGGGCCGAATATCAAGCATTTTGCTGAGCAACCACAAGGGTTAGAGGTTGTTGAATTTGCTAAAAGTGCAGCGCCACCACGAGGGCAAGTAACGAGCGAAGTATTACCTGAGGCTAAAATCTACCCGCAAAGCCCAACTGAGCCAGCCGATTATGATATTTGGCAGCAAAAACCCACCTTTTCATTGGCATCTCAGTATTACTCGGCATCATCTTCGCTGCTTACCCTTGGGGTCAAAAGTAACGACTTTTTAAAGCAGCTCGATTTACAAGCAGGCTACAGTGTTGATTTACATGACAAAGCATTGGAAGGGGTGTTCGCGGCCGCTAGGTACTCAGCGTTTGATTTAAAATTTAAAGCGCTGTTATTTGATTACGACCTTGAATCAGCAAAACAGTACCATTCACAAATACCGGTTAAGATAAGTAACACTGGGGCGCATTTAGCCATGAGCTACCCGTTGCAGTTTCAGCAGCTTAGTATTACACCGAGTTTGAGCTATAACTACAGTGATTTTAGTAAGGGGGATGATCAATGGTTAACCCTTGGACTTAAACAAAAATGGCAACATGATAGACAGCGATACGGTTTTGCTCAGTCTGTGAGTGCTCAGTGGTTATCCGGTGATGCTAACTCGAATAATTGGCAGGGCTATAACTTTGCCACCGTATTGAGCGGTTATGCTTTTGATATTCCTGTTTATGTTAATTTTGCACAGCAATATCGCGATGACAGTATTCTTGCACTTGGCGGTTATGAGTCAAACTTAATTAATAATGACACGCAAAGCGGCTTTGTTGTTGCCCCTGAGTTGCCGTTTATTAGTCAATCAGGTAACCGCTATAAAGGTTATGGCGGGGGCATTAGTTACAAAGATTCATTACCTTGGCTTTATTACCAACAGCATCAGGTCGATAACCGAGTTTATGCACAAAGTTACGGGCTAAAATGGCGGGGAGACTTTAGCTTTGGTATGGGGCCCGCAGGTTTGAACGATGTAAACCTTGATTTTGGCGTCGCCCGGGTAGAAGGCGACGACTTTGAAAATGATTTACGGGCTTGGCTAAGCTTTTATTACTCGTTATAGCCTAGTGTTGGTCTTTTAAGGCGAAAAGCTTGGCGTGATATAGCGCCAGTTTTTCGTCTTTATTTTCTATCTCAATGGCTTTTTCTAGCCATTCCTTACTGCTTTGCTCATTACCTTGCTGAAAACTAATAATCGCTAATTCTATATAGGGTTCAGATAAATAAGGGGCTAATGCAATAGCATCTTCAAGTTGTTGCTTTGCCTTGTAAAGCTTGCCATTGTTACGGGCGTTAATTGCCGTTGCTAGTAACTCGAATGGATCCTGCTCTAGCATCGCTAACTGTGAATTGAGCTGCTCTGCCAAAACTTGATCATTCAGTTGCTCGGCCAGCACTGCGTAATTATGTAGTAAATTTGTATCGCTAAAGCCATGCTGCATTGCTGTTTGATAAATATGTTTTGCTCCAGCTAAATCACCCGCTTGGCGATGTAAAACGGCAGCTAGATTATAAAGTGCTGCTGCATTTGGGGTGTATTCATTGGCTTTTAATATATAACTATAGCTTAAGTCGAATTGTTTCAAGGCCAGTGCTTTTGCAGCTAAATTACTGTAATAACGGCTAATTAAGTCTTTTAATTCAGCGCGGCCAGAGTAAAAACTACCACGAGCAGGAAAGTAATCGATTACTGTGCCTGGCGGCACCAAGTAATTATCGTCCTCATTTAAAGGGGCGTAGACTTTGGTGCGAAAATGGCCCGATACATACACTATGTTATTTTGTTTGCTATAAACAGGCTCACTGGAGACCGCTTGAAAGCTTGTTTGAAGTCCTGCTAGTTGAGCATAAGCATGGGTTAAAATTGCTAAGCTAATACAGTTACCTTGATGACCTTGAAGAGTCTGCTGGGCATTAAGTGTGGCGCTAAAGTAATTAAAATTGGTGAGCTTATTCTCTAAATAGCGATATAGGATTTGGTCATCTCTTAAATCACTACCCTGACGCTTGGTAAAATAATCAAGAAAACGTTTCTTCTCATCTGCAGGGAGCTTAAAGAGCTCTGGGTCGCTAAGTTCAACGTGTTTAAAGTGTGCTGCATTGAGTAAGCTGGCCACACTTGGTGGTGGCGTTGGTTGTTGTTTTGTACTCTTGCATCCAACTAAAAAAGTACTTAAAACAAGCGCATATAAAATTGACTTCATGGCTTAACCCTCCTGAGCACTATTTAATCAATGTACCCAGATCACATTAATTATTCAAGTTAGTCGTTAGTGTCATCAGCTGTAAACAGCTTGTACGGATATCTTGCCAATAGACAGTTGTTTATTTTTTATTCTTTATTGCATTCTAAAACGCCCTCATTACAATGCCGCGCTCTTTTAAATTGCTTTAAAAACAGTTGTTTACTGTAATTTCATGGGCGATTTATAAACTGCTAACTTATTAACTAAATTGTAACGAGAGAGGTCTGTTTTGGCGCACTTTTTGCCGATTATTTCATGCTTTATTTTAGCGTTTAGCTTTTATCCGCTTTTAAATAAGATCCGTAAAAATCGCAGTGTGTCGGGCGTTTCGCTGTTAATGATGAGCTTTGGTGTTGCGCAAAGTTTATATTTCATCACCTTTAACCTATTTTTTCAGCGTTTTTACATGGTTTTGCCGTTTGTTGTTACCGGCATGCTAAGTGGTGTGATTCTTTACTACTTTGTTCGTTACAACGCTGCGCGAAAGCAACGCATGCAGCTAGCTGGGTTATTAGCCATGTCGGTCGTGCCTTTTGGTTTGTTGCTTAACCCTCATTATGAAACAGCAACAGTGCTTAACTGGCTAACCTATGTAGGTTTAGTCATGAGCTCTATTCGTGTTATGCCGCAGACTTATAAAACCATTAAAAGTGGTGATATTAGTAATTTAAGTGCGCGCTACTTTAGCCTACAGTTTGTTGCTGGAAGCTGCGGCCTTGCTGCCGAGCTTGCTATGACGACACCGAGTGTGTCTCACATACTGACCTTTGTAATGATTCTACTGACTAATGCCGCACAACTAGGGTGTATTCAGTATTATAAATCGCGCCCTGCAATGGCTTAAAAACAAAAGGCTGCCAAGTGGCAGCCTTTTTTGTGTAGTTTTACTTATGCTTCAAGTGCTTTACTAATTAAGCGATCGATATATTGCTTATGTGCTTTAGCTGCGGTGTCTGCACCCCATGGCACGCTCAAATCAGCAATTTGATTTAACTGATAAAGCGCGGCAGCTTTGGCTAAGTTATCGTGCTTGCTCGCTTTGCCTAAACCAGCAATCGCGATTAGCTGATTCACATATTCAACTTGTAGATTGTGACTTAGGGTATTTGCTTTTTTGCTGTCTACAAAAATGCTTGCTGTTAAGTCATTCATAAATTGGTTAAGTGAATACTCGTTGCCATACATTGCACTGTCTGAAATACGCAGCATGACCGCTGGGTGTAACAACTGAGCAAGTACCAGCTTTTGCATGCCTAAAATCATGCCATGTGGTTTAGGGTCTTCGTTCTTACCATAATGATTAAAGCCACGACGTTGCTGTAGCAGGTAGTTATACAGTGGCTGCATACTAGCAAGCACATTTGGCGAGAATACTTTGTCGGCTAACACTTGCATTGCATGTTGCTGGCGCTCAAGTGGCACTGGCGTAAATGGTGCACCATTTTTGTCATCGCCCACCACATTACGTTCTACATAAACACCACCAATTTGACGAGATACCACGCCTGCTTGTGTTCTGTAGCTTCTAAATAAAATGTTCGCTGAGGTAACCAGCTGCTGGTATGACTCACCATTAACCGTGGCATTGTCTTTAAGTTCAGTAAACAGCTTATTGATAAGTTCCATACGGTCATCAGCATATGCGGCAGGGTTAGATGACATATCACCAATCATTACACGTGGGTCGATATGGCGGCCTGGGGCACGCATGTCATCAGCATCATTACCAAACGCTAAAGCATGCTCAGATGAGCGAGCGAGAATTTTTTCAAGGCGTTGTTGCTCAGCGGCTTTATCAGCTAATGCTTGGCTGTAGCCGTATTCAATTGCCCAATCATCGTAAGGGCCAGGTTTTGTTTGGAAAATATCACCTTGTTGCATGCCAATAGGGGCAATGTTTGCTGGTGCATAGTCCATAACTGAACCCGTTACGATACCTTGCGTTTTACTCTTATCGTGAACTTCTTTTTCATCCCACAAAATAGATGATTTCATATTGTGGTTAAGACCTAGGGTATGCCCCACTTCGTGTAAAACTAGCTGAGTTAAGCCTTGGCGTAAAATCTCTTTGTCTTCAATGCTCGCACCTGTGCCTAAGCCTTTAGCAAGTAGCATGTTTTCTTGAATGCTGTGGCCCAGTGAGCAATGTAAATCTGTGCTGCTTTGACTAGTTTCAAGCGTGGCTGCACCTTGAGTGTATAAGGTGTCGTACATCCAACGGTTTTTCATGAAAACATACTCTAACATGATGTCAGAGCCTAAGATTTCACCGGTTAATGGGTTCGCAAGGGCAGGACCATAACCGCCAAATGGAGGGCGCGGTGATGCAGTCCAACGCAATACATTGTAGTTAATATCGCCTGCATCCCAATCGGCGTCATCAGGTTGTACTTTTACTTCGATGGCATTTTTAAAGCCTGCTTTTTCAAATGAGCTATTCCATGCTAGTACGGCATCACGAATAGTGTCTCGCCACTCAACCGGGGTAGTATTTTCAATCCACCAAGTAATCGGTTTAACTGGCTCAGACAGTGCCGCTGACGGGTCTTTCTTTTGTAAGTCCCAGCGCTTGATGACATCTTCATAAGGTGCCCAATCCGCTGATGTCATATTGTCGAATTCGTTAGTGAAATAACCAATACGCGCGTCATCTTGGCGAGCTTGATAATCATTTTTCGGTAGCGCGACAAATGAATGCTGTACTTTAATTGAAACGTTACGAGGATCGCTTACGGCTTTTGAACCTCGTACTGTTGGGTTAGCATTAGAAAATACATAATCCACCACAACATCTAGGTTATTTGGGTAAGGGCGCTGTTTAACAATACGCGACTTTTTGTCGTTTAACTTACCAAGTTTAAAGCGTTTGCTGGCATTTTTATCTTTTGGGTTTGCCCAAGGTGACACTTTATGCAGTGCTTCACTTAAAAAGAGCTTATCAACTTTAAAAGCAATTTTACCGTCTTCTTCTTTTTCGATTTTAATACTCGCAAGCACAGCTTCGCTGATGTTGGCATCGGCAGAGCGTGCTAAGGCTGAGTTTTCATCAAATTTATAGCGTGGTGTTTTGCTAATAATATCAATGCGGTCAAAATATTTACGAAACTCAATTAGTTTTGTCTCGCGGTATGCCCCTCTGAAGTGGCCTGCGTCAGTAACACCATCAACGGTGTGAGCAAAGTACACAAATGGTGTATCAAGTTGAGATTGGTCGATCACCATTAAGTTATCGCCGGTTTTTGCATCTTGGTAAATGCTGAAAACACCAGCAAACTCGCTTTTATCTTTGATCATTTCAGCCAGTGTTTTTGGCTTCTTTTCTTCTTTTTTTGTTTCGGCGGCGTGGCCATTCATGGCAAACGCTAAGCTTAGTGCCAGCGCAATGTTTGTTATTTTCATTGTTAACTCGTTCCTTTCATTATTTCTCAATCAAGTTTAATGAATTAACCTCTTGATAAAAGGCTGTTTGTTAACAAGTGTGAAGGTGGTTTTGTAAGCTGTTGATATTATGTGGCTTTTGTTTGTAACAAATTGTTCTTAGATAAGTTTAGGTTTTTGTGTTGCCAATTTATCTGTTTTTGTAACAGTTCCTTACAAATGTCACATTAATGTTTCTGTCAGCTTTGGTATGATAGGGCCAGTGAAAATATTATAGGTGTAAGTTATGCGCACAAGTTTATTAAAATGGATATTACCGTTTGTTGCATTAATCGTTGGTGTTGCTGGTTTTAAAGCAATCAACGCGATTGCTCAAGAGCCTAAAGACAAGGATGTAGTTGATGTGCGTCCTTTAGTACAGGTTGAGCCAGTAGCAAGTGATGATCATCAAGTGATTATTAATAGTTACGGCGAAGTGAAACCGCTTGAAAGTACCTTACTTGCCTCGCAAGTGGCTGGTGAAGTTACAAGCTGGCATCCAAATTTTGTTGCTGGTGGCATCGTAGCGCGTGGTGAAGTGTTATTTACCATCGAAAAAGATAACTACGAAGCAGCTGTACTACAAGCTGAAGCGTCACTTGCTAGTGCTCAAGCGGCACTGATCGAAGAGCAAGCACAAGCTAAAGTGGCAGAGGATGAAGCAAGACGTTACCCAGAACGTGAGCGCACAGACTTATTCCTACGTAAACCTCAAGTTTTAAGCGCGCAAGCCGCTGTTAAATCAGCGCAAGCTGCATTAAAACGTGCCGAACGTGACCTTGCTCGTTGTGAGGTGAAAGCACCTTACGATGCGCTGGTGATCAGCCGTGAAATTGGTGTCGGCCAATACATCAATGTGGGTAGCCAAGTTGCTGAAATTAACAATATTGAAAGTGCAGAAATCATTGTACCAATTGCTGGTTTCGATAGTGTATTTTTGCCAAAACGCTTAAAAGGCGTTAAAGCGACCATCATCAATAAAGGCTTAAATAGCTTTACTCGTGAAGCCGAAATTGACCGTGACCTAGGCGTAGTTGATAACGCGACGCGTATGAGCAACTTAGTTGTTCGTGTTGATGACCCATACGGCTTAAAGCATGACGTACAACCAATTAAATTTGGTGCTTACGTACAAGTGAGCTTTGCCGGTGCAACATTACAAAATATCTACCGTTTACCGCAGTCTTTAGTGAATAACCAGACGGTGTGGATTGTGAACGACGAGAATAAACTTGAACCACGTAAAGTAACTGTAGTGCGTGAAGAGGGTGAGTATTTCTACATTAGCGATGGCCTTGAAGTGAATGACCAGTTGGTTCTGACGCTGCCTGAGTACCCGCAAGAGGGTATGGAAGTGAAGGTTGCTGGAATGAAAGAAATGACAAGCGATGCAGAAACTGCAGCGGTTGAAAAGCTTTAAGGTAGCACTATGACTGATACAAACACAGAAAAACAGTCTGGCCTTATTGCTTATTTTGCCAATAACTCGGTCGCTGCTAACTTAATGATGGTGTTTATCATCATCATGGGGATCATTAGTTATTTCACTATTCAGCGCCAGATGTTCCCAAATGTTGAAATTAACTATATTGAAGTACAAGCCAATTATCCGGGGGCCTCACCACAGGAAATTGAAGAAAGTATTCTGATCAAGATTGAAGAGTCACTAAAAGATGTAACCGAGATTAAACGTGGTGTATATCGCTCATTTCGAAATAGTGGCCGTGCAAGTTTAGAGATCAACACAGATGCAGAGCTCACTGATGTACTCGATAAAGTGAAGCTACGGGTAGACAGTATTGCGACTTTCCCTGCGGGAATGGAGCCGGTGACGATTAGTCAGGTTGAGTTTCGCCAAGATGTGATTGGTATGACGCTAGTAGGTGATATTCCACTTACTGAGTTAAAGCCAGTTGCAAATAAAATTGAAGATGAATTGCTGCAGTTATCTAATGTGTCACTGGTGCAAAACGATGTACCACTTGATGAAATTGCAATTGAAATTGACCCTGATTCACTACGTCAATACAACCTTACTTTAAGTGAGGTGGCCAGTGCAGTACGTCGTTACTCTGCGAATATCTCGGCAGGTCAACTACGTACTGACGCAGGTATTATCTCGGTACGTGTTGAAAATCAATACTACAGCGGTGATGAGTTCCGCCAGATCCCAGTAAAAATTGGTGCTAATGGCGCGAAAGTGCTGCTAAACGACATCGCTGTGATTAAAGACCAATTCACAGAAGGTGAACGCTACTTTAAATTTAATGGTGAAAATGCCGTTTATTTATCAGTAAAAGCAACCAAAGAACAAAACATGATCCCGGTTGCTGATTCAGTTAAAGCGTTTATTGAGCAAAAGAATAAAGAGCTACCGGCGGGCTTGCGTCTTGAGCCATTAATGGACATGACTTACTACCTAAATGCCCGTTTAGACATGATGAAAAGCAATTTATTCCAAGGGGCTATCTTGGTTGCCATTATGTTGTCTATCTTCTTGCGCTTTAAGTTGGCACTTTGGGTAATGATTGGTTTACCTGTGTGTTTCTTAGGTGCAATGATGATGATGCCATTATTTGGTATCAGTATTAATATCGTGTCGTTATTTGCCTTTATTATGGTGCTGGGGATCGTGGTCGATGATGCCATCGTCATAGGGGAAAGTGCCTACACCGAAATTGAGAAAAAAGGCGGTGGTGTTGTAAACGTGGTAAATGGCGCAAAACGCGTTGCTACCCCAGCAACATTTGGTGTTTTAACAACAATTGCTGTATTTGCACCATTTACACTATCAAGTGGTCCAGAAAGCGCATTCTTCTTCGGTATCGCCGTGGTGGTTATTCTGTGTCTGATATTCAGTTTGATTGAATCGAAACTTATTTTACCGGCACACATTGCCCACACTAAGTTCCCGCCAATTAACCCAAATAGCTGGCGAGCGCGTTTTAACAAACGTTTCTTTAACTTTGTAAATGGCCCATATAAGCGTTTTATTGAGCTGTGTGTGGAGTGGCGTTGGTTTGTGCTATTTGCGTTTATCGGTTTATTGATTTTGACGTTTGGCTTAATTTCATCAAACCAAGTGCGTGTGGTACCAACACCAAAAGTACCTCATGACTTCCCGCAAATTCGTTTAGAAATGAATGAAAATGCCTCGGATATGCAAACAATTAATGCTATTCGTGAAATCGAAGCCATGGTTAACAAGGTAGACCAAGAGACCGAACGTGAATTTGGTCAAAAGCTAATTCGCGATATCTTAGTGTTCAACCAAGGTCGTACTGAAGCACAATTACTTGCTCCGCTGGTAGATGAAGAGCTTCGCCCGTATAACGCATTCGAACTATCTCGTCGTTGGCGTGAACAAATGCCAAGCATCCCAGGTGTGAAATCACTGCAAATTTACGATGATGTAAATGGCGGTGGTATGGATGGTGAGTTTGGTTACTTACTTTACGGCCCAGATATCGATACCTTAAATGAGGCAGGTCGTCGTTTTATCCAACTATTACAACAGCAAAAAGGCTTATTTGATATTAGTTCGACTATCGATCCGGCGAGCAAAGAGGTGCAATTAAGCTTAAAACCTGTGGCATATGATCTAGGTTTAGACCTTGCCAACATTGCTAACCAAGTAGGTGCAAGCTTCTACGGTGGTGAAGCTCAGCGTGTTATTCGTCGCGGTGAAGAAGTACGTGTTATGGTTCGTTACCCGAAACTAACACGTGAAGCGTTTGCATCATTAAAGCACGCTGTTATCACAACGCCTGCAGGCCAAGAGGTGATGCTGGGTGATGTTGTTGAACTGAACGAAAAACCAGGTATTAGCTATATTCGCCGTGAAGGTGGCTATCGTACTGTTTATATCTACGGCAGTATCGATGAAGAAGCGATTGAACCGGGTGAAGTGGTTAAGCAAGTGGACGAGAACTTATTACCGCAGTTAAAAGAGGAATACCCTTCAGTTAAAACTGAGCTAGGTGGTTCTATTGAAGAACAACAAGCGCAAGCTAACGAGCAAATCATGTTCTTTATCGGCGGTATGATCTTAGTTTATATCTTGCTTGCAGTGCCGCTTAAGAGCTATTCGCAGCCTCTTATTGTTATGTCGGTTATTCCATTTAGCTTAACCGGTGCAATTTGGGGTCACTTCTGGTTTGGGTTAGATATTAGCTTGATGTCGGGCTTTGGCTTGATTGCTGCAGCGGGTGTTGTAATTAATGACTCGTTAGTTATGACCGACTTTGTAAACCAAGCACGCCGCGAAGGTATTTCAACTCGCCAAGCGGTTATTGAAGCAGGTTGTGCGCGCTTTAGAGCAATCACCCTGACATCAATTACAACCTTTGCCGGTGTACTACCGATTATGTTCGAAACCAGCTTGCAAGCTAAGTTTGTAATTCCAATGGCAGTAGCACTTGGTTTTGCGGTTATGTTTGCAACTCTAATCACTTTAGTACTAGTACCTTGTTTGTATATTGTAATGAGTGATGTGGGTAATGGCTTCTTGAATGTATTCCGTGCAGGGCACCGAGTCGCGACCAGAAGAAAGCTAGCAAGGGATTAATAACCCATTCGCGAAAAGCCAACCAAGAGGTTGGCTTTTTTGTACCTAACGCATTTGCTAGTAACTATTTGCTATATAAGACGTTTGGTTACATTCTTTTGTTTGATTTGTGATTCGGTCACGATTATACTCAGTCTTGTTTTTGGCAAACTAACTGAAAGGTTAGGACGCAAAGTTTCCGGTCTAAGGTTTTAAACTATGATAGCGGGACCGCTGATAAGCACATAATCTAGTGCTTTGGTTCACTTGCCTCAAACTAAAAGTATTTATTTTGTTCGGTTGTTAGATAATGCCTATTAGTTGTTCTTAGGGTGATATTTTGTTTATGCATACGTCAATGGCCTCCGGGAAGTGGTTGCCGATTGGTTGCTTAAATCATCATACCCAACTGTTTGTTGGAGATAGGGTGATTGTAACCTTTTATGACATGCAAGGAGAGCTAGTCGATTTATCATTCGAATACCCGATCAGTAGTTCCGATCAGGGTGAGCCTCATAATTGGCCACGTTCTGTTGCCGAGCATATAAACGTGCATGTTCCGCTGGTAAAAGCGGGCAAAATGACTGAACAAGGTTTAGTGGTTGCGTACCGTTCAAACCAAATTTATGCCCTTGAAGGGTCGGGCATTACGCATGTAAAAGTGGCGTTTAATTGCATCGCAAAATGTAAAGAGCGAGTGCAAGATAGTCTGCAAGATTATGACTATATATACCCACAAGCATGCAGCGATTACAGTGCAGGTGTTAAAGTACTGCAGCCAAAAACGGGCCATATTTATATGTGCAAACCGTGGCCATTTAGCGAGTTTTGTCGTGTTAAAGATTCACACAACCCGCTGTTTGAGCCAGGCGTAGGAAAAAGCTGGGCTATGGCTTGGCAGCAAGTATCGCATTAACAGTTTCCCCCTAAATGCTATTTTAGCATTGCTTAGCCCACTCAATTTGAGTGGGCTTTTTTAATACCAACCCGCAATAATACTTATACCAACCCGCAATAATACTTAATCATTTTGAGGGATTAAACCTGTCGCTAACTACGTTAAAAATTTCTCATTTAGAACAACTAAATAACGAAATTTTTGCCTTGTTATCAACGAGGTTTCATTGCCTCAAATAGACTACTTAATTAAGCGGATTGGTATAATTCTGTGATAAACTGCTAGCAATTCGTTTTTTTATTTTGGTTTTTTCTTGTGTCGTCAAATTCGTATTCTTTGTCTTTATTAGCGCATCCTCCTGTTGCAAAAAAACAGCCTCAGCAATTAACTACTCACCAACAGACTCGCACCGATAACTATTATTGGATGCGTGATGATGAGCGCGAAAATGAGGATGTATTAGCGCACTTAAATGCCGAAAACGATTATTGCGATAAGCAACTAGCCGACATAAAGCCACTGCGCGAACAATTATTCAATGAGCTAAAAGACCGTATTGTAAAAGACGACAACACGGTACCGGTAAAAGATGGTCAATATTGGTATCACTCAGAAGTACGTGGTGATGATGAATATGCGCGCCATTATCGCAGCAGCTCAATAGAAGCGCGCGATAAGACCTTGTTGTTAGATGTAAATCAATTAGCCGGCGATTACGAATTTTATGAATTAGGCGAAGTGGCTATTAGCCCTGACGAGCAGCTACTTGCTTACTCAGAAGATACCGAAGGTCGCCGTATATATACTGTGCGTTTTAAAAATATTGCCAGCGGTGAGATGTTTAGTGATGTGCTGGAAAACACCGAAGGCCAAGTGGTGTGGGCTAATGATAACAAAACGGTGTTTTATGTGAAAAAAGACCTGCAAACCTTATTGGGTTTTCAGGTTTACCGCCATGTTTTAGGCACCCCGCAAGCTGATGACGTACTTGTTTATGAAGAGCAAGATAAAAGCTTCTTTATGGGGCTTGGCAAAAGCCGCGATGAAAGCCTTATTATTATTGACCTTGCGACCACAGAAACAAACGATACTTGGGTGCTTGATGCGAATAACCCAGAGGGTGAATTTAGCGCTTTAATGCCGCGCGAAGAAGGCCATGAATTCGATGTCGATAAGCTAGGTGATACCTTTTACATTGTTACCAACTGGCAAGCGAAAAACTTTCGCTTAATGACCGCGACGCAAAGCACCGTTGCCGATAAAAGTCTTTGGCAGGAGCATACACCGCATCGCGAAAACGTATTGTTAGAAGGGGTCGAAATCTTCAATGACTACCTTATCCTCACCGAGCGAGAGCTTGGCCAAACACGTTTTGTGGTAGTGGATCAGCAAGCAGAGCGTCTTACTTTAGAGTTTGATGACCCTTGCTATTATGCTGCTATTGCCATGAACCCTGAGCCGAATGTGAGCTCTGCGCGTATTTACTATTCAAGCTTAACGACGCCAGGTTCTTTGTATGATGTTGATTTAAAAACAGGTAACAAAACCTTATTAAAACAACAGCAAGTGCTCGGGGATTTTAACCCAGAGCATTATCGCTCAGAACGTTTAATGGTTACTGCAAGGGATGGCGAACAAGTGCCGGTTTCTTTGGTTTATCGTATTGATAAATTTAATAAAGATGGCACTAACCCAGTACTGCAATATGGCTATGGCGCGTACGGCATTACCATCGATCCAAGCTTTTCAAGCAGCTCACTAAGCTTGCTTGACCGCGGCTTTGTTTATGCGATTGCACATATTCGTGGCGGTGAAATGCTAGGTCGTCATTGGTATGAGCAAGGTAAAAAGCAATATAAGCAAAATAGCTTTAGCGATTTTATTGATGTTACTCATGCGCTTACTGAGCAAGGCTATGCACACCCAGAAAAAGTTTTCGCGTCTGGTGGCAGTGCTGGTGGTTTATTAATGGGCGCTGTTGTTAATCAAGCACCTGAGCTTTATTTAGGTATCGGTTGTCATGTGCCATTTTTAGATGTGCTAACCACTATGCTTGATGAGAGTATTCCACTGACGACCAATGAATACGACGAGTGGGGTAACCCAAATGATCCTGCGTTTTATGATGTGATTAAGGCTTACTCGCCGTACGATAATATCAAGTCGCAGGCTTACCCTAATATTCTTGTTACCACGGGGTTCCATGACTCTCAAGTGCAATACTGGGAGCCAATGAAGTGGGTTGCTAAGCTGCGTGAACTTAAAACCGATGACAACATTTTGGTATTTAAAACCGACATGGATGCAGGCCATGGTGGCGCATCGGGTCGCTTTAAAAGCCTTGAGGAAAAGGCATTAGAAATGGCGTTTTTTATTGCTTTATTACCGAATTAAGGCTTAGATAAATAAGTAAATAAATTTTATAAGCGTAAACTTAAGTTGTATTTCAAAGGGGTGAGCATGTTTAAAGCCCATGGTGATTGGCGTTATTTTGTTGAGCCGCCAGTGATTTATGTGGAAATTAGTGGCAGCTTTAATAAAGAAGCCGTTGCTTCATTTAGTATTGAAGTCGGTCAAGAAATCATGAAGTACCCTGAAAATTCAATTCAGTATGCTGTGGTTAATTTGGAACAATTTGAATTAGCAACTGCCGATAGTATTGAGATTGCAAAGGCTTACTTTCAGGCTGTCAAAGCGCGGGGTTACAAACGCGTTGATTATATTAAAGCGAATATCATTGCTCGCAATTTATTAGAGACAGTTTGGTCTGGTGTAGAAATGGATATTAACTTTCACCCAGATGCTGAAAGCTTTTTTCAAGCAAGACCCGAGTACGATAATTTAAGAAAGTGGTTAAAGTAATGCTTTCTAAATATAAAAAAGCCCTCATTTGAGGGCTTTTTCGTGTCAATTCTAAATATTAACCAAGGTAGGCTTTTAACATCCAAACAAGTTTCTCTTGTTCTTTAATGTAGTCGCCCATTAGCGATGCTGTACCTTCGTCATCTGCATCACCTGCTTGTGCAAGGATTTCACGCTGCATTTGAATAAGTGTGCTGTAACCTGCTAAAAGGTTTTCTACTGCAGCAGTACCTTCAGTAATATTTTTAGCTTCACTGATCTTGCTATCTTCGATGTACTCAGAGAATGCATGTACCGGTGTACCGCCTAACGTTAAAATACGCTCTGCAATCTCGTCTACTTTCTCAAGTAGTAAGTTATAAATTTCTTCAAACTTAAGGTGTAATTCAAAAAAGTTACGACCTTTAATATTCCAATGAAAGCCGCGTGCGTTCATGTATTGGATTTGGTAGCAGCTTAGTAAAGAGTTTAGTGAATTTACGATATCTTCACTTTTTGCGCTGTTTAAACCAATTGCATTTACCTGTGACATAGATTGCTCCTTAAAAAAACCGTTAAGTGTTTACTTGCTAGTGCTTGGTGTTAAGTATTAGCCATCTTGGCTAATCTGTAAAATGGTTTAATTCGAACACAGTGATAGGTTTTAGCTATCAAAGGTTGGTTTTGTCCATTTGTGCACTATCAACATAACTTTGAATTACTTTTATATAGACTTGGGGCAACTGAGCAATAAATCTACCTTATTTTGCAAATATTCAAAAATTAGGCAGAAAGTATGATCTAAAACAAGGTTTGTACTCGCTGATAAATTGGCCGATTTAGAACTTGATTTAGGTCAAAAAAACAACGAACCATAAGCGCATAATGACTTTACCGCATTTAACCAGGAGAAGAAAAATGGACGGTAAAACAGTTAAAGAAAGCAAAGCTGAAATAGTTGTTGTAGTGATTGCATTACTTGCATTTGTTATCGGTTTGGTAGGTCATCTAGCTGGTGCTAGCTTCGCAAACTTTGATACCTTTGGCTACATTGCTGCACCTGTACCATTGATCTTAGGGATCATTGTTTTAATCTCATATAAAGTGGCTGCAAGTGCTGAAGATTAAAGTATCACTCACTTTGATTTATAAGCTTAATAATGTAATCCATCACTTGGCGTGAGTAGATCATACTGGTGTGACTCAAATGAAACACCTTATGTTCTGCCATGCCATTGAGTTTGGTTTCATCTATCAAAACTGTACCATCAGAGACACTGCCTTTAGCAATCAGTGGCATTAGCCCTATTGGTAAGTCACCAGCAATACTATAAAGCTTGGCATTAAACGGCCAATCGCCATTCTCAGATAATAAAAACTCCACGCTATTTTTTAACAGCATTTCAAAGCCCTTTTGCTGCATTTGCTTAGCAATATGACTGCCTTTATGCGGGGTGCCTAAGGTGATCACCTTTTCGACATGGCGACTTTGAAGAGAATTGGCCTCTAAGTAAGCGCGAGCAACCAAGCCGCCCATCGAATGGCAAACTAAGGCGGTAGGTTTACCACCGATAAAGCGATCAATCTTATCGAAAATTGCCGCTCTATCGGGAGAGAGCGTGTTATAGGTCAAATTGAGTATTTTTAGACCTGACTTTTCAAGACGCGCGCACAGTGGGCGCATCACAAAGCCTGACATATAAAGTCCGTGTAATACTACAACCTGCCTAATTGCCATCGCGTTCCTTACATTAACTGTTGCGGTTTAATTTCGATATTTGCTGTATCTGAGCTAACCCATACTTCACCATCTTGAATGGTAATAGTGAGCTTAATATTGCGATCAGCTAAGTCGGCTAATGCCTGAGTCGCGGCATAATCGAGACTAAAAATACTTAAGTTTTTAAAATCATACAACTTAGGTTGATGTTTTTGCCACCAAATCGCTTGGTTATTTTCGCCGTAGGTATATAAAACAACTTGCTTCGACTTATTGCAGGCTTTTTTCAGGCGTTTTTCGTCTGGTAGCCCAAGCTCAACCCATAATTCAATTTCTTCGCTATAGTTAATGTGCCAAAGCTCAGGCTCATCATCGGCGCATAAGCCTTTAGTAAACTCTAAGCCTTCACGGGCATTTAGCGCAAAAGCCAACAAGCGGATCATCAAGCGTTGTTCGGTTTCTGATGGGTGTTGTGCCAGTGTTAAATTGAAATCTTGATAAATGTGGCGGTCCATATCGCTTAACGATAATTGCGCTTTAATAATGGTTGATTTAAGAGCCATAATTGCTTACTTGAAAAAATTTGCGTCATTATAGCGCAATTAATCTTACCGACGCTTAAATATCTCCAGCGAAACTTTTGATTAATCCTTATCTATTATCAAAAGCAGTATTCATAAACCTAAATTACGCCGGTGACATTTTAGTCACATTTACTTTGCTAACGTCTAAAGTTGATTAATTCGAATTCAATAATTAGGGCTATTTGGGAGGATGAAAGTATGTGCAAGTTATTGAAATCAAGATCATGGTTGGTGCCAAGAGGGACGCAATTATGAAAGAACAATTTAGACAGATACTCTGGTCATTTTCATGGCTATTGTTGAGTAGTTTGGCATTTTACTCTTACGCAGTAGAAGAGCCAGGGGCAATAACGGTTATTGTTAAAAATCAGACTACAGATCGACCACTTCCAAACGCACAAGTCATACTTAAGGAACGAGAAACCTCTGCAATACAAACCTTACAAACTGATCTACAAGGGCGTATTGCTGTTGAGCAACTCGACCCGGGCCTTTACTCAATAAAGATTACAAAAAGTGGCTTTGCGGCTTTATACGAACCAAGTATTCGCGTTGTAACTCGTAAAAATACGAAGGTTGAATTTGACCTTAGAGAACAAGCCATAGAAGTAGTTGAAGTAAGAGCCCAACAAGCTGATACATTTACTTCAGGCTCTAGCACCTATCTCGACAGAGAATCTCTGCGAAGTGCCGTGGGAGGAGGTGCAGATCCACTACTTTCTCTAGATGGATTGCCAGGTGTCGCATCTGACAGTGAATTTGCAAGTTTCAGTGTGCGTGGTCGAGGCCCAAGAGATAATTTACTCTTTGTTGATGATTTTCCTTTTGATAAAGCTATTCACTTTGATGCGACGTTAGGTGAAGAGGAAGATGTAGGCGGCGGTGGTCGCTTTTCTATATTTGCCCCAAATGTGATAAATGGAGCAGAATTTTCACCTGGCGGGTGGCAAGCAGCTTATGGTGGTCGTGCAGGGTCTTTACTGAAGCTAGAAGTGGCCGATGGTAACCCTAGTCCATCAGCAAGTTTTCGCTACGACCTTGCTGGTTATGAAGTAGGTTATGACGGCCCTATAAATATCACTGATGAAGCAACTATGCTTTTTTCTGCAAGGCGGTTAGATTTTGGTGCCTTGTTTGAAACTATCGAAGAGCTAGATATTGGTGAACCTGTTTTAAGGGATATTATTTTTAAATCAGTGATACCCATTAATCAAAATAACACTTTTGAAGTGTTACTCATGGATACGCATGAGAAATATACTCGTGGCGTTGAGCATGTTTCTGAATCACCTAATTTTGAAGATACTGCATTGCAAAATGCTGAGCAAGATAGTGACTTGTATGGTTTAACATTGACCACGTTACTTGGTGAAACCGCTGTTTTGACTAATAAAGTTTACTACCGAAAAAGTGATAAATTGAGCTCTGAAGGTGAGGCTTATCCAGATCTTGTGCCCGAGGGAACGCCAGCTTCTGAATACCCTATTCGAGAAGACATTATCACTATATCTGAAGGTGAAACAGAAATTGGTTGGAGAAGTGATTTCGAGGTAGAAAATCAATTAGGGATGTTGAGCGTCGGTGCCCGAATTACGCAAATTGAACTAGATTACAGCACCTTTTTAGATGGTGAATGGAGTCGGTATGTTTATGATAGTGACGATTATAGACCAGACCCACAGCAAAAGTTTATTGTACTAACCCCTGAAAGCCTTAATTCAGTCACGTCTTTGAAAGAATTAAACTATGCAGGCTATATAGAACAAATTTTTGAAATGGGTGATTGGGATTTTGGTACAGGTTTACGATTTGAACGAGATGGGTTTGCTGATGAAAGTTTTATATCACCTCGATTCAGCATTAACTGGATGCCAAGTCAAAAGGTAAGGTATTTTGCAACGGCGGGGTTATTTCATCAGTCACCGCGATATTTAGAACTTGCAGCTAACGAGACTAATAATCTTAAAACTGAAAAAATTACCCATACGAGTGTTGGTTTTAAATATTTCCCTAATGCCAACTGGTCATTACTAACGGAAGTTTATTATCAGCAACTTAGCGACTTAGTGGTTGACCTAGACCGTACCAGTGGAACTTATGCAAATGATGGTGATGGTACTTCATATGGTGCTGATTTTGTGCTTAATGCTACTATTTTCGAAGGTCTTTACGCCAGTGCAACCTATTCTTACAATGATGCGGTCGTAAACCGAAAGGATGGTTTTGGCGACGTAGCTGCTGAATTTAGTCGTGAACATGTTGCCACGTTAGGGCTGACATGGGAGATAAGTGACCGTTGGAAACTTGCTGGACGATATAAATACCTTTCTGGCAGACCAGATGACATATTTATTGTACATGAAGATGTTTTGGGGCCAGGACAGCCTTTACGTTACTCTAAGGAAATTACAGAGCGTAATGTTGGCCGTAAAGAAGGATCAGGCTCATTGAATGTTCGTGTAGATTACCGACGTGCCTTTGGTCCTATTGATGTTACCGCCTTCCTTGATGTTATAAATGTCACGGCAGCTTCATCAGCTGATGACACTGAGTTTGATTACCGCCGAGGAATTGAAGTCGTTGACGATAGCGAAGCTGAACCGCTGATCGGATTGCGATTAGATTACGCTTGGTAAGGAAGAAAAATGCTAGATGCTTTGAATACTGAGCCGATCAGAGCTTTGATTGTTGAAGATAATCGTGACATTAGTGCGAATATTGCTGCGTATCTAGAAAGGCACTGTTATCTCTTGGACTTTGCTTATGACGGTATAAGTGCAATGCAACTAGCGATGAACAACAAGTTTGATGTCATTGTTTTAGACCTAATGCTTCCAGGGATGGATGGCTTACACTTTTGTCAAAAGTTGCGAGCTGAAGCTGACGTTGAAACACCTGTACTTATGCTCACTGCGAGAGACACGCTTGATGATAAACTGAGAGGGTTTGCAGTCGGAGCCGACGATTATTTGGTTAAGCCATTCGCATTGCAAGAGTTACATGTGCGCCTGCAAGCTCTTTATAAGCGGAGTCACGGTAATACCAACAAGATATTGACTGTGTCTGATCTAACGATGAATAAGTCCACCTTGCAAGTACATCGTGCAGGCCAGCTTATTGAGCTTAATCCTGCAAGTATGAAGTTATTGCAGCGGTTAATGGAGGTATCTCCTTCTGTTGTTACACGCGATAGTCTCGAAACTTTATTATGGGCAGATGAGCCTCCCGATGGTGATGCGCTTCGTTCGCACATGTACAAGTTAAGACAGGCAATTGATAAACCATTTGATACACCATTGATTCATACAGTGCACCGTATCGGCTATCGAATTGCAAAGGACGTGCAATAATGTATCGGCATAGTTTGCACAAACGTGTCGCTATCGCGTTTGCAATGTGTGTGGCTGTGCTCAGTATTGCATGGGGGTTTGCTTTCTTTGCTGCAATAAGATTGAGTGAAGATCGCGTGCTAACCCAGCAATTGCAAGTTGCATCAGATAACTACCCTGCTATTACTACAAATCTTAAGGCGTACGATAAAGTAGATAACTTACCTCAATCACTTCAAGCGTGGGCGCAAACAAATCCAGTAGTAGGCTTGTATGAATTTGATAGCGAAGAATTACATGTTGCCGTAATTGATACAGGCAATGAGCAGTCACCTGGGTTTGTAGTGTTTGATGTCGCGCAGATTGAGGCTTCTTCGTCAGAGGATTGGTGGTTATTACTTATTATTAGCAGCCTTGTAGGAACATTGGGGTTATTAGGCTTTGGGCTTGGAATTGTTGTGATGCGTCGAGCTTTGGCTCCCGTAACTCAACTTGCTAAAGCTGTGGCCGACATTAATCCTGAGCAATTATCAAACGAAGATTACAAGCGTATACATGCTAACCGATATACAAATGATGAAGTTGGCATGCTCGCAAGTACAATAGAGCAGGCTTTTGAGCGAGTGAGTGCATTCATCGCAAGAGAACGCTATTTTACAGACTCAGCAAGCCATGAATTGCGCACACCAGTGACAGTCATTACCGGTGCCCTAGAGCTTTTAGAACAAAGCCAATTGACTCCTGCCGATATGAAGGTGCTAGATCGTGTAAGGCGGGCAACACACGACATGAATACAATGATCGAAATGTTTTTGTGTCTTGCTCGTGAAACTGATGATGGCTTGTATGATGAGCAGTTTTTAGTAATGCCACTGGTAAGAAAAGCAGTAGAGCAGCAACGCTATTTGTTAAACGGTAAGCTCGTTGGCGTTGAACTTGATGAGCTCGCCAATCCCATAATTTATGGGCATGCACAGGCATTTTCTATTGCGATTAATAACCTGGTGCGAAACGCGTTTGAGCATACCCTTGCAGGACAGGAGCCGATTGCAATTTTGATTAAAGAGCATGAATTATTAATCACTAATCAGTTCAGTGACGGTGATGCCCAACATACGGCGACTGAAACAGCTTCTCATGGCTACGGCTTAGGTTTAGGTATTGTGCAACGCTTATGTGAGCGCAATGGTTGGTCATTCTCACTGCATGCAGATACAGCGCATGTAGTCGCTCGTCTTTCGTGGTGATGGAAGGCATGATTTTATTTTTAAACAATCCTGCTTGATGTAGTAAACTATACCTATCAGCAAAATCCCCATGGCGTTAGCCTTTAAAATAAAGAGCTTAATAATCTAATGAGTAGAACAGGAATACAGTGGTTCCCGGGTCACATGAACAAAGCCCGAAACGAAATTAAAGAAATCATGCCACAGATGGATGTGATCATTGAGGTACTTGATGCCCGTATTCCTTATAGTAGTGAAAACCCAATGGTTACTGCGCTGCGTGGCGACAAGCCGGTGATCAAAATCATGAACAAGGCGGACTTGGCTGATCCTAAGTTAACGCAAGCTTGGAAAGACTACTTTGAGCAGCAAAGTGGCGTAAAAGCGATTGATTTTGGTAATGATAAAGCGGGTGAAGTACATCGTATTAATGAGCTTTGTAAAAAATTAGTGCCGCATAAAGTAGGCGCTGATAAACAAATTAAAGCCATGATCATGGGTATTCCAAACGTTGGTAAATCAACTCTTATTAATACCTTGGCCGGCCGTATCGTAGCAAAAACAGGTAATGAACCTGCGGTAACAAAAGCGCAGCAACGTATTAAGCTTGACGATGGCATTATGCTTTACGACACGCCGGGTATGTTATGGCCTAAAGTAGAGAACGAAAACTCAGGTTATCGTTTAGGGGCAACTGGCGCTATTCGTGATACCGCTATCGACTACGAAGAAGTGGCAAGTTACACCGCTGAATATTTATTGCAAGCATACCCAGAGCTTTTAAAAAGCCGCTATAAAATTGATGAGCTACCAGAGTCTGACTGGGAGTTTGTTGAAATGGCAGGTAAAAAGCGTGGTTGTATCCGCGGTGGTAATCAAATCGATACTTACAAAATGTCTGAAATTCTTATTAACGAATTACGCGATGGCATTATTGGTCGTATTACCATGGAAACACCAGCTATGCGTGAAGAAGAAGAGCAAATGGTTGCTGAGCTTCGCGCTGCTGCAGAGGCGAAAAAAGCCGCTAAAGAAGAAGAGAAAAAACAACGACGCGCACGTGCACGTAAGAACCGTCGATAAAATTAACACATTAATTTTTAGACATAAAAAAAGCCCTGCAAGGGCTTTTTTAGTTTCATATCTACCGTCACCGATATGAGCAATGTAGCAAGTAAAATAAGTAGGGTCGCTTATATGTTGCCAATATCAAGGGGCGTTGCCATTAGTAACATATAAGCTAAAGCTTTAACGTGGCGACACGCGTTTCTGGGGAGAAACAAATTCAATCTGAACAAGTCATCATACTTCGCTTGGCTTGTTGAGATTAATTATCAATTAGGTTTGCGGTGCTGTCAATATATTTTTGAAAATAATTCTCATTTAGTTTGGCTTGCAGATTTGGTACGAATTTTAGACATAAAAAAAGCCCTGTAAGGGCTTTTTGAGTTTCATATCTACCGTCACCGATATGAGCAATGTAGCAAGTAAAATAGTAGGGCGATCACCTGTTGCCAACATCAAGGGGCGTTGCGATTAGCAACAGGCGATCTTAGCTTTATCGTGGGCCACACGTGTTTCAGGGTCGAGAAACAAATCAGTTTATTCCGAACAAGTCAGAACACTTTACTGTCTTGTTGATAGTGATTATCAATTAGATTTGCGTATCTGTCAACACTCAATTGAAAATAATTCTCATTTCTTTATGTCTGTTTTTTAAACTTCAGTTATACAATGCATTAGCACTAAAGTTAGGCTGTAAATTACGTGCAATAAAAACTATGCTGGGGCTATAACAATTAAAATAATCACATGCGATGTTCTCAATTTGGTCAATAAGCCTTCTTGCAATTGTATATCTGGCAATTTTATTTGCGGTTGCAGGCTGGGCTGATAAAAGAAAAGTATTGCCTTTTAAAGGCTTAACCTATGGTTTATCACTTGGGGTGTATTGCACCTCTTGGGCGTTTTTTGGTACCACAGCACAAGCTGCTTACAACGGTTGGTGGTTGGCTCCGACCTATGCCGGTACTATTTTGTTATTCATTTTTGGCTGGCAAGTGTATTGCCGCATAGCGCATATTTGTCGGCAGCAAAAAATAACCTCAATGGCAGATTTCATTGCGACTCGGTATGGTCAATCGTCGAGTTTGTCTGGGCTCATTTCATTGATTTCAGTGATTGCCATTGTGCCCTATATCTCTTTACAGCTAAGTGCAACTGCACAAAGTATCAACTTACTTACCGATCGTGCTGCCACACAAAGCCATGAAGTATGGGCCGATAGCACTTTTTACATCACGATTGTATTGGCACTGTTTGCTATTTTATTCGGCGCGAGGCGGTTAAAGCCCAGCGAACATAACCCAGGATTGATTGCCAGTATTGCCTTCGAGTCTGTGGTTAAGTTGTTGGCGTTTTTAGCGGTGGGTTTGTATGTATGCTTTGCTCTATTCGACAGCCCAGTGGCGCTGTTTGAAAAAGCGCATGACCTAAATATTGATCAGCAAGTGGCGGCCACACAAAGTCCAACCTATGTGTATGTTGCTCATACTTTGCTTGGTATTTTGGCGACCTTATGTTTGCCAAGGCAATTCCACATGAGCTTTATCGAAAAAAATAACGATAAAGAGCTGGCCTCGGCGCGTTGGCTATTTCCGATTTACCTATTACTTATTAACCTGTTTATTCTACCGATTGCATACGCTGGATTAATTTACTTTCAAGGTCAAGAAGTCGGCTACGACACCTTTGTATTGGCTTTACCTATGGCAGCTGATGATGCCTTTGTGGCGTTATTAGCCTTTTTAGGTGGATTTTCAGCGGCTACCAGTATGGTGATTGTGTCATCAATTGTGCTTTCAGTGATGATCACTAATGACTTTATTAACCAGTTTATTTTACGCCGCTCGCAACTTACATCGAGTAGTCGCGGGCTTGATAAAAATAACCTTTTACATGCGCGTAAAATAGTTATCGTATTGATTTTATTGCTAAGCTACTTCACTCACCGAGTGCTAGGCGAAAGTACAACCCTTGCCAATGTGGGTTTGATGTCGTTTACCTTAGTCGCGCAATTTTCGCCTGCCATGATCATAGGTTTATGGTGGCGACAAGCATCGTGTCGCGGTGCGCAATTGGGGATTTTAAGCGGCTTTATTATTTGGGGATACACACTTTTACTACCGAATATCGCCGGAGGTTTAGGAAGCGATAGCTTATGGCTTGTGAATGGACCGTGGGGAATAAGCTGGTTAGCGCCAACCGACTTATTCTCACTAGGAATGGAAAGCATTAGCCAAGCTTTATTGCTATCGCTAGGTGCGAACTGTTTAGTGTATTTCTTAGTACCGTTATTTAGTCGAGCAACCTTAGCTGAACGCTTGCAGAGCAATAAGTTTGTGTCGCAGCTTAGTGATTCTCGAGTGAGTAATCATCTACAGCCTTTGAGTTACCATGACCTAGGTGCACTAATGCAACGATTTGCCGAAAAAGAAGCGGCGCAGTCGTTGGTAAATCATTACTTTCCTGATGATAAAAGTAAGTGGAAACGTCCTGCCAATGTTGAGTTAGAACTATTAGTTGAGCGCGAGATGTCTGCGGTGATCGGCGGCGCATCGGCACGGCTTATTTTAGATGTGGCCAAAAATGAGCAGCGCCAGCCTCTAGAGCAGGTTGCCGAGTTTGTTGATGAAGCAAGCCAAGTACTTAAATTTAATCGTGATTTACTGCAATCAACAATCGAAAACATTCAACAAGGGATCAGTGTAGTTGATAGTGAGCTGCGCTTGGTAGCTTGGAACCAAGGCTACAAAAACATGTTCGCCTACCCAGATGATGCGCTTTACATAGGCCGCCCGGTTGCCGACATTATTCGTTTTAATGCCGAGCGTGGCTTATTTAGCGGCGAGAGCATGACCAGCGAAGTTGAAAAACGCTTAGCCTATTTACGCCAAGGCAGCGCTTATAAATACCAGCGCTCGCACAATGATGGCCGGGTGTTTGAAATGCAAGGTAACCCACTGCCCGGTGGTGGCTTTGTAACAACCTATACCGACATCACCGAGTTCGTAAAACAACAAAAAGCGTTAACCGAAGCAAATGTTAGCCTTGAAGAAAAAGTCGCAGCCCGCACCTTGGCATTGACTCAAGCAAACCAAGAGTTGTCGATGGCAAAGCAAGTGGCGGAACAAGCAACGGTCAGTAAAACGCGCTTTTTTGCCGCTGCCAGCCATGATTTACTGCAACCTTTCAATGCTGCGAGTTTGTTTTGTTCTTTAATGAATGAAAAAGCCCAAGACACCGAACTTAAAGAGCTGGCGATGAATATAAAGAATTCATTAGGCAGCGCCGAAGAGTTGTTATCGAGTATTTTAGAGTTAACCAAGCTCGATTCAGGCTCGTTTAAAGTACAAATGAGCGAGTTTGCTGCCAGCTCGTTGGTTGAGCCACTGCGTAATGACTACGAAGCCCTTGCCCGTGAAAAAGGCTTAAAGTTTATTATTGAAACTTGTGATGTGCGCCTGCATACCGACAAAGCGCTGCTGCGAAGAGTGCTGCGTAACCTTTTGAGTAATGCGATTCGTTATACCGAGCAAGGTGAAGTGCGCTTAAAAATGCAGTACGACGATGACCATGTATCCTTTATTGTTGAAGACACAGGGATTGGTATTGCATCGAGCGATCAACAAACTATTTTCCAAGAGTTTAAACAGCTTGGTGCAAAGCCAAGCGCCGAGGGGTTAGGCTTAGGGTTGGCAATCACTAAACGTATATGTGACTTACTTAAAATTCCGCTAGTGATGGGGTCTGAGCTTGGTAAAGGCACGCAATTTACCCTAACTCTACCTTGTAGAGTGAGTACTGCGCCAGCGCAAGCGAAAGGCGCTGAGGCATCACAAGAAACCGAGCTGGGGCAATTGCGTATTTGGTTGCTTGATAATGACCGCAATGTGTTAGAGGCACTAAAGCAGCTACTCGAAAATTGGGGCTGTGAAATCTCAACAGCCACAAACTTAGTGGAGCTTGAGGAGTTAAAGGCAAGCCAAGCCCTGCCGCAATTGTTGATTATTGATTATCAGCTTGATGATGGGGTAACGGGACTTGAAGTGATTGAGCAAGCGGCACTAACACGCTTACCAGCCATCGTTAATACTGCGAATCATGATGAAGGCATACGCGAGTTAGTGCTCGATGCGGGCTATCCATTGCTTTATAAGCCTCTGAAAGCGCCCGCCTTAAAACGCATGATTAAGCGACTGACTTAATCTGCGTTTTGCTCAGTTGCTGGGGTATTGGCTTTAATTAAGCGCTCTACCTCAGCGACAAACTTCTTATCTAAGTCATCTTCATGGCTCAGAAATAACATCATTTCATCACCATTGTGGTCAATGACCGTGAGCGTGGTTGTGAGTAGGGCGCTTTTAGCATAATCAACGTTGAGCTCTTTAATGTCACTAAAGCGGCGCTGATCTTTTTCGAGCACACCTTGCTCATTTTTCCAGTAACTAAAAATAGTGTTTTCTGTGATGCCGTTTCCATCAGTTTTAAAATCGATAAATGCGTCACTATAAAAATAATGTACACTCTCGTTGGCAGGAATAATTTCTTTTCTTTTTAAAAAGTTAACTTGATAAGACCAAAGCTTGTCACCGGTTACTATGGCTGAACTTGGCAACAAATATAGCTCATAAATTAAGCCATAAAATAACCAAGGCAGCATGAATATCGAAATGATAACCTGCCTCGCTCGCCACTGAGAGTGGTACTCAAGAGCCTGTTCGGGTTGCTTGAGGTTTTGAATGTAATTAACCAGTGGCAACCATAGAATAGGTGTAACTAAAAACAGCCAAGTACCATATTCCCAGTTATAGCTTACGACTTCAGAAATGATAATCGCCAGCCATAACACGAACCCAACCGCAACGGGCATGATCTTATTTTTACCAAAGGTTTGCTCGCTGTGCTTGCAAAGCTCAAGTAACAACGGAATAAAAAACAGTGGTGCAAATATCCCTCGGGCAATCGGCATAATATGGCTTTGTTGTTGCTCTTTTATCGCTTTCCAGTTGCGATAGCTCCAGTAGTTAATGAATATTCCTAAGCTTAATAAGCTATAAATAACAAACTTACTGTTACTGACAGGGTAGAACTGTTGCTCAGCAAAAACTGGGCGGTTACTTGCTTCTATACGCCAAGCCGCGATGAAAAAGATGATTGCCGCCAAGTAACTTAAAATAAAAACGCTATACCAGTTGGTTTCGTCATCCGCTGGTGTGGTTTTGGCGCTATTTGTGCCGTATTTAATGATGCCGTAATGGGTCGCGTTATTGAGTTTTTTGCGCTCGCTTAGGTAAAGGTCTATTTGATCGGCTGGAATATGATCCTGCTTAGCACTGTAATCAAAGTATAAGGTCAACACAGAATCTTTAAATGTCACGCGTTTTTCAAAATGAAAAAATGGGTTGTCGATCGTGACCTGCTCATCATCAAACTGCCAATTAGTATCCGTAAACGTAACCTTTATGGTTGTTTCGATATTATTTGGGTAACGAAACCACATTGGTGCATTGTTACGCTCTCGCTGTTCTGGCTTATAAACTGAGTTTTGAATTTCACTGGCGTAAAAGTCGTTTTGAAAATCATTACCCTTAGGTCGCCAAAAGTTATCAATAGTATAGTGCTCATTGGTAATTAGCTGACCGGTGTCTTCTGGAGATTCAACCAGCATAGGTTTGACTGTTTTTAAGCCCTTGTAGGTATCTTGATAATATTCGCGGTAATCATCTTCTATGCTTTTTAAGCTGTTTTTAGCGATTGAACTGCGGCGGCTAATTGCTTCAAAGTCGCCGTATTTATATTGAGTTGAGAAACTAACTGGCTCATCAATACCTTCTGGGATCTGATAACTATCAAAAACCTGTATGCGTTTTAGGGCAGGCTCTGTGAACATATCAGTAAAGCCTGTCTCACCTTGCTTTATGATTAACGCTACATCGTAGTTCGGTTGAGCTAAATGTGCTAAATCGCCGCGCTGGTATGAAATGGTCGGATCAAGCCAATAGCGCTTACCTTGGTGCTCTAAGGTGACAATCACATGGTCAAACAAGCTAGGAGAGACCGGTAAGCTGGCAGTACGTTTCCTGTCTTCGGTGTTAACTAAAGCTGGATGAGCCTCTACGCCGAGCGCTTTAAGTAAAGAAATGAGCAAGACGGTTTTGTCTTTACAGTCGCCATAGCGCAGTGCCAAGGTTTCTGATGCAGGTGTAGGCTGGTGCGAGTTGGTGCCCATTTCTAGGCCTAAATAACGTACTTCGTCTTGGCTAAAGCGCAGGGCTGCAACAATTTGAGACTCTAAATCGGTATGTTGAAACTTAATTTGACGGGCAATTGTTTCAATAGCAGGGCTTACTTCGATGGCCGATTGGTATAAAGGTAACGACCAATTGATCACCTCTTGCCAATTATTTACTTCAGAGAAATACACTTCTTTGTAAGGTGAATACCAATGCGGTACTTCGCTTGCGGAGCGAATTGTCGGCTCATTGTGTTGGCTAATTTGGTAGTCAAAACCCGTATCTAGCTTGGTTTTAGTAACTGGTGACTCGCCATTCATAAAGTTGATATATAAGGGCGTAGGCTTTTGCCACTTTACCCGCATAAATTGCTGCACTATCGGCACCGACCAGTTCAGTGTGCGCATGGTGCTGAAGTGTTGATAAACAGGATTACTCCCCGAAATCGTATAGCTGTAATCTAAAATATCCATGACCCGCATATCATCAATAATGACATTTAGGCTTAAGGTGCCATTGTATATACGACTTGCTAAGTCAGTCTCGCGTTGTAACACCTGTAGCTCGGCACTATTTAGTTTATCTATATATTGGCCGTCACGAATGATGCCTAAACTATTGAGCGTAAGAGATTGATAATTTGGGTCAAAATCAATATTCAGCTGGCTAATATAATCAACCCCAGACTGATTGACTGCTTGCATTACAGTACGATTAAAGCGTTGCTGTGGGGCTTGCTCAGATACCTGAAGCTGAGTGTCGAGCATCAGGTAGAAAGTCCCGTCTCGTATTTGGTCTCGAGGAATTTCAGGGGTGAGTAACTTATGTTGTTTTACCCAGTTAGCTGCGGGTGCAACCTGATACTCTTCAGCGGCTGCAAAGCAGCTCACAAAGAATAAAAAAACAGCCAGTACCTTAAGTTGTAAGTGCATCCATTTCATTGTTATTTTCTAATTACGTTTAGTTTTATATGACAAATTACTGAATTTCACGGCATGAGCCAAATAAAATTCAATATAAATGCTTCTTTTTAGGTCCAATGCTCAATAAGCGCTAATTTTCAGTGCTTTCTTTATCAGGTAAGTCTTTTATTTCAACGCGACTATTTACTTCATAGTATTTTTGCGTGATTTTTTTCAAAATCTCGCGGCGTAATGTGCTTACGGTGCCAGCTTTAGTTAAGTGGTTACCATAGGTCGTAAATGTTTTATCCCAGCCCAGTGCCACAATACTAGGATCGACAACAACTGCATTACCTCCACCATAAGCAACATCGGTACCTAAAATATCGGTAATATCGTAATTATCGATACTAAAAGAGAGGTTTTGCACAACTTGGTCTTTATCTGGTTCTTGAATAACTAATGATTGAAGATGGTCAGCTAAGTCTTCTTCAAAGTTAGGGAAATAGTTTTTCTTTTCAAGGTATAACGAAGAAACACGTGTGCTATGAGTATCAATAACACTGCCTCGATTTGAATTTACAAATTGCACTGCATTGTTAGTCAGGGCGGTAAATACATTTTTCGCTGTATATGGGTAGTTAAGTAAATTTGGGCTACCAATATAACCACGGTAATAGCCATATATTAATAGCGGGTCATTGTTAAATAGCGGTGCAACAATGTTGTACTCTATATCGTTCAATGAATATTGATTACCGTTAAAGTTAAAGCGTGGCTTATCAAAAAAACTTGGCTCTTCGTTTATTAGCTTAGATAAGTTTTTTACTGGGTACTGCTGGACTAACTCATTGAGTACCGTCACGTTATAAAGATTGAACCAGTAAGCAAGCAGTTCAGACTTTGGCAAGTTACTCAAGTTAATCTTATTTGGCAGGTCGGCCATATTTTTTTGTATGACCTGCAAGGCTTGCCTCATTTTAGGATTGTCTTTATATGAATCATAATAAAAGCGGTTTGCTTCTGTTGCTGTTGAAGGTTTAGGGTTGGATGATAAATGTGTACCAATCGTCGTGGTGTGTGAGGTGATGCGGTAGCGGTCAGACATGCCTAAATCAATGACCGAAGCACTTAATATTTGCCCATAGCCAGCGTAATCAAGAGTAATGTTTGAGTTTGCATCATACTGATGAAATTGGCTAAATTTTTCTTGGTTAATTGCTGTGATGGCTGTTTTATTAATAGGAGCCGTTGAATTACAGGCTGTTACCAAAATAAGTGATGTTGTTAATGCGATGGTCTTTATAGCGCTTTTCATTTTTACCACCTTCCTTAGTACAAAAAATAAACACATTGCTTTTGCTTTAAATTGGCAATATCCAGGTAATTAACACAGAAAAAAAAGACTTAAAGTTGGCTATTGCAGTTTTGCTAAGTGTTTTAGTTGGGTATTTAAGCGGGTATTAAAGCGGCTCATAGCGAGCCGCTTTAGGTTTATGTTATTTATCTTCAGACTCTTTAGCTGGTAAGTCTTTTATTTCAACGCGAGTATTTACTTCATAGTATTTTTGCGTGATTTTTTGCAAAATCTCGCGGCGTAACGGGCTTACATGGCCGACTTCTTTAGTTAAGTTTGCACCATAAGTAACAAATCTAGTATCAAAGCCCTCTGCGACTATACTCGGATCGGCGACTGTCGCATTACCTCCACCATATTCCACATCACTGCCTAAAATATCGGTAATGTCGTAGTTATCGATACTAAAAGAGAGGTTTTTTACAACTTGGTCTTTATCTGGCTCTTGAATTACTAACGATTGAAGGTGGTCAGCTAAATCTTCTTCAAAGTTAGGAAAATAGTTTTTCTTTTCAAGGTATAACGAAGAAACACGAGTGCTATGGTTACCTATCACACTACCGCGGTTTGAATTTACAAATTGCACTGCGTTGGTGGTCAGGGCGGTAAACACATTTTTTGCTGTATATGGGTGGTCAAGCAAATTTGGGCTGCCAATGTAGCCACGGTAGTAGCCATATATTAATAGCGGGTCATTGTTAAATAGCGGTGCAACAATGTTGTACTCAATGTCGTTTAATGAATACTGGTTACCGTTAAAGTTAAAGCGTGGCTTATCAAAAAAACTTGGTTCTTCATTTAATAACTTGGTCAGGTTCTTAACAGGGTACTGCTGCACTAACTCATTGAGCACCGTCACGTTATAAAGATTGAGCCAGTAAGCGAGCAACTCTGATTTTGGTAAGTTACTTAAATTAATTTTGTTTGGCAGGTCGGCCATATTTTCTTGCACTTTTTGCAAGTCTTGCTTCATCTGAGGGTTCTTTTTGTACGAATCATAATAAAAGCGGTTTGCTTCTGTTGCAGTCGACGGTTTTGGGTTCGACGACAACCGGGTGCCAATTTTGGTTGTGTTTTGTGAAATGCGATAGCGATCTGACATACCTAAATCAATCACCGAGGCATTTAATATTTGCCCGTAGTCAGTGTACTCAAGGGTGATATTTGATTTTTCATCGTACTGATGAAATTGGCTAAATTTTTCTTGGCTTATGGCTGTCGTTGCTGTTTTATTAATAGGAGCCGTTGAATTACAGGCTGTAACTAGAATAAGTGATGTTGCTAATACGATGGGTTTTATAGCGTTTTTCATTTTTATGACCTTCCGTAGTTTAAAAAATAAACATAGCGTGGTTTTTCTGAAAGCGCAACAATCTGTTGTTTTTGTGAATTTTATTAAAAAATAAGCGTATAGTAGAAGAAATAAAAATAAAAAGGACAACTCATGGAAGAAGCAAAACAACAAAACCAAATCGAAACACCAGAAGCTAAAAGCTCCGTAAATGATGACTTAGTTGGCATAAAAGGTTGGCTCATTCTTGTGGCGATAGGTGTAGTGATCAGCCCTTTTAGAGTGTTTATCGAATCAATTAATACCTTTAAACCCATTTTCACGACCGAGATGTGGCAACGTTTAACGTCGCAATTTGGTGATATGTATCATCCGCTTTGGGAGCCTTTACTGATCATTGAAATGGTGTTTAATGCAGCACTATTTTTAGCTTCGCTTTATTTAATTGTGTTGTTTTTTAAGCATAAGAAAGCATTTGTAAGTTGGTACTTAGCGATATTATTTGGTGGACTAGCGTTTATTGCTCTCGATGCCTATGCGGTTAGTTTAATTGTGCCTGATGTCGACGTGTTCGACGATGAAGTTAGAACTATGATTATCAGAGGGCTTATTCAAGCTGTGATCTGGGGACCTTATATGCTTTTATCTAAGCGTGTGAAAGCCACATTTGTAAAATAAGCTATCTGGGCACCGTAATTGTAGCTTCTGTGCCTTGCTGGGGTTTTGAGTTTATTGATAATTCAAAGCCTTGGTTGCGCACAAGTTCTCGGGTTATCACAAGTCCTATACCTGTGCCATTTGCCTTGGTTGAGTAAAATGGCACGAACAAGTTATCGGGGTTTTGAATGCCACAACCTTGGTCGCTAATTGCAATATTTAAGCTATCACCTTGCCTTGACCAAGTGAGGCTAGGGGCAGAATTGCTGCCTGCTTCAAAGGCATTTTTTATCAGGTTGATCAACGCTTGTTCTAGCTGGCCTAAGTCGGCATTAACATGTAATTCTTCGCTGCTATTTATTACTAGTTCAGGAAAAATAGCACTTAAACGTGTGTTTAATTGCTCGCTACTGATTGCCTGCTTTTGTGCGGGTGGTAGCTTTGCAAACGCACTGTAACTGGCTACAAAATCAAGCAAGTGTTGAGCGCGCTTTTCTATAACTTGCAGCATATCTTGGGCGAGATCATCGTGACTGCTAATTTGCCCTTGGCGCTTAAGGGTTTGCAATGATTGACTCATTGAATAAATCGGCGTGAGTGAGTTACGTACTTCATGATTTAACACGCGAATTAACCGTTGCCAAACAAGTTGTTCATTATCGCGAAGCTGTTGCTCAATTGAAAAGAAGGTGAGTAATTCAAAGTTTCTGCCGGTCCGCCAAAAAGTCTGCGATGAGATTTTAAAGCGTTGTTTAAACAGTGAGTCACTGTTTTGTTGCCATTCGCCATCATGCAGAGCAATGCCTAAGTCGCTGGCCGACTTACCTTCAATTTGGCGATGACTAATACTGTTTATAAACGCCTTATTACTAAAGTAAATTAAGCCATGGGGGTCTAGTATAACGATGGGTAAGTCCAGCATGCTGGCAAACTCAAAAACAAACTCTTCTGTTTGCATATAATGGCGTTTGTTCTTGGCTATTTTATTGCTGAGCTTGGCAAAATCTTGCTTAAGCGCTGCGACTCGTCCACTTTGATAAGACGCTAAATGCCAACTATTACTTTCGTCATTTGCCAATGCATCTAGTTGCAGGCCAAAGCGTTCAACCACATCGGTGATCGCACGGTAGCTTTTAATTAAAGCAAAAGCGCTTATCCCGATAAACGGCAATAATAGGCTGATACTAGCAAACCAATCTAGTTTTAAGCTGAGCGAAAGGGCAATACCAAGCGTTAATAGCACCGCTATAAGCATATAAAAATAGCGTCGAATACGCTGCTCTAACGACAACTTGTTACTCATTTAGCGTTCTACTTCTTTTAAATCGAGCTGATGTTTATCAATGCGACGATAAATCGCCGATTTGCTTAACCCTAAAAATTCTCCTGCGGCGATAACATTGCCATTAAATTGCAGCAGTGCTTTTTGAATCATCTGTTTTTCAAGCTCTTCAAGGGGCAATAGTGGCAAAGCCTGTTCGGCATTGCTATTTGTTTGCTCGCAACTTGGTTGATCTAAAATGAGGTCATTGGCTTGAATATTGTTGTTATCGCTCATGATCACCGCGCGTTCAATACAATGGCTTAGCTCACGAATATTACCAGGCCAACTGTAATTTTTTAGCGCCTTTAGGGCGTCATCACTGAGCGCCATATTCGCGCGTTGATATTTTTTACCATGCACCAACAATAAGTGTTCTGCCAAGGGAGCGATGTCGTCTTTTCTGTCACGAAGCGGTGGAATGTGCAGTTCAATGGTATTGAGTCTAAATAATAAATCACGGCGGAACTCACCCTGCTCAATAGCTGTAGCTAATTCGCTATTGGTGGCAGAAATAATGCGAACATTGGCGGTTTTGGTTTGGCTTGAGCCTAGCACTTCAAATTCTTTGCTTTCTAGCACACGGAGCATTTTACTTTGTAGCTCAAGGCTTAAAGTCGCAATTTCATCTAAAAATAAGGTGCCGCCTTCGGCAATTTCAAAACGTCCTAGGCGGTCTTCTTTGGCATCAGTAAAAGAGCCTTTCTTATGGCCAAATAATTCACTTTCGAATAGCGTCGGGGCAATGGCGCCAACATTCACGCTTACATAGCGTTTATCAGCTCTGAGCGAGTGCTGGTGGATATAATGTGCCAATAAGCTTTTGCCAGTGCCATTTTCGCCGGTAATTAAAATACTGGCATCGGTTTTTGCTGCGCGCTCAGCTTTGGCAAGCAACAGTTGCATGATTTCTGAGTGGGCTATGTAATGGGCCTGTGTGTCGCTGGTAAGCGCCTTTAAACAGGCATTGTCGTGATTACTTTGCTTGAGCTTGAGTTGTTGTTGCACAACGGCAGTTAAGCGTAAGTTATTCCATGGCTTTTCAACAAAGTCGACAGCCCCTAATTGCATGGCTTTAACGGCAACATCAATGCTGGCCCATGCGGTCATCACAATAACAGGTATGGTCGAGCCTAATTGATTTAGTTGCTTTAAAAAGCGTAACCCTTCTTCACCTGAGGTCGTGTCGAGCTTGTAGTTCATATCAAGCAAAATCAGGCTAATGTGCTCTGATTTTAATAATTCAAGGGCATGTTCAGGGCCTTCGGCCTCATGGCAGTGTAAGCCTAATTGTTGTAATGCAACAGTAGCAGCCAGACGTACATCAGCTTGATCGTCGATGACTAAGATTTTGTCCATGATGTTTTCTTATTATCCTGTTGAGGTGGCTTAAATTTAAGCCACCATTTTGTGCTGTTAATCGTTACGTAGTGCGGCCATAGGTTTTGCTTTAAGCAGTAAAACCAAAGGTCTAAAGCAAGCGAATAGCGCAATACATAAGGTAATACTCCAAGCGAGTAATTGCAGTCTTACATCAAGTATCAGCCAAGACATTAGCTGTCCTTGTAACATGTAAAAACCCACTATTACCGCGGCGAGAGCAACCGCAAAACCAATGAGCACAGGGATAATAGCTTCAACACTCATCAGCTTGAATAAGCGTGCTTTTTTCGCACCTAATGCCATACGAATACCAAACTCATAGCGGCGCAGACCCAGGTTGTAGCTCAGTACCCCAAAAATACCGATTGCTGCTAATAATAGAGTAAATAGCGCTAAGGTACTACACAGAACCACGGTCAGTCGGCTCATATACAGTAAATTGTCGTACTCTTGTTGCAGGTCATTAAATTGCCACATGGTTAAGTCGCTGTTCTTTTCTTTTAGCGTATTAAGTATTTGTTTATTAGTCAGCTTAACGCCTTCAGAAGCTTTGATAGTAAACATGTAGCTATACGGTGTTGCTGGCCACCAAATGTGACGACCAAACGACTCATCGTAGTATTTAGGGTGATTAAAGTCTTCGGTTACACCCACCACTTCATACATCTTTTCTTCTAAACCTTGGTAGCTCTTGCCGATGATATTTCGATAGTCTTGGCTTGGTAATAAGTTCTCTGCAACGCTAACTGATACCAGTATCTCGTTGGTTTCACCACGTATAGCTTGTTCGCTAAAGGTGCGGCCAGCGAGAATTTTGGTGTTAACTAACGCAAAGTAATCAGGCCCTACCCACTGACTAGGGAAGAAAATTGAGCTTTTACCGTTTACATCAGTCAGGGTGTTGGCGTTTTGTCTTTGCGAAACAGGGCTGTGACCTAGGGCAACATCATCAATACCTTGGCTATCAAGCAAAACCTGCTTGTATTGCAGCATGTGTTCGTAGCGCTCCGCCAATGACATTTGATTATTTGGTTGGAACAGGTTGGCAAAATACAGGTTTTCGGTATCGCTACCGAGTGGGCGGTTAATCGTGCCCATGGCTTTACTCACTACCATCACTGAAAAGCTAACAAGCAGCGCGGCAACAAACATTTGTGAGCCAATTAAAATACGCACTGTACGGCCAGATACCTGTGAAACCCCGCCTTTACCACTGTTTTGCATTTGCGTATTTAGGGTTTTGTAATTTACTAAACGTGCTGTAATTACAGAGAAAATATAAGCAAGAGCAATACACAGTAAGATGGCAACAATAACTAACGTGCTATCCACGGCCAAGCTATTAACCAGTGGCAATCGGCCTTCTGCTAATACTTTAAATAAGCGTATGCCCCATACCGATAAAAACAGCGCAATGCTTACCGATAAGGTCATTAAAATCAGTGACTGTAAAAAGATACTTTTAAATAACGTGCTGCGTTTAGCACCTAACACCGCCTGCAAGGCGAGGGTTTTATGTTGAGCAAGAGCACGCGAGAAGAATAATGTGCTTACATTCAGTACTGCAATAATCAGTAGCCCTACCGCACCGGCTAACATCATCAAGCTTAAGTCATCGTTATTACCCAGCTCAACGTCACGATAAGGAGTTACTTCAGGTTTTACATCGGTGATACCACCGTTGTTTAGCCACTCTGATTTAACCGTATCAATTTGTTGTTTTAAATCGACTTTAACTTGGTCTATGGTGACCCCTGGCTTTAAAACTGCAATCAGTTTTAGGTTTTTAAAAGTGTTTGTCCATGGGCTTTGCCAATCGTCATTGTGAAAGAAACGGCGGTCCGCACTTGATGGAAACCACACTTCAACATCGCTTGCTTTAAACATGTAAGGTGGGCTGAATGAGTCATCAACAACACCCACGATACGGTGAACATAATCGGTTTCACCCGCCATGACTGAGAGTGTTTTACCAATAATGTTCGGGTCGCTGTTGTAATGCTTGCGCCAAAAATTGGCAGATATAACAACGCGGTCATCAGGTGTTTCTAGCGTTTCTCCAAGGTCAAAACCTTGTCCCATTAAAAATGGCGTGTTTAATAAGTCAAAGTAGTTGCCGCCAACATACAGCACAGACTCTTTAGGCTCGCCATCAAGGTTTGCAAAGATTTGCTCACCCGCATTGATCATCATACTTTGTTCAAAGCTTTGATTATGTTTAAGCCAATGCACCATCGATTGATAGCTTTGAAAGCCGGTGGCATCGTAGTCATCATAAGTAAGTGATTGCTCAACCACTACCATGCGGCTTTCATCGTACACATCAAGGGGCTTTAAAAAGTAGCTGTTAACAAGGCTAAGCACTACAAACAAGGTGGCAAGTGTTAAAGCAAGCGTTGCGATAACCGCAGTGACAAAGCCCGGTGCATTCATTAATGATGCCCACGCTAAGCTCAGTTGGGCGCGTGTTTTGGTTAATTTCATTACATCACCTCGGCGCTTTCGAGTACTTGCTCAGCAGTGTCGCTGCTAGGTGCTTGGCGAGCTTCAGAGTAGGAAACAATTTCACCATCTAGCAATTTAAGTTGCGTCTTTGCACGCCCGGCATAACGTAAATCATGGGTTACCATACAAATCGTGGTGCCTTTTTTATTCAGCTCATCAAGCAAGTCCATGACGGCATCACCATTTTTTGAATCTAAGTTACCAGTTGGCTCATCCACCAATAAAATGCTTGGCTTGCCAGCCAGTGCGCGGGCAATAGCAATACGCTGTTGCTGACCACCAGATAATTGATTTGGTTTGTGCTGAGAGCGGTGGCCCATTTCAACTTCATCAAGGGCCTGTTTTACCGCAAGCTCAATTTCGCTCGGGCTCATGGCTGGCTCTCGATAAGTGAGCGGCAGTGCCACGTTGTCGAACACCGATAATTCATCAATTAGGTTAAACGACTGAAATATAAAACCAATGTGAAGGTTTCTAAGTTCAGCTTGCTGATCCATATCAAGGGTTTTTGTGTCGACTTCTTTAATGAAATAGTCGCCAGCAGTTGGGCTATCGAGTAAGCCTAATAATGACAGCAGCGTCGATTTACCACAGCCAGATGGGCCGCTAATGCAGATATAGTCACCTTGGTTAATATTCAGGCTGATGTCTTTTAATGCATAGGTTTCAACATTTTGGCCGCGATAAACTTTGGCGATTTTGTTTAATGAGATAAGCGTATTGGTTTTCATAAACTGTCCTGTTCGATTTTTATTGTTGCCAAATGCTGCCATTTAGAAAGGTCTGAAATGATCAGCTGTTCGCCCACGGTGGCACCGCTCAAAAGTTGAATTTGATTGTCACTGAGTGTACCAAATTCGATATTGGTTGGCGTTGCTAACTGGGTGTTTGGATTAAGTTTAAACAGCGTGGCTTCGCTATTTGCTTGTGCTTTTTGCGGCACGTTAATGGTTAACGCATCGGGAATAATGTTGCTAACCACATAGCCTTCAATGCTTAAATCGGGTCGAGCATTTGCAGGCAGTGTGCCTTGTAAATCAAGTTCGATAATAACTCGACCATCGGTAACAATAGGATCAATTCGGGTGACTTTGGCATCAACTTCACTGTGGTCTGCTTGGCTAAAGGTGTTTACTTTCGCTGCCATATTGAGTGCCACTTTTTCGGCATCTGCTTGCTTAACGCTTAGCTCTGCTTTGAGTGCTTTATTTGAGCCAACCACCGCAAGGCGGGTACCGGGCACGAGATTTTGGCCAAGTTCAACATTCAATTCTTGCAGCATGCCATCGATACCTGCCGTTATTTGCAGCTGATCAAAAGCCTGTTGCTCAACTTGATAATTAAGCTCAAATTGGCTTAATAGTTCTTGCTGTATTTTGCTACGTTGTAAGTGCATTTCTTTAAGCTGTGCAAGGCGTTGCTGCTCGATACTTACGCGCTCTGTAAGCTGTGCAACGTTTAGCATGCTTCGTTTGTAATCGAGGCTTGAAACAATCCCTTGCTCGATCAGTTTGCTTTCAGCATCGACTCTAAGCTCTGCACTTTGCAGCTCACTTTTTAATATGGCGAGATTTGCTTGGCGCTCAAGTAGTTCACTTTGCTGGTTAATTCTTTGCTCATTAACACTGGCTTTTTGGCGAGCAAGTTCTAGCCGAGCGACCGATAAACGCTGCGCTTGCTGTGGGTTGACGAGGCTTAAAATCACTGTGTCTTTTTTAACGATAGTGCCGGGGTATACATGGATAGCTTCGACCATTGCGGTGTCGGTATTGGTTAAATAACGTTGATACTTTGGCTTTAAACGGCCAAAGCCACGTATTTTTACCACAAAATCGGCTTGTTCTACGGTTGCTATTTGCAGTTGGCTTGCAGCAACCACAGTGGGTGTCGCCCATTGATACACCATTAAAGCGCCAAGAGCCGACACGCCTATGGCTGCAGCCATAAGCCATTTTTTAGCTTTTGATTGCTGAGGTTTGCGTTTTAGTGTGCTGTCTAAATCCATGATACTGATAAATTTAAATAATCATGGAATAGCTAAGGCGAATTTTGTGCCAAAAACTAAGGTGTTGAAAAGTAATGGCTTTTTGTTTTTTGGAACGTGAGCTTTTCCCATTACTGGGAAAGCGAGTTTTAAAACTGGGAGTGAATGCTTAAATTAGCTTTCTTCGATTTTGCCAACTTGCGAAAGCTGATTAAACAAAATGCCTGCTTGGGTGCGGTTATAAACATTGAGTTTGCGTAAAATCGCTGACACATGTTGTTTGATTGTGGTTTCTTGAATCGACATTTCAAAGGCGATTTGTTTATTCAATAAACCGTCGGCAATCATCGCTAGTACGCGGTATTGCTGCGGAGTTAGTTTTTCGAGGTTACGAGCAAATTCGCTTTGTTCGTCGTTGATCACCACATCGGTTAAATCTACTTCAGGTGGTAACCAAGTGTCGCCGTTGAGTACATGGCTAATTGCTTCACTGATGACATCTAAAGAAGATGACTTTGGAATATAGCCGGCAGCGCCAAGGCTCATCGCTTGTTTGATTATGGCTGGTGTCTCATTGGCAGAGACCATAATCACTAAGATATCAGGGTAATGGTTACGCAGTTTCGAAAGGGCTTGTAGGCCATTTGCACCTGGGATCGTAAGGTCTAAAAATATTAGTTCAATCTCAGGGTGAGCGCTTAACAGTGCAAACAAACCATCAATGTCACTGGTTTCTTTAATATGTTCTTCTGGCACTGATGTCGCGGCAGCTTGACGCAGCGCACTTCTAAATAACGGGTGATCATCGGCGATTATGGTGTTCACAGCTAAAGACATTCCCTCGATTCTCCAATGCGTTATGTTATAAGTGATTTTGCGCTTTGAAACAAGGTTTGCCTGAGGGGAAGTTTCAGACAAACCTTTCTCACACAAGGATTTAGATTCTATTTTAGAAACGGTAACCAACAGTGAAGGCTACAGTGCGAGGGTCGCCGTAGTAACCAATCAGGGTATTATCACCACCTAAACCTGGGGTGTATTTGCTGATATCAGTTGGGTCTGTTGGATCAGGTGCCACGAATTGGTAGCCACCAATCATGTACTCTTCATCCGTTAAGTTTTTACCGTAAAGACCAGCAGTCCAGTGACCATCTGTGCTGTACCAAGTGATGCCCATATTAAAGATACCGTAAGCATCTTGCGTTAATAAGCTATCTTCTTCGAATAGCGCGTAGTCGCCTCTGTGGTAGTAGTTACCATTGATAACAAAGTCACCCATTTCAGTGTACATACGGTACGTTGCACCCAGGTTGAAGGTTAAATCAGGTGTGTTTGATACCGTAAAGCGATCTGATTTATCGAATGCTTCACCGGTTTCTGGGTCGTAATCAATTACGTTATCGAAGTTACTATCGATGTAACCTACTGATGCATCAAAGCTGAGTGACTCTGTTGCAACATAGTTTAGTTCAAGCTCAATACCATCTGATGTTGACTCACCAATGTTACCCAAGCGTTGATTTAGATCTGCTGCGCTATCGCCCGGTAATACAGAAATGTATTGACGGTCTTTATGGTCAAGGGTGAATAAAGTGACGTTTGCACGTAAGTTGTTGTTCCACTCACTCTTCATACCGATTTCGAATGAATCAACGATTTCTGGTTTTGCTGCCGGCTCTGCAGTGGTTGCACGTGGGTTGAAAGTACCTGACTTAAAGCCTTGCGCGTAACTAGCAAAGAACATGATGTCACGATTGTACTGGTATTCAACACCTGCACGTGGTGTGAAGCGTGACCATTCTTCTTCATCATCGAGTACTGTTGGAACCAGTTGGCCTTCTGGGCGAGTGTAACCTGGTACCCAACCTGATTCTGGATAAACAATGTCAAAGATTAGGCCATTGTTAACCTGTGCTTCTTTTTTGTCTTTGGTGTAACGCGCGCCGAGTGTCATTGACCATTTATCGGTTAAATCAATTGAGCTTTGGATATACGCTGCTTTACTGTTTGAGTTACTACAGCCGCTTACTTCACGAGTCAGACCCGGGGCACCTAAGCTTTGACCTAAGATACCTAAAATAGCCTCAAATTGACCGCAAGATTCACCATCATAGTAGTAAAGGCCCGAAACCAATTTGTAGTTATCGCCTTGATGATTTAGCTGTAACTCATGAGTGGTTTGTTCATCATCGTAAATAGCAGGTACATCGAAAATTTGAATTGACGTGTTATCAAAGTCGATATTCGTTGGTGAGTAGCTCTCACGGCTTGAACCAATATATTTAATGCTAGTGCTGTCAGTCATATCCCAACGAGCAGTTAGGCTATAGCCTTCGAGTTCAACTTTGTTCCATGTAGGCAAGCTGGTGTATGAGTCATACACGCTGTCTGGAACTGGCGCATCAGTAAGAATACTTGGTAGCAAACGGTAACCACCTTTTGCGTTTGATTTGTCTTCTGTTTTATCCCACGCGAAACGGAAGAATAAGTCATCGGTCGGAGTGTATTCGAGTGTAACGCGTGCTGCTGTTACGTCTTTGTTGTAGTTTTCGCGGTCTTGGTTATCAAGAGCCGATGTTAAAAACTCGCCAAAGCCATCACGGTTAAGCGTCGCAAAACCAAAGCCAACGTAAAGTTTTTCGTCAACAATCGGTAATTGGCCAGTGATTTTTAAATCTTTCTGGTTATAGCTACCTACAGTGCCTTGAATATTTAAGGTAGCATCACCGCTCATTTCTTTGGTGACGTATTTAATGGCACCACCTATGGTATTTTTACCGTAAAGCGTCCCTTGTGGACCACGTAATACTTCGATTTGTTGCACATCAAGAAGGTCAAGCACGGCACCCTGTGGACGAGCAAGGTAGACATCATCGATATAAATACCTACGCCTGGCTCATACCCCCAAAGAGGATCTTGCTGACCTACACCACGAATAAACGCGGTAATTGTAGAGTTAGTACCACGGCTTGCTTGCAGGGTGGTATTTGGCGAGAACTGTTGAACTTCGGTCATAACGACGATGCCATTTTCTGCCAGTTCTTCAGCACCCACTGAGGTTACAGCAACAGGAACTTCTTGCAGGTTTTCAACAGTTTTACGTGCTGTTACCTGAATACGTTCAAGTTCACCTTTTTTTGCTGCAGGTTCGGCTTGTTCTGCCGCTTGAGCACTGACACCTGCCAAAGCAAGTGATACAGCCAGAGTAAGTGGCGCGACTTTTGGGTTAAGCTTTATCATGTTGTATTCCTTGTTATTGTTGTCATTAGTCTTATGGCCACTCACATTGATGTTGCCGAAGACTTAATAAGATTTGCCCGTGTCACCTGTCAATTAATGTAGAAGATAGTTGCAGAAATTGAATTAGTACCATAGTGCTATACCCGCCATAGCCCTTTATTTATCAAGCAATTAAGCTATTTTTAAAGCAGATAGTACCTTAGTGTTATGTATTTTTTGAACGCTTAGGGTAAGACTGAAAGCATTATTCCGATGTCACCTCATCTGTGTAATAACAATAATTATAGGAATGTCTATGCTGAGCATGATAGGACTGTTAGGCGGTTTAATACTGCTGATCATTTTAACGCTGCGTGGGGTAAATTTATTTATCGCTGCGCCAATCTGTGCACTGTTAGTTGCACTTAGTAGTGGCATGGCCATTTTCCCTGTATCGGCAGATACAAACTTTATTAACGCCTATATGGATGGCTTTGCTGGCTTCTTAAGCGCATGGTTCTTTATGTTCTTACTAGGTTCTTTATTCGGTAAGTTCATGGAAGACACCGGTGCTGCAGACAGTGTTGCGAGCTACATTGTGGGTAAACTAGGTATGAAGCACGCCGTTCTTGCGGTTGTGATTGCCTGTGCAGTTTTAACCTACGGTGGCGTGAGCGTCTTTATTGTTGCGTTTTCTGTCTATCCAATGGCATTAAGTCTGTTTAAAGATGCAAACTTACCGCGCCGCTTTATTCCAGCAACACTGGCATTTGGTTCGGTGACCTTTACCATGACCTCGGCAGGCTCGCCAGAAATTCAAAACTGGATCCCGGTTAAACACCTTGGTACGTCACCCTATGCGGCTTGGGAAGTGAGCTTAGTGGTGGCTATATTCATGGCGACAGCAGGTTACTTTTGGTTAAACAAGATGATCAAAAAGGCCGTTGCTAACGGCGAGACCTTTGAAGCGCGCGATGATGATCCTGTCATTATTGAGCGTCGTCGTCCGCATCCAATTACGGGTGTGATCCCGCTGATCGTGGTGCTACTTTTATCATTTACGCTACATGATGTGCTACAGCAAACAGCGCTTATTGTTGCCTTACTTGGTGGTGTACTGAGTATTGTGATTATTAACTTCAAGCATTTTCACGATATGGGTAACGCCATTAATGTTGGTACAACCGGCGCTTTAGTGGCAATCGGTAATACCGCTGCTGTGGTTGGCTTTGGCGCTGTGGCGAAAGTATCACCAGCATTTACCGCCGCTGTCGATGTGATGACCCATATGCCGGGGAATGAGTTGGTTGGTGCTGCAGTTGCGGTCAGTGTAATTGCCGGCTTAACTGGCTCTGCTTCTGGCGGGCAAGCCATTGCATTACCACTTGTCGCGCCGGGTTATTTAGATATGGGTGTAAACCCTGAACAACTACACCGTGTAGTGGCAATAAGCTCTGGAGCCCTAGATACCTTGCCGCATAATGGTTATGTGGTCACAACAATACGCGCTATCTGTAAAGAAACGCATCAGCGAGCGTATTGGTCAATGGCTGCTCTGACAGCGGTTATTCCGCTTATCGGTGTCGCATTGGCACTCGGACTCTTTATTTTCTTTTAAGGAACAGCAATGAAAACCAAATTAATAATTTTGCTATGGCTGGTTGTATTTAGTAGCACTGCGTTTGGCGCTGCAAACAAAGCCGACACCATGCTGGTGGAAAAACAGCATTTTACGACAAGAGATTTTACCACTGTGTCTGGTGTGACTTTAGAGCAAGTGGATATTGGCTGGGAAAGCTATGGAAAGCTAAACGCCAATAAAGATAACGTGATTTTAATCACTCACTATTTCTCTGGTACTTCTCATGCTGCAGGTAAATATAAAGCGGATGACGCCCTACCGGGTTATTGGGATGCGATTATCGGCCCAGGTAAAGCTATCGATACGAATAAATATTATGTGATTAGCTCAGATACCCTAGTGAATGCCAACTGGCATGATGAAAATGTCATCACCACAGGCCCTGCGTCAACTAATCCAAAAACAGGTAAACCTTATGGTTTGGATTTCCCTGTGGTTACGATTACTGACTTTGTGAATGTGCAAAAGCGTTTACTCGACAGCCTAGGTATCACTAAATTACATGCTGTGATGGGCGCATCAATGGGCTCATTTCAAGCACTTGAGTGGGCAACACGTTACCCAGATAAAGTAGAGCGTTTAATTCATGTGATTGGCGCTGCAACTATGGATGCATGGACAGTCGCTGCCCTTGAAAAATGGGCGTTACCAATTCGTTTAGATAAAAATTGGCAGCAAGGTAATTACTACGGCAAAGAGCGCCCGCTAGATGGCTTAGCAGCAACCATGCTTAATATTACGCAAGATGCGATGCATCCAATTATTTATAACGCGAGCTTCCCTGACTTTAATGTATTAGATGAAGGCGCATTAAAAGATATTCGTACCTTGCCTAAGTTAAACCAAGTACTCGCTCAGCGCGCAATGGCACGAGCGAAAACGCAAGATGCCAACCATGTACTTTATTTGGTCCGGGCATCACAACTATTTACCGCTGGCATGCAAAGTGATTTAACAACAGCACTTAAAAATGTCTCTGCCAAAACATTATTGCTACCTGCAACGAACGACTTACTGCTTCGCCCTGAAAACATGCGCACCGTGTTTGACACCATGAAAGCGGCAGGTAAAGACGTTGAGATTTCAGAAATTGAAGGGGGTTGGGGACACCTTGATGGCATTTTCTCAATCGCCACGAAAGCGCAGCTTATCAGTGAGTTTTTAGAGGAGTAGCCCGATGAGCAAAACAGTTTTAATTACCGGTGCAGCCAGTGGTATTGGTCTATATGTTGCCCAGCAACTGGCGATGCAAGGTCACACTATTATTGTGACTGATTTAAATCAGCAAGCAGCACAGCAAGCGGCAGCAGGCATTGTTGAGCAAGGTGGTAGCGCCGAAGGGTATGCACTTAATGTGGCAGACAGTGATGCAATTGAGCAGTTTTTCACTGAGCTTAATCAGCCAATTGATGTACTTATTAATAATGCGGGTATTCAGCACGTGGCAAAGCTTGAAGATTTTCCGGCTGATAAGTGGCAGTTCTTACAGCAAGTTATGCTCGTTGGCCCGGCGATGATGACCAAGGCAGTACTCCCTCGCATGCGTGAGCAAGATTTTGGTCGTATCATTAATATTGGCTCAATTCATGCGATGGTGGCGTCTAAATATAAGTCTGCTTATATCGCTGCAAAACATGGCTTAATCGGCTTTGCTAAAACCATGGCACTCGAAACGGGTGATGCCAACATCACGATTAATACTGTGTGCCCAGCCTATGTAAAAACACCGCTTGTGGAGCAACAAATTGCCTCGCAAGCCAAAGAGCATGGCATTTCAGAGCAACAAGTGATCGACACAATTATGTTAGCACCGATGCCGAAAAAAGCATTTATCGGCTTAGATGAGATCCTGCATACCGTTAGCTTTTTAATGGCCGATGCAGCACGCAATATTACCGCCCAAGCAATCGCCATTGATGGCGGTTGGACTGCACAGTAGGAGGAGCCAATGGCAGGTTTTGATAAAGTAGTTACAAGTTACAGCGAAGCGATGGCTGGTCTTGAAGATGGCATGACAGTGATAGCCGGTGGTTTTGGCTTATGCGGTATTCCTGAAGGATTGATTGCGCAAATTAAACGTCAAGGCACCCGTGATTTAACCGTGGTATCGAATAACTGTGGTGTTGATGGTTTTGGTTTAGGAGTGCTACTTGAAGACAAGCAAATCAGCAAGATGGTTGCCTCTTACGTTGGTGAAAACGCGCTATTTGAGCAGCAACTATTAAATGGTGAACTTGAAGTTGAGCTCACACCGCAAGGCACTTTAGCTGAAAAAATGCGTGCTGGTGGTGCGGGTATTCCAGCATTTTATACCGCAACGGGTGTCGGTACACCGGTGGCTGACGGTAAAGAAACTCGCAATATTAATGGTCGCGATTATTTATTAGAGCCAAGCATTACTGGCGACTTTGCGATAGTTAAAGCGTGGAAAGCAGATCGCTACGGTAACTGCATTTATCGTCATACGGCGATGAACTTTAATCCGATGGCAGCAACCGCAGGCAAAATTACGGTTCTTGAAGTTGAAGAAATTGTTGAGCCAGGGGAGCTAGAGCCAAGCCAAATTCACACGCCGGGTATCTATATTGACCGAGTGATTAAAGGTGAATTTGAAAAGCGCATCGAGAAAGTTACCACTAAGCAAGAGAATCAATAAGGAGCACGCTGATGGCATTAACACGAGAGCAAATCGCTAAACGCGTGGCGATGGAACTACAGGATGGTTACTACGTTAACTTAGGTATAGGTATTCCAACCTTGGTTGCTAATTATGTCCCTGATGGCATCGAAGTGATGCTGCAATCTGAAAATGGTTTACTCGGTATGGGGCCATACCCAAGTGCAGACCAAGTTGATGCCGATATGATCAACGCAGGTAAAGAAACGGTCACCGCTGCAACGGGGGCGGCTATATTTAGCTCCGCAGAAAGCTTTGCCATGATCCGCGGCGGCCACGTTGATTTAACCGTGCTGGGTGCGTTTGAAGTAGACCAAAACGGCAACATAGCCAGTTGGATGATCCCGAAAAAGTTGGTTAAAGGAATGGGCGGTGCGATGGATTTAGTAGCCGGTGCTAAAAACATTATTTGTACCATGACCCATGCCAACAAGCATGGTGAATCAAAACTGCTGACCGAATGTAGTTTGCCGTTAACGGGCGTTGGTTGTATCAATAAAGTGATCACCGATTTGGCACTTTTAGAAATTAAAGACGGTGCATTTCATTTATTAGAGCGTGCGCCAGGTGTCTCGGTTGATGAGATTATTGCTAAGACACAGGGCAAACTTATTGTCTCTGGTGACGTTCCTGAGATGACTTTTAGCTAGTTTGCGACTTTTAAGCAGCTAATTTGCCTAGATTTTATACTAACCCCCAGTAATGCGCTTTTTGTTCATGAGTTTTATGAACAAAAAGCCATTTATCTCCATCAATGCAACTTACCCCCTAAACATTTCGTTAATCTATCGTTAACACTATGCTCCAAACCAGATCGCCGTTTGCAGTAGGCCGATCAACGACAACAAATAACTATAATCTGGTGTGGAGTAATTCATGAAAGCAAGTAACACACAGCTCGCTTTAGCCGTTGCAGCGGCGTTAGCAAGTACATCAGCATTCGCACAAAGCGACACTGAACAACTACAGCAACAACTCGATGCACTTCAAAAAGAAGTGGATTCATTAAAAACATCTAGCGGCTTCAACCTAGAATTTGGTGGTCGCGTGCAACTTGATTACAACTATTTCGACGGTGCTTACAATGCCGACAATGATGGCGCTGGAGGCAGCGACTTCTTCCCACGTCGTATTCGTACTTATGTTGAAAGTGAACATGGCAACTGGGATCACAAATTACTACTCGAATTTTCTGAAGGCACGGCTGAAATCGTGTTAGCGCGGGTACGTTATGCATTCGACAACGGCTTAAAAGTAAAAGCCGGTAAAATCCGTGAAGACATGTCGCTCAATGCGCTAACCAGTTCTAAACACATTAATACTATTGAGCGTAGCACCCTTGCTAACACCTTCTCGCCTTTCTTCCGTTGGGGTATCTCGGCTTATCAATACTTTAAAGATTCAGGCTTACGTTACGCCGTGGGTGTTTACAAAAACGATGCGTTTGGTGCATCGGGCCATGACGAAGATGACAAACTGACATTGGCTGTAACAGGTCGCTTAACCTGGTCAAGTGCAGCGCCGGGTGATGTGATTCATTTAGGTGCTTGGCACTCTTATCGTGATATGGGCGACAATGATTTAAGCGCTCGTTTTGCCCGTGGTGAAGTGCGTGAAACCAATGTTCGCTTAGTGGATTACGCAGTCGGTGGTGAAACCGCAGCGCTAAATAGCATGTCACAAAGCGGTCTTGAATTTGCCTACCAAGCAAATGCATTCACTCTAGAGGCTGAATATGCCAGCCGTTACCTTGATACGGTCGATAGTAGTAACGAACTTGATGGTGAGCGTTTTGATGGCTTTCATGTCTCGGCAAGTTACTTCTTAGGCGGTGAGCAGCGCCGTTACAAAGCAGGTTCAGCGCTATTTGTACAACCAAAAGGGATTAAAGATGCATGGGAGCTGGTTGCACGTGTGTCACAAATGAATGCTAGCAGCAAACAGCAAGGTACTGACGTAACCACTTATACATTAGGCACATCATATTACCTAAGCAGCGATATCAAATTTATGGGCAACCTGATTTACAGCGATGTTGATGGTGCCGGTGCTTCTACGCTGGTAGGTGATGAAGATTCAGGTATGGGCATCAGTGCTCGTATGCAGTACTTATTTTAGGAGTCGTGCATTATGACTATGTTTAAATCATTAAAAAGATCTGTTTTAGCAGCTTCATTATTAGTAGCCAGCCCACTGGCATTAGCAAACTTACACTTTTTGGTACCGGGTGGCCCAGGCGGCGGTTGGGATACCACAGCACGTGGTGTCGGTGAAGCAATGGTAAAAGCGGGCATTGAAGATAATGCATCGTTTCAGAATATGTCGGGCGGCGGCGGTGGCCGTGCAATTGCATACCTGATTGAGTCGGGCACTAAAAAAGGCGATATGTTGATGGTTAACTCAACGCCTATCGTTCTGCGTGCATTATCAGGCAAAATTCCTTACAGCTATCGCGATTTAACGCCAGTTGCCAGCATGATTGCTGATTATGGTGCATTTGTTGTGCGCAATGACTCGCCATTTAAAACATGGCAAGACGTTATTGATGCAATGAAAAAAGACCCAGGCTCTGTAAAAGTAGCAGGTGGCTCTGCGCGCGGCAGCATGGATCACTTAGTGGCTGCACAAGCGGTTAAAGCGGCGGGTCTTGATGGTCGTCGATTACGTTACATTCCTTATGATGCCGGTGGTAAAGCGAAAGCTGGTTTACTGTCGGGTGAGGTCAACTTACTTTCAACAGGCTTAAGTGAGGCACTCGAAGTCGCTAATGGTGGTCAGGCACGTATTTTAGCGGTGACTTCTGCAGATAAATTGCCAGATTACCCAGCAATTCCAACCTTAAAGTCGCTAGGTTACGACATGGAGTTCGTAAACTGGCGCGGCTTTTTTGCAACCCCAGATTTACCAGCAGACAAACTTGCCGAGTACACAGAAAAGCTACGTAAGTTGCAACAAACCCCTGAATGGGAAGCGGTTCGTGCCCGCAATGGTTGGCTAAATCTATTTCAAGAAAAAGAAGCGTTTATTAAATCGCTTGAGCAGCAAGAAGCGCAATTACGCGTTGTAATGAAAGAGCTTGGTTTTATCCGAGGCTAAGGTTAGACGATGTTAAACCGTGAACTAATTGGACCAAGTTTATTCTTGGTCCTCTTTACCCTCTACGCCCTTGTGGCTTGGCAAATTCCACTTATGCCATTTGAAGAGTACGAAAGCGTTACTTCTGCAACCTTACCAAAAGTGTATGCAGTATTTGGTATCGTGGTGTGTGTACTTTCGATTGGTGCCAACTTATTAAAGCAAGCGCCTGCAGAAAAAGCAGAGCTACTCAGTAAGGGCAACTTACTACGTACCTTTGCATTGTTGGTTTTAATGGTTGCTTATAGCGCCATGCTTGAACCGTTCGGCTTTTTAATTGCCACCAGTGCATTTTTAATTACGGGCTTTTTTATCATGGGCGAACGCCGTAAGGCAGTGTTGTTGTTTGCTTCAGTGCCTGTGGCCGTGGTTTTTTGGTTTTTAATGACACAAGTACTGGGCATTTACTTAGTACCTGGCAATCTGTGGAGTTAAGTTATGCTTGATGGAATTATGTTAGGTTTGTCGACCGTACTCGACTGGAACAACTTGTTATATGTGATCGTAGGCTGCTTTGTTGGCACGTTCATTGGTATGCTACCAGGCCTTGGTCCAATTACTGCGATTGCGTTGATGATCCCGATCACTTACAGCATCGGTGCTGATTCGGGCATGATTTTAATGGCCGGTGTTTACTATGGGGCTATATTCGGTGGCTCTACTTCTTCTATTTTGATTAATGCGCCGGGTGTGGCGGGTACGGTAGCGTCATCGTTTGATGGCTACCCGCTAGCAAAGCAGGGTAAGGCAGGTAAAGCCCTTGCGATTGCGGCTTATTCATCCTTTATAGGCGGGACGATTGGCGCCATTTTATTGATGGTGGCTGCGCCATTATTAGCGAAAGTGTCATTAAGTTTTCAGTCGCCTGATTATGTTGTACTGATGTTTTTAGGCTTAACGGCTATCGCTGCGTTCTCTAATAAAGGACAATTTTTAAAAGCCATGATGATGACGGTATTTGGTTTGATGCTGGCAACGGTAGGTATTGATCCCTCTTCAGGTACCGAGCGCTTTACTTTTGGCCAAGCTGATTTATTAGATGGTATTAGCTTTTTATTAGTAGCAATGGCAACGTTTGCGTTGGCTGAGGCGTTGATTAATGTGGCACGCCCTGAAGCTGAACCAGATAAAAAAATTGATGATCCTGATACGCCAAAAATTGGCTCAACAAAACTGACTAAAGAAGAAGTAAAAGACATGGCTCCTGTGGTTGGGCGCTCATCTTTACTTGGTTTTATAGTCGGTGTGTTACCGGGCGCAGGGGCAACCATTGCTAGCTTTATGGCCTATGCCACTGAGCGTAACCTTGCTCCAAAGGCACTGAAAGATAAATTTGGTAAGGGCTCAATGCGTGGCTTAGCCGCACCCGAGTCTGCTAATAATGCTGCCTGTACGGGCTCATTTGTACCATTACTGACTTTAGGTATTCCAGGCTCTGGTACAACAGCGATCATGCTAGGTGCATTAATTGCTTACGGTATTCAGCCGGGCCCTATGTTAATGCAAGAAAACCCAAGCGTGTTTTGGGCTGTCATTGTCAGTATGTACTTTGGCAATATTGTACTGCTGATTTTGAATCTGCCGTTGATCCCATATTTCGCTAAAGTGTTGGCAATGCCTAAATCTGTGCTGACAGTGATGATTTTATTCTTCAGCTTAATTGGTGTGTATTTAGTGTCATTTAACACCTTTGATTTATTTATGATGGTGGGCTTTGCGCTGGTGGCCTTGGTGCTTCGATTGTTAGCTTTCCCGATGGCGCCTTTATTACTTGGCTTTATCCTCGGTGATATGATTGAGCGAAACTTCCGCCGTGCCATGATGATTTCAGATGGTTCACTAAGCTTTTTATGGGACCGCCCATTAACACTGAGTATTTTTGTGATTTCGATCTTAGTGTTGTTGTTCCCACTGAAAGACTATATTGTCCAACGTCGTAAAGAAAAAGCAGCTACGCAAGCAGAGCAACATGCGTAGAACAAGGCACTGATATGAGATACACCAATAAGCTAAACCCATTTCAGCATGTGGTTAAAAAACCCAAGCGCTTAGAAACGCGACTCATTATTTGGGTTACCGGTCTATGTGTTTTACAGGCTGTATTGTTTGGCGCATTGGTGTATCAGATCACCGCAGAAAGCTTACATAACCACATGGGTGATAAAGCGCTTGCGCTCGCAACCAGTATTGCCTCACGGGATGACGTGCAAAATGCATTGCAAACCAAGCAAGGGCTTGATGAGTTAAATACGCAAATAGAGCATATTCGTGAACTCACCGCAGCTAGCTTTATCGTGATTGGCGATAAGAATACCCGCCGCATTGTTCACCCAGATCCCGACAAGCTAGGTAAGCCGATGGTGGGTGGTGATAGTAAAGCGGCGCTGCGTGGTGAGCGGTATGTGTCAATTGCAAAAGGGAGTTTGGGTGAGTCTATTCGTGGCAAAGTCCCTGTGCTCTCAGAGCGAGGCGAAGTCATCGGCTTGGTATCGGTTGGCTTTTTAGTGCAATCAATTGAACCGCTTATTCGTGCTCGCAGTGCTGAAATTATGCTTTGGGGTTTGTTGTTAGTAGGTTTAAGTATTTTGGCCGCGGTGTATATTGGTCAACGGGTTCGTAATGCTATTTTTGGGTTACAGCCTGACGAAATAGCACGGTTGTTCTCTGAGCAAGATGCTATTTTGAATACTGTTCGTAGCGGCATTATCGCCCTCGATCCTGAAGGTAATGTACGTAACTTAAATCAACGTGCCTGCGAAATCCTCGGTAAACCGACCAGCTGTATTCATCAACCACTTAAACTTGCAGACTTACTTCCTGAACATAGCGAGTTTTTAATGCATAACCAACAGCGTCCGATTGTTGGTTTTGAATTATTTGCCGCCGATAAACGCATTGTGTTGTCGCGATATGCATTGCAAGTGCAAGGTCAGGCTGATGGTATTTTGTTGAGTATGCGCCCTGCGGATGAACTTGAATATTTATCGCAGCAATTAACCAAAGTGCAAGCCTTTGCTGAGTTATTACGAGTGCAAACGCATGATTACTCGAATAAGCTAAACTTAATTGGTGCGTTAATTCAGATGGGGCAAACGGATCAGGCGATTGAGTTAATTGGTCAAGAAAGTAAAGGCTCGCAAGCGCAGATCCATCATTTGCTCGAAAGGATCCAAGATCCGGTACTAGCAGGTTTATTGGTTGGTAAATACCATAAAGCCCGTGAATTAAACGTGATACTTGAGCTTAATCCAGATAGCTTATTAGGATCGATCACCCGTAAAGATATGCTTGAACGGGTTGTCTCGATACTTGGCAATTTGATTGATAACGCAATTGAAGCTGCTATTCGAGCTAGCGATACACGTACCCCTAAAGTTCGTGTTACGGTTGATGAAACCAGTAAAACATTATTGTTTGATGTTGAAGACAGCGGCTTTGGATTAGGCGATGACAAGGATGTGATATTCACACCACAATACAGTTCAAAGTCTGGGGCTGAGCATGGTATCGGCCTTTATTTAGTTAAAACCAACTTAGATTCGTGCCGTGGTAGTTTAGAAATAGGTGAGTCTGATCTGATGGGGGCACGCTTAAGTGTCTACATTCCAAAATAATAAAAAATGATCAGCCTATAAATAAAAGGTAAAGAACATGACTTACTCAGTTGTCATTGTTGAAGACGAAGTAGAAGTAGCCCAATTATTGGCGCAATACTTATTACTTCCTCATGGCGTTGCTGGCCAACAAGGGGCGCGGCAAACACTGCGTCAGGGGCAATATCAGGTTGTGGGTATTGCAGGCAATCTTGCTACTGCGAAAGCGCTATTATCGGCGATTAATGCCGATTTAATTTTGCTCGATATTCATTTACCCGATGGCAATGGTCTTGATTTACTTAATGAATTACGCCGCGAAGAAATGAAAAGCGAAGTAATGCTATTAACCGCAGCAAAAGAAGTAGAAACACTTGAAAAAGCCATGCAACTTGGTGCCTGTGACTTCTTAGTAAAACCATTAATGCTAAATCGCTTAGATCAAGCACTAGCGCGATTCGAAGCAAGGCAACAATGTTTGTCAGATGCCGATGAAGTAACCCAATCTATGGTCGATACTTTATTTGGATCGCAAGAACAGTTAAAAGCCCCGGTCAGGTTGCCAAAAGGGGTGGATCAGCTTACTTTGCAAAAGATCTTAAAAGCTTTTAAAGCGAATATTGGCACGGCTTTTACTGCTCAGCAAATGGGTGATTTAGTCGGCGTAAGCCGCTCAACAGCCCGTCGTTACCTCGAATACTTGCTTGAAGCTGAGCAAGTCAGTGCTGATCAGAGCTATGGAAGTATCGGGCGACCTGAGCGCTGTTATAAAATGACAAGTAGCTAATCGCATCATTTAATAGCCAAATCAGTGCTAAATTAGCGATTTTAGTAGCATAAACTCACTGTTCGGCACGTTAAAAAGTGCCGCTTATCCTGAGCATAGAAAAATTTTATAAAATTGATTGCATTTTAAGCGACTTCGATGGTGATGTTCGCTTTAAGTAATGCTATACTCCCGCCGAATAATTTTTCGACTTTATTAAGAGTAAAATAATGGCAGATTTATCGAAGTACAGAAATATTGGTATTTTCGCCCACGTTGACGCGGGTAAAACTACCACCACTGAGCGTATCCTTAAGCTTACGGGTAAAATTCATAAGACTGGTGAGGTACACGACGGTGAGTCTACTACTGACTTCATGGAACAAGAAGCTGAGCGCGGTATTACAATCCAATCAGCAGCTGTAACTTGTGAGTGGAAAGGCCACCGCTTAAACGTTATCGATACTCCGGGACACGTTGACTTCACAGTAGAAGTATACCGTTCACTTAAAGTACTAGACGGTGGTATCGGTGTATTCTGTGGTTCTGGTGGTGTTGAGCCGCAGTCAGAAACTAACTGGCGTTATGCGAACGAATCAGAAGTTGCACGTGTAATCTTCGTAAACAAATTAGACCGTATGGGTGCTGATTTCTACCGCGTTGTAGGTCAAGTTGAGAAAGTACTAGGTGCTAACCCACTAGTTATGACTTTACCAATCGGTATCGAAGACCAATTCATTGGTGTTGTAGACGTACTTGAGAAAAAAGCATACGTTTGGGATGACACTGGTCTTCCTGAAAACTACGAAGTACAAGACGTTCCAGCTGACATGGTAGACAAAGTTGATGAATACCATGAGATGCTTGTTGAGTCTGCTGTTGAGCAAGACGAAGACCTAATGATGGCTTACATGGAAGGTGAAGAGCCTTCACTAGAAGACATCAAACGTTGTATCCGTAAAGGTACTCGTGATCTTGCGTTCTTCCCAACATACTGTGGTTCTGCATTCAAAAACAAAGGTATGCAGTTAGTATTAGACGCGGTTGTAGATTACCTACCTTCGCCTACAGAAGTTGACCCACAACCTCTAACTGATCCTGAAACAGGTGAGCCTACTGGTGAAGTAGCAACTGTTTCTGCAGATGAGCCACTTAAAGCGTTAGCGTTCAAAATCATGGACGACCGTTTCGGTGCACTTACGTTCATCCGTATCTACGCTGGTCGCATGAAGAAAGGTGACACAATCCTTAACTCAGCAACTGGTAAAACAGAGCGTATCGGCCGTATGGTTGAAATGCAAGCTGACGAGCGTAACGAACTTACTGAAGCACAAGCGGGTGACATCATCGCTGTTGTTGGTATGAAGAACGTTCAAACTGGTCACACTCTTTGTGATCCTAAGCACGAATGTACACTTGAAGCGATGATCTTCCCTGATCCAGTAATCTCAATCGCTGTTGCTCCTAAAGACAAAGGCGGTAACGAGAAGATGGGTATCGCGATCGGTAAGATGGTTGCAGAAGATCCTTCATTCCAAGTTGAAACTGACGAAGATTCAGGCGAAACCATCCTTAAAGGTATGGGTGAGCTTCACTTAGATATCAAAGTAGATATCCTTAAGCGTACTTACGGCGTAGACCTAGTTGTTGGTCAACCTCAGGTTGCTTACCGTGAAACTATCACGAAAGAAATCGAAGATAGCTACACGCATAAGAAACAATCTGGTGGTTCTGGTCAATTCGGTAAAATCGATTACCGCATCAAGCCAGGCGAGCAAAACTCAGGCTTCACGTTCTCTTCATCAGTTGTTGGTGGTAACGTACCTAAAGAATTCTGGCCTGCAGTTGAGAAAGGCTTCGCATCAATGATGCAAGAAGGTGTTCTAGCTGGCTTCCCAGTATTAGACGTTGAAGTTGAACTTTTCGACGGTGCTTTCCACGCAGTTGACTCATCAGCAATCGCGTTCGAAATCGCTGCTAAAGGCGCTTTCCGTCAGTCTATCCCTAAAGCGGGTGCACAACTTCTTGAGCCAATCATGAAAGTTGACGTATTCACTCCGGAAGACAACGTAGGTGACGTAATCGGTGACCTTAACCGTCGTCGTGGTATGATCAAAGACCAAGAAGCTGGCGCAATGGGCGTTCGCATCAAGGGTGATGTACCACTTTCTGAAATGTTTGGTTACATCGGCCACTTACGTACTATCACTTCTGGTCGTGGTCAGTTCTCTATGGAGTTCTCACACTACGCACCATGTCCTGCAAACGTTGCTGAAACAGTAATCGCTGCAGAAAAAGAGAAAAAAGCTGCTAAGTAATTAGCCGTTTAATTCTTTTAAAAAAACCCGCACATGCTGCGGGTTTTATATTGCCTAAAAATCGTAAATATATTGTCGTAATTTTTTCGATTACAAAGTAATCATTTCTTTCCTTTGTATGTTAATTAACCATTCAGCTTTGAGTTATTAATGTACCGGTACAGGTATCGCACTTTTAAAGTATTTTCTAAATAGTGAATACGATTTAAGTGCTGCCGCTCTTAAATTGTACGATTTTAATACAAATTTCATTTTCCAGAAATATATAAGCTTATTAGTAAGTTGTAAGCTAATTACTTTGTTCTAGTAAAAAAGTGCTTTTTTGTACCTTGTGTACCTTTTTTAGTCTATGTAAAATGGCGCCCGAATGATTTTTTAATCATTTTGTATTAAACGTCTGCTTATTAAATATTACAACTATAGAAATATACTCATGAAAACGATTAAGTTAAGTCCTAATTGGACTCTACAGGGAAGCAAGATAGCACTGGCTATTCTTGTTGCATTAAGCGTTACTTTGCTAGGAGCATCAATTTTGATGCTATTGTTACCTGTTCTGCTATTTATTACTCTATTAAATTTTTTAGAATTGCGCTTCTTACACTGTTACAAGGCGGGGATTTGTTATTCGCGAGGATTAGGTAAGCGTTACATCAACGCTGAAGATATTGTCACTGTTGAATTTAACCCAATGGCATTCATCACAGTATTTAAAATTACCTTAGCGAATGGTAAAACACACCAGTTTATGAACTGGCAGATTGATGAGCAGCAACAGATTGACATTGCTAAGCTCTATAAGTCAAAAGCAGGTTGTGCCATAAAGCCTAATCTGCAATGTAAAGCCTAATACTGGCAAGTCTCAATATTGCTAAATAAAGTGAACTGAAATAAAAAAGGCCGCGAAATGCGGCCTTATTCATATGCGGTGTCGCTTATTTTTTCATGCGACGACGAAGTGCAAATGGTAAAGCAAGTAGACTTAACCAAGCAAATGAACCAGAATCATCATCTTTTGACTCTTCTTCAGCTTCATCTTCTTCGGTTACATCATCTGCCACATCATTGGTAATGTTGATGTATAGCAGTTGTGCTTCTGATAAGTTGCCTGCGCTATCTTCTGCACGGATCATTAATGTAAGCTTGTCTTCTTCTTCAAAATCGAGCTCTTTGGCTACTGTGATTTCACCTGTAGCACTGATTGCTATCGCGTCAGCATGCTCACCTTCAATGCTAAAGCTAACGACAGGTGTATAATCAGCGTCACCATCAGAGAAAACAAGTTGACCAATCACAGCGCCCACCTCACTGTTTTCAACGATTTCGAATGATTGCTGAACTTCGATTACTGGCGCTTGTTGTTCTGGAACAGGCTCAGCAGATTGGATATCAACAATCACTGGGTCGTGATCAGATGCACGGTATGCATCGTCAGCGTAAAGGCTAGCTTGTTGTGTCGATGATTTATACTCAAGGTTGTAGTCTAGGCTGATTGGCTCATCGGCATTGATATGCCAATCAGTTGCAGCAACAACTTTAGCAAGCATAGATTCAGAGACTAGTGCGTGGTCAAGGCTACCAATGCGGCCAGAGAAGCTATAAGAATAACCTAATGTGTCGCCGTCTAGTTCAGCAACCGCACTCTTCAGACCTTTATCTGCAAATGCACGGATAGGATCTTCCATCGCGTATGCGTTCATATCGCCCACTAGGATGATATCTTCATCTTCAACTTCTGTTGGGTAAGTGGCTAACCAATCAGCATATGCATTTGCACCCGCAACACGGATTTCATTCCAACATGCTTGACCATCGCCTAAGTCAGCATTATTACCTTCAGCGCTACCACAGCCGCCTTTAGATTTTAGGTGGGCAACGGCAACTGTGAAGATTTCTTCGCTTTCAAGAGATTGGAAGCTTTGTGCAATAGGCGGGCGATTGCTGTAATCGAAAGGTTCTACTGTAGTATGAGCAGCCTTACCAACTTCAGAAACTTTATTTGAGCGATAAATCAGTGCTGTCGTGATTGCATCAGTACCAATTTGGTCAACGCCGAAATCAACGAATGCGTAGGTATTTTCTGCATCTTCATCATTAAGTGCAGATACTAGGCTAGCAATGGCGCTATTTTCACCGAAACCGTCATTTTCGATTTCCATTAAGCCAATCACATCAGCATTTATAGCCGTGATTGCGCTAACTAATTTAGCTTCTTGGCGAGTAAACTCTTCTTCGCTATCTGCACCACGGCTAGTTGGGAAGCCTGCACCTTGGCCGTCGCCATTAAAGTAGTTTAATACGTTAAAGCTTGCTACACGTAGATCTGCATCTTCGTTAAGCTCTGGTGCATCTGTACGAGGGTTAGTTGCAGTGAACTCAGGTTGTACTGTAGGGTGAATACGATAACGGTCGAAGCTATAACCCATCACACCGGTAATCGTATTGACAGTATCGCCTAAACGTAATGTGTTATAGGCATCAAGGCCCGTACCTGGGTAAGCAATAGGATCAAGGTTTTGCTTTGTTGAACCATCGTCGATTAAGATTTGTTTTTTCAGGTTTTCAGCTTCAACAGCATTTGCTGCATCGCCTGGAAGCGCTACTTGAGTTCCTTGGTATAAACGCTCAGTACCTAAGTCAACTTCACCATAGCGACCAAGGCCGTAGTTGTTATTAACGACTAAAGGTTGCGCGATGGTTACTAACATACCTTCGTAAGCTTCAAGGTCAGCCACGTCAGTAACTGGTAAAGTGATAGCGGTTGCATCAGTAGATAAACCTGTCGCACAGATCTCAACTTGGCTAACATCGCCTAGTTGTGTTGCGCTGTAGTATTCAGCAACGCTACCTTTAACACGCACATGGTCACCAACTGCAACGTCGGTATCTGCGAAATAAACAAATACACCTTCAGAAGTTAGTGGGTTTGTATCAACATCAGCAGCAAGTGAGCTAATGAAGAAACCTTTTAGTTGATCATCACCTTGGAAGTCAGCTGTAACAACACCTTCAACTTCTACTTCAGTGTTAATAAGCGGGCTGTCGCCGCCTTCACCTTGAATTGCGCTGATTAAGGTTTTTGCTGCACCACACTCAAGGGGAGTGACAGGTTCTGGCTCAGGCGTTGGCTCTGTGCTCTCACCATATTGACCAATATTGCTGAAATCGTCTTGGTCGAATTGCCCCCACTCATCGCTTGGGTTGAACGCAGAGGTTGCATCAGTACGGCCTGTAGTAACAGTTGCTTTACGGCGCAGTGTTTTATTTTGTGTTGAAACGCCGCCTTCATCCCATGCTGAACCTGGATCAACGCCCAGTTGACCAAAGCTATCAACAATTGCACCATCTTTAGTTAGCACTAATGCGTCATCACCGTTGAAGTAAGTGATTGTTGATTCAGTATCTGCATTGGCTTTTAACTCATCAGCAGAGCCCGCATTTACAATAACGTAGGTTGCATTTGCTGCAAGAGTACCGGTTAAAGCTAAGCTGTTATTAGGGTCTGCTAGATCGCCGTTACCATTTGAGTATAAAGAGATGGTGTAACCGTCAAGCGATAGTTCAGCACTCGATGTGTTGTATAGCTCTACCGCTTTATTGTTAGAGCTTCCTTCAACATATTCAGAGATGATTAGGTTGGCAGAAGCAGGCGCGCTCAGGCTTGCAATAACAAGCGCGAGCGGCGTTAATTTTGTATTTATCATTATTTTTCCCGTGTATGTATTATTAAAGTCCCAATATGGGACACAGTACTTTAAGAAAAATCTATGACAAATTAAATACAAAATGTTAATAAAATAGAAATAATGACCTATTTTAAGAACATTTTTTTAAGTTAGTTGTTTTTTAACCATTTTGCAGCTTGTTTTGCAAAATAAGTCAGGATGCCATCGGCGCCAGCGCGCTTAAATGCTAATAATGACTCCATGATTATTGCATCTTCTGCAAGCCAACCGTTATCAATGGCTGCTTTATGCATAGCATATTCACCACTTACTTGATAAGCAAATGTGGGCACACCAAACTCATCTTTTACGCGGCGTACTACATCTAAATATGGCATACCTGGTTTTACCATCACCATGTCTGCACCTTCTTGCAGATCAAGGGCTACTTCACGAATCGCTTCATCAGAGTTGGCAGGGTCCATTTGATAGGTCTTTTTATCGGCACCTTTTAAGTTGCCTGCAGAACCTACCGCATCACGGAATGGGCCATAGTAGCTTGAAGCGTATTTAGCTGAGTAAGCCATGATACGAGTGTGGATATGGCCTTCGGCTTCGAGTGCTTCACGAATTGCACCAATACGTCCATCCATCATGTCTGATGGCGCAACTACATCAGCCCCAGCTTCGGCATGCGATAGCGCTTGTTTAACTAAAATTTCAGTTGTTACATCGTTAATCACATAACCGTCTTCATCGATAATGCCGTCTTGACCATGAACGGTGAATGGGTCAAGTGCAACATCTGTGATCACACCTAGTGTAGGAAAAGCTTCTTTAAGCGCGCGGACAGTGCGTTGTGCTAATGCATCTGGGTTATAGGCTTCTTCAGCAAGTAGAGATTTTTTATCGCTCGGTGTTACCGGGAAAATTGCCACAGCAGGGACACCTAATTCAACAAGCTCTTTTGCTTCTTCAAGTAGTAAATCGATAGAAAGACGCTCAATGCCAGGCATAGACTCAATAGCTTCGCGGCGGTTTTTACCTTCTAACACAAATACAGGAAAAATAAGGTCATTAACAGTTAGTTGGTTTTCAGCCATTAGGCGACGAGAGAAGTCATCACGACGCATGCGGCGCATACGTGTATAAGGGAAAAGGTCGAGTCCTGATTGGGCCATGCTTTGTATACTCCTAGTCTGGTAGAGGATAACTCACTACGCGATTTCGACCTGTTTGCTTGGCATGATATAAGGCTTTGTCGGCATAGTCAGTGAATAAACTTGGGTTATTAATGTCTTCAGCAATTGCGCTGTAAACACCTGCACTCAAAGTAAATTTAATCGTTGTTCCGGCAACTATTATATCAGTATTTTGGGCTGCTTTGCGTATTTGTTCGGCAATTTCTAATGCACCTGTCAGTGGCGTATTAGGCAACAGCACGACAAATTCTTCGCCTCCGTAGCGCGCCACTTCATCAAGAGGTCGTTTCAGGTGCTGTTTAATGACATCGGCAGCTGATTGAATGGTTTGATCACCGGTTAAATGACCGTAGGTGTCATTAATTACTTTGAAATGGTCAATATCTAACATGATGATGGCTAAAGGTGTTTGTTCACGTCGCGAGCGACGAATATCCATTAGTAGCTTTTTATCGAAGTAACGGCGGTTCTTGGTTTTTGTCAGCGCGTCTTCCATATTGAGTTGTTCAAGCTCACGGTTTTTCTCTTCAAGCTCGCGTAATGTCACTTGTAACTCAAAGGTACGCTCCTCTATATTCGCTTCAAGGTCTTGGCGAGCTTGTTCTTGCAGTTCAAGGCGCTCGCGCATTAAAGTATCTTTAGCTTTGCTCTCAGCTAAGGCATTTTGTTGTGCTGCAACTTCAGCATCGCGCTGCATCAAAAACAGTTTTATAACTGCATAGCTTAAACTTAAGCTACAAACCAAAAAGCAAATAAAGGTAAGTGAAAGCACTCCGATATTTAAATTAAACGGGTTAAATACCCCAAGAGCGCTGTAAATAATGGCGCAGAAGAAAGCGAATAGGGCGATTAGAAAAGCGCTACAAGGCTGTTTATACTCACGGTTAAACTGCTTTAGAGCAATGCCTGCAAAGATGATAAGCACCACAGGTAAACTTAATAAGCAAAGTGTAATTGCAATATGAATTGGTAAGAACCACATTATTACGGTGACAAGCACCACAACCCAGGCTAGCCAATACTGAAAGCGATTTAAGCGAGATTTGGCAAAGCCAAATATATAGCTTTGCAATGGCACAAATAACGCACCACAAATGAAAAATAGGCTCGGTATGGTGAGTTGTTGAAACGATGAACCGCTCGGTTGTAAGTAACGATAACCATAGCCATAAAGGTAGGCTAACGACAACCAAAGTAAGGTAAGTAATAACCCTGTGTAGGCGAAATAGCGGCGTCTAGAAAAGCCATAAAGTACTAAATTAGTGAGTGCGAGCGATAAAATAAAACCGACTAATAAGCCGTACAATAAATTGAACTTACTTTTATGTTTTAGGTATTCAGAGGGGCTCCAAAGGCTTAGAGGTACTCTTAGGCCACCGTTGTTTTTAATTTTTAGGTAGATTTCGGAATGACTGGCTTTTGGAATAGTTAATGAGGCTAGCAGCGATTCATTTTTAATTTGCCGATTGGCTAAAGGAACGGCGTCACCTATTTTTGTGTTAAATAACACATGCCCACCTTGCAGGTGAAAGACGCTCACTTCATCGAGTAAAGGGTTATCTATCGATAATATCAGCGGTACATCATCTAATGAGGTGTTTTTTATCGATAGCTTGAGCCACAGAGGCTTTAAAGTCATGCCTAGATTTAAGGTTTCACCTCGGTTTTTCAGCCATTTTACATTAGCATTGCTAAATGCTTGTTGTTGAGTAATAGGATCAAGGGTGTACTCAACATTTAGCGTATGTTGAGACTTAAATTGTGAGCTAACAATAAGTGGGTTAGCCAATAAATAAGGAGTAAATAAAAAAACGAAGAGTACGCCACAAAGTGACCATAGGCGCTTCATCTTAACCCTTTATGGAAAATAATTGCTGAAAGTTTAGTGTAGTTTGTTTTGCCACTTCAGTAAATTCACAGCCTTTTAAATCAGCAATTTGCTGACACACATAAGGAAGGTTCTGAGGTTCATTGCGACGAGACTTCGGTCTTGGTCTAATATTTCTTGGCATTAAAAAAGGCGCATCAGTCTCGATTAACAAGCGTTCTAAAGGGATTGATGGCACTAAGGCTTGTAATTGCTCACCGCGGCGTTCATCGCAGACCCAACCCGTAACACCGATATAAAGCCCCATTGCTAGGTAACTTTGGAGCGCTTTTTCATCCCCCGTAAAACAGTGCAATACGCCTCGTACTTTGAAGTCACTTAAAATTGCGAGCATATCTTCACTAGCATCTCGCTCATGCAAGTAAACTGGCATATTCAGCTGCTCAGCAAGCTGCAGTTGGCGTCTAAAAACGCTACGCTGAACGTCCCGAGGAGAAAAGTCACGATTGTAATCGAGGCCACATTCACCAATAGCAACTACTTCATGGTTTTGGCTAAGCGTTGTTAAGTGTTCTTCAAGGTGTTCGTCGGCGGTTTTTGCATCATGAGGGTGAATTCCTGCAGTGCAAAATTGCTTAAATTTTTTGGCTAGGTTAAGAGAGGCTTGGCTAGTTTGCAGATCGCAGCCAATAAGAAGCAGCTGCGTTACATTTGCCTCAGCGGCACGTTGTAACACAGCTTCATGAATATCATCAAATTGATGATTGCTTAAGTTGACGCCAGCATCAACCAGCGAAATGCTCATTAGTTAGTGCGCTTAACACGAATCGAACGGTTTTGGCCTTCAACTTTTAAAAGGAAAGAATTGAAAACGCCACGTTCAATAACCACAACATCTTGTTTTTTTAGACGTAAGCTATCAGAGCCAACTTGACGCCATTGTTGACCATTATCAAGTTCGATGATGAGCTCACCGTAAGGGGCTTTTTTCACGCTTTTTACACTAGCGCTAATTTGGTCATCGTTTACTTTAGCAACTTCTTTATGCTCTAAACCAAAGTCTTCATTTTTTGTTCTTACGATTTGTTCATTTGTAGCTCCTGCTGCGGCAACAGGTGCTGGGGAAGCAGCTGCAGCTGAGCTTGCAACAGGTTGTTCAATTCGTTTTTTTGTCGCAGGCTTTGATAGTGATTTACCTGCCATCACGTTGTCGTAACAAAGTAAGCGGTTAAAATCATTTTCAACAAAAGTACACGCTTGTAGTGCTTGTAAGTTAACTTCGTTTGCTTGTGCAGTGCCAGTAATCGTTAACAGTGCAACTAATGGAATGAGTTGTTTTTTCATTTATTCCTCTGATTCCTGTTGAGGTTTGGCGGTATAAAATGCAGCCAAAATTAAACCTAATTCAAATAATAACAGCATGGGTAATGCTAGTAATGTTTGTGACAGTACATCAGGAGGTGTTAAGAACATAGCAATTACAAATACACCTACCACGATATAAGGCCGTTTTTCTTTTAAACTTTTCGTTGTTGTTGCGCCACTCCAGCATAACAGCATGATGGCAACAGGTATTTCAAACGCAATACCAAAAGCAAAAAACAGTTTTAAAGCAAAACTCAAATAGCTACTAATATCAGGCGCTAATGTCATCATATCAGGGCCAGTGTTAGTGAAAAACCCTAAAATAATAGGTAACACCACAAAGTAGCAAAAAGCGATACCACTATAAAATAGCAAGATGCTAGAGGCCAAAATTGGCATTAGCATACGCTTTTCATGTTGATATAAGCCAGGTGCTATAAAGCTCCAAACTTGGTGCAGTATCATAGGAATAGCAGCAAATAACGCCACAAATAAGGTGAGTTTAAACGGTGCAAAAAAAGGTGCCGTTACATCCGTTGCGATCATGGTGGCAGTGCTAGGCAAGTTTGCAATAAGTGGTGCTGCAACAAAGCTATATATATCGTTGGCAAAGTACACCAAGGCGATAAATATTAGCAAAATGCTTAACAAAGCTTTCATGAGTCGATTTCGTAACTCAATTAAGTGGCCAACAAAGCCTGTGTGAGCTTGCTCGGTCATAGTTTACTATTCATCATCATTGTTATTGACCACAAAAGCAGAGATTAAATTCACTTTTTTTCGTCATTATTGTTACTTTCTGCTTTTTCAGGCGTGTCTTTTTTGTAACTGTGGGTGACTGACTGAGCAGCCTTTTGAAGTTCGTTTACAGAGTCTTGCAGATCTGGAGATAGTTCTTGCAAGTTTTGTTGCTCTGCTTTTTTTAAGTTTTCGTGAAGCTCATGGATACGGAGTTCTTCGTTCACTTCTGCTTTCACTGAGTTGGCGACTGACTTTAAGGTTTTTACCCAGCGGCTAACCGTGCGAATTGCCACAGGCAAGCGCTCTGGGCCTAATACAATTAGACCCACGATCAGTACGACAACAAGTTCCCACATCCCCATGTTGATTAAGCCTTATGGTCGTCTTTGCTTTTCTCTACGGTTTCTTTGTTTTGCGTGTTAGAAGCTTGTTCTATTTGCTCGCTTTTAGCGCTAGCTTGGTCATCATCAGACACGGCTTTTTTAAAGCCTTTTACTGCGCTACCTAAATCACCGCCGATGCCACGAAGTTTTTTTGTGCCAAATAACAACACGATGATTGCCAAAATAATGATTAATTGCCAAATACTGATACCACCAAAACCCATGGGTTACTCCGTTTTTTCAAATTTATCGAATAGACTTGTCTCGATTATACTCACCAAAACATAAATAGCACTTAGTTTATGCGCTACGCCATGCTGCAATAAAGCCTGCTACAGCAAAGCCTGCGGTAATTGCACTGGCAACTAAGTCATGCTGCAAATAACATAAGCCTGAAACAATCAAGCAGCTGCCAGCAAAGATGCTGAGTAACAAAGGTTTAGCAGATTGCGGCGCTGGCAATTGTACAGGTTGTTGTTGACGCTTTAAGTTTTGATAAATTAAATCAGGTAATTCAGGCATTTTTTCTGCCCAAAATGGCAAGTTCGCATACATTTTTTTCATTACTGCAAGCGGACCAACTTGTTCTTTGACCCAATCTTCTAGAAAAGGTTTAGCGGTTTTCCATAAATCAAGCTGTGGATACAGTTGTCTGCCAAGGCCTTCAACATACAACAGCGTCTTTTGCAGTAACACTAATTGCGGTTGAACTTGCATATTAAAGCGACGAGCCGTATTAAACAGGTTGACTAACACATGGCCAAACGAGATTTCGGCCAGTGGTTTATTGAAAATTGGCTCACACACAGTACGAATGGCAAATTCAAACTCTTCAATGCTGGTATCGGCGGGTACCCAGCCAGAATCAACGTGTAGCTGTGCTACTTGGCGGTAATCACGATTGAAAAAGGCAATAAAGTTTTCTGCTAAATAACGCTTATCTTCACGATTAAGGGTGCCAACAATACCGCAATCAATACCTATGTATTTGGGGTTATGAGGGTTTTCACGAGAAACGAAGATATTACCTGGGTGCATATCAGCGTGGAAGAAGCTATCACGGAATACTTGTGTGAAAAATACTTCAACACCGCGCTCAGCTAGCAGCTGCATATTGGTATTTTGTGCCAGCAATGCTTCGGTATCAGATACTGGAATACCGTAAATGCGCTCCATTACTAATACGTTACTGCGGCTGTAGTCGCTGTAAACAAAAGGAATGTAGAGCGAATCTGAGTCTTCAAAGTTACGGCGTAGCTGAATCGCATTCGCCCCTTCGCGCATTAGGTCGAGCTCATCGAGCAAGGTTTTTTTGTACTCGTTTACTACCTCAATAGGGCGTAAACGTTTGGCTTCTTTTAATAACTTAGCAACTAAGCGTGCGACTTTTTGCATTAGCATTAAGTCGGCATCAATTTGCTCTTTAATGTTAGGGCGAATGACTTTAATCACCACATCTTGTGGTGCGCCATGCTCATCAATTAAGGTTGCCGTGTGAACTTGTGCAATCGAGGCTGATGCTAAAGGTGTTTGCGAAAAATCACTAAACAATTCACTAATATCATTAATACCCAGCGCTTTTTCAATAAGCTGCTGGGCAAGTTCACCTTCAAAAGGCTCAACTTGATCTTGCAGTAGTGCAAGCTCTAATGCGACATCATGAGGGAGTAAATCACGGCGTGTAGAAAGCATTTGGCCAAACTTGATCCACACTGGGCCAAGCTCTTGCAAAGCAAGTCGTAAGCGCATACCTGCAGGTTTATCTTTATGTTGGTCGCGTAACCAAAATAAGCTGCCACGGGCGAGTTTGGCAAACCAAGGCACTCGTTTACGTGGAATTAATTCGTCTAAGCCATAGCTCAGTAGGGTTTTAGTGATGTAATAAAGACGAGCAGACGACACACAAGTTCCTTAGCGCATTAGCGAGACTGTAACAGCGCGTTAATTCGCATCTCTAATTGAGATACTTGGCTTTTTAATTGGCGGTTTTGCTGTTTAAATTCAGCAAGCTCAAGAGGGTGTATGGTCACTGCTAACTCATCTTGGCAAAGCGTTGTTAAGGTGTTTTCTAACTTACTTTTTGTTTGTGAACCACGACGCTTTAAAGCTTGAATAGAGAGCCACAACTGTTGTGCTGGGGCATCGCCAATGTACCGAGAAAAATGTTCTGGCCAATCAATATCAAGCTCAGCAAAGGCATTGCTAAAGCCTTGCGCAAGATTTAAATCGCCTTGTAAGTCGAGCTTATCTTGGCGAATGAGTTGCGTGAGCATTGATGGATCTTTAAGCGCCAACAAGGTGTCGATATCGGCGCTGATCATGCAATCAAAACTACGCTCTTGCGTACTGTATAAGTGAATTTGCTCGTCGCTGTAAACACACAAAATTGACTGTTGCCAATCACGTATCTCAATCAACAGCTGTTTATCAGCAATTGCTGCAAGCTTACCCTTTAACTGAGGGTCTAACTGCAGCAGTTGATTAATGATTCGTTCGACTAGTGATAACAGAGCGTTTGCTAACATCGCGTTACCTACTTAATTTACAGAATTTTTAGTATTTAAAACCACGGTGAAGGGCAACAATACCGCCAGTAAGGTTTTGATAACTGGTTTGTTCAAAACCAGCATCTTCCATCATGCCTTTTAATGTTTCTTGATCTGGATGCATACGGATTGATTCAGCAAGATATTGATAAGACTCGCCATCATTCGCAACCAGCTCACCCATCTTAGGTAAGATATTAAATGAGTAGAAATCGTAGGCTTTACTTAATATTTCTTGTTCTGGTTTTGAGAACTCAAGCACGAGTAAACGGCCACCAGGCTTAAGAATACGATACATTGAACGCAGAGCTTTATCTTTATCGGTCACGTTACGAAGACCAAAGGCAATCGTAATTAAGTCGAAGCTGTTATCAGGAAATGGCAATGCTTCTGCATTCATTTGAACATATTCGATATTGCCAACACGACCTAGGTTACGCAGTTTCTCACGGCCAACTTTCAGCATTGAAGAGTTAATATCGCCTAAGATAACCTGACCGGTTTCACCCACTAGCTGACTAAATTTAGCGGTTAAATCACCTGTACCGCCGGCAAGATCTAATACATAGTGACCTTTGCGAACACCTGAACTTGCAATAGTTTGGCGTTTCCATAAACGATGAATACCGAACGACATAAGATCATTCATTACGTCATACTTTGCAGCGACTGAGTGGAATACATCTGCAACCATTGATGCTTTGTCGTTTTCAGCAACGGTTTTATAGCCAAAATGCGTGGTCTTTTCTTGATTCTCGTTCATGATTAATCTCTATCGTGGCAATAAAGACTAGTGTACTTGATTGTAGCTGTGGGGTGCAATTTGATTATAACTAAATCATCAGATTAGCGTGGCTTTTCATGACTTAGCGCAGTTTTGAACTTTATTGGCCGGCAATAAAACTACTTTGCCCTAGCGACTTGGCTTTAGCGGCTGCTAAAGAGGCTTTACGAGCTAAACTGTTAAAGTCGCCATCGCCTTCATGTTTAGCGATACCTAGGGCTAGGGTGATAGCAGGAAGTTTGGTGCCATTTTTGGAGCTCACAAAGCGCAGCTTTTCTACGCCATTTCGTACTTTTTCGGCAATTAAGTTTGCAGTTTCAGGCTCTATATCAGCAAGTAAGATGGTAAATTCATCTTTACTTGTGCGCCCAGGTAAACCGCTTTCTTGTACGTACTTTTGCACTTGCTTGGCGACTTTACTCAAAATGACTTCACCAATGACATCGCCATAGTTTTCAATAAAATGATTTAAGTTCTCAATGTGAATAGAGATAGCACAAACCGCTTTATTTTGGCCGACCCAGAGTTGGGTTTGTTGATTCAAATAGTGGCGCTTATATAAGCCAGTTTGTTGGTCGGTAATGTGTTGTTTGCGTAATTGAGTGAGTTGTTTTTGAGTTTTTTCTTGCAGCGATTTGGCTTTTGCTATTTCTTGCTTAAATTGACGGTGTTGATTGAGCAGCACTTCTGATTGCTTACTGAGCATTTTTAATGCGTGACGCGTTTGCTCAATATTGTTTTCATCGATTGAATGCACACAGTCACTAACTTGATCAGCAAAGCGCACAATATTTTGTTCGTTATTGCTAGCATTACGTGAAAGAGTGTTAATTACGGAATCAACGTTGCGAACAATGGCGGTTTTCATTTTATGGCCTTGCTCTATAAAATCGAAATAAAGCTGTTCTACATAGACACAATCGATGGTTTTTCTTTGTGCGATGGCACGGTCAATAGCGGCGTTAAGTTTTGGGTCAGACTGGCTGACGTAGGTGTAAACAACTTGGTAGTTAAGTGGTGACGGCGGTAATGCATGATGTTCTAAAAAGATACATACCTTTGTCATTTTTTCTTGAGCAATAGCCATGGGATCATGGAACATCATTTTTCAATACCACTAAATACGCATATCAACCAATTAATCATCTCTTCCGTAAAGTTTATTTGCTTCCAAGCATAAATACCGAGTCTACAGTAATCTGTAATCAGTCTATTTAAAAGCAAAATCGCTAATTTTGGAACTTAAATTTGTTTCGTTTGTGTCTATTAGCTGATTTTCTCAACAACTTTAACAAGTGTAATTAAAAATTGCTTAAACCTTGCTCATTCTTATTTACACAACGCTGTTAATTTGAGCGTATTTAACCTGAGCTTGGTCGCATTTGCTTGGGTTTTAGCCAGTGCTGCGCTACTTTAGCGATACTGATTAAAACTAAAAAGAATGCTATGAAACAAACACTGTCGCGAACTTTAAACCGTTCTGTTATTGCGGTTGCTTTAGCTTGTACTTTAAGCGCTTGTCAGGTAACAAATATTGATGCTGATCAGCAATTTACTCAAGTAGCCGAAAATATTGTTAATTACCGCCAAAGCATCAGCCCATATGGTAAAGAAAATGGCGTTGATGGTTATTTATTAGAAAATCTATCGGCTGAATTTTTAGAACAAAAATACAAGAAGAATACTGAGCTACTTGCCGAGCTAGACGCTATCGACCGTGATAAGTTATCGGAAGAAAACCGCATTAACCTGACTATTTTGCGTGGCCAAGTGCAAAATAGTGTCGATGAATATGTGTTTAATGCGCACTATATGCCGCTGACATCTGAGTATGGTTTCCACTCTAGTCTATCATTTATGATATCAAGCTCAGATTACACAAAACCACAAGATTACCAGCTATATCTTGCTAAATTACAGCAAATTCCTCGCTACTTTTCGCAAAATATCGGCTGGATGCGTAAAGGTCTTGAAGTAGGTTTAACTCAACCAAAGGCTGTTTTAGAAGGCTATCAAGACTCAATCACGGCTTATATTGTTGATGATGCGACACAGTCTGAATTTTACAAACCATTTTTAAATAACACGGCAGGTGTAAGTGATAGCGAGTTTGCAGCGCTACAAAAGCAAGCGCAAACCATTATCACAGAACAAGTTATTCCGGCATATCAAGGTTACTTAACCTTCTTTAACAATGAGTATCAACCGGGTGCACGTACAGATATTGGTATTTCAAGTACGCCGAATGGCAAAGCGTTTTACGAAAATCGCGCTAAGTACTACACCACCACAGATATGACGCCAAAAGAAATCCATGAACTGGGTTTACAAGAAGTTGCGCGTATTCGTGCAGAAATGGAAAAAATTATTGAGAAAGTAGGCTTTGAAGGCTCGTTTGCTGATTTTGTGCACTTTTTACGTACTGATCCGCAATTTTACGCAAAAACACCAAAAGATTTGCTAAAAGAAGCGTCTTACATCGCCAAGAAAATGGATGCGCAGTTACCTAAGTTATTCCACACCTTGCCAAGAATGCCGTACGGTGTTGCGCCAGTGCCAGAGAGTATTGCCCCTAAATATACAACCGGCCGTTACTCAGGTTCTCGCCGTGATGATCAAGCGGGTTATTACTGGGTTAATACCTATGCGTTAGATAAGCGCCCGTTGTATGTTCTTGAAGCATTAACTTTACACGAAGCTGTACCAGGGCATCATTTACAAATCTCGCTAAATGCTGAACTTGAGTCATTACCAAGCTATCGCCGTAATGCATATTTGTCGGCATTTGGTGAAGGTTGGGGCTTATATTCGGAGTTTTTAGGTATCGAAGCGGGCTTTTATCAAGACCCATACAGTGATTTTGGTCGTTTAACCTATGAAATGTGGCGTGCAGCACGTTTAGTGGTTGATACAGGTATGCATATGTATGGCTGGAGCCGCGAACGCGCAATGAAGTTTATGAGCGAAAATACCGCGCTATCATTACATAACGTGAAGACCGAAACCGACCGTTATATTTCATGGCCTGCACAAGCGTTGTCATACAAAATAGGTGAGCTAACAATTAAACGTTTACGCCACGAAGCTGAGCAAGCACTTGGTCAAGATTTCGATATTCGCGAATTCCACCATCAAATATTACGTCATGGCTCAGTGCCAATGTCAGTGCTCGAAGAGCAAATTCAACTTTATATTAAAGCTGAATTAGCCAAACGAGCAGCATAGCGGCATAAAAGAAACGAAAAGGCGTGACTTACATCACGCCTTTTTTGTTTATTGCACGTAATATAAACACCTTATATGCTTTGAAGGATGTCATTTCACAAAGGGGCCTTGGATGAGTGATTTTATAATTTTTAGTATCGATGTTTTTGCCAGCTTGTTTATTTTTGCACTAGGCATAGGCTTGCTGGTGATTGTGTGCTTTTACATTAGTGATGTGACGCAATCTAAGCAGGCGATTCGCCGTAATTACCCGGTGATCGGCCGCTTTCGTTATTTTTTTGAACGCCAAGGTGAATTCTTCCGACAATACTTTTTTGCCATGGATAGGGAAGAGCTACCATTTAATCGTGCTGAGCGAAGCTGGGTTTACCGCGCTGCGAAAAATGTTGACCGCACTACGGCCTTTGGTTCAACCCAAAGTCTTGAAGCAACGGGAACGGTGATGTTTATGAACTGTGCGTTCCCAACTTTAGATGAAGATGCACTCGACCCGAGCGAAGTCACGTTAGGGCCTTATTGCCAAGCTCCTTATACAACAAACTCGTTATTTAATATTTCTGGCATGAGCTTTGGTGCCTTATCTAAGCCAGCGGTGCGCGCACTATCGCGAGGTGCAAAGTTAGCGGGCTGTTGGATGAATACAGGCGAAGGAGGGCTCAGCCCTTACCACCTTGAAGGTGGTGCAGATATTGTGTTTCAGATTGGCACGGCAAAATATGGTGTTCGAGATGAGCACGGTAAATTAAGCACCGAAAAACTCAAAGCGATTGCTGATCACGAACAAGTTAAAATGTTCGAAATTAAAATGAGTCAAGGTGCTAAACCCGGTAAAGGGGGTATGTTACCAGGGCGCAAAGTGACCGCTGAAATTGCAAAAATTCGGGGTATTCCCGAAGGGCATGACTCGATTAGTCCAAATGGTCATCCAGAAATTAAATGCCCAGCAGATTTACTCGATATGATTGAAGCGGTACGCAGTACCACAGGTAAGCCAACCGGTTTTAAAGCGGTGATTGGTGAATACACTTGGCTCGAAACCTTGTTCAGCGAAATTAATAATCGTGGTATTGAATCTGCCCCTGACTTTATCACTATTGATAGTGCCGACGGCGGTACGGGCGCAGCCCCTCAACCCTTGATGGATTCAGTTGGTTTACCGCTACGAGAGAGCCTGCCTTTGGTTGTTGATCTGCTAAAAAAACATGGTCTCAGAGAGCGAGTGAAAGTGATTGCATCGGGTAAGCTAATCGTACCGTCAAAAGTGGCTTGGGCATTGGCGCTAGGGGCTGATTTTATTGTTTCGGCGCGTGGTCATATGTTTTCGCTTGGTTGTATTCAGGCTCTACAATGTAATAAAGATACCTGCCCGACCGGTATTACGACTCATAATGAACGCTTACAGCGAGGCCTCGATGTGACCGATAAGGCACAACGTGTCGCTAATTATAATAAGTTTATTCATTATGGTGCAGGGCTGATTGCTCATTCATGTGGTGTATCAAGTGCCCGCGAGTTAGCTCGCCAGCATGTGCGAGTGGTACAAGAAAATGGTTTATCAGAGCCGCTCGATAAAATGTATGAGCACTACAATAAATAATCTTGTTGAATAATTAAAAGGCGCATTAAGCGCCTTTTTACTTTTTGACTATCAGTTTAATAAACTGATTAATAAAGAAAAGAACTCGTCTTTATTGTTACAGCTTGTGGCATTGAGCATCAGTTGCTCGCCAAGTACGAGCGTTTGCTGTTGTACTGCTAAACGAGCTTGTGCATCTTCAATACCGTCTATATCTGCAACATGGGCTAAACCAATAGTACGGCGAATAAGTTCAGCGCCACAGTAGCCAATCGCATCACGCAATACGTGTCGTAAGTAATCTTCGCTAAAGGCGCGGTTTGCAAAGCTAATATCAGTTGCTTCGCTGCTTGCTAGGTTTAGCCAGTGTTGCTCAAATTGGCTATAGCAGTCTTGTAAGCAGGTTAATAAATGGGTTTGATACTGACGGCGTTTTGCTTGCTCTGTAATACGGGCGTTTTGGGCACAGTAATTTAGTAGCAAGTTACCCATAAATGAGCCGATATCAAAGCCAACAGGGCCAAAAAAACCAAACTCTGGGTCGATCATTTTAGTGGTTTTGCTATCAACAAAAATGCTGCCACTGTGCATATCGCCATGCAATAAAGTTTGCGGGCAAGATAAAAATTTAGCTTTTAATTTCGCTGCGGCCAGTTTTAAACCATCATTATTTCGAATACTTTCGACGTGCTCACTAAGCTCAGTTGGGAAATTATTGCGCTCATGCTCAATGTACGGATCAGTAAAGAATAAGTCTTCTGTGATCTTACATAAATCAGGATTAATAAATTGGCTGACTTTGGCTTTTTTATCTTCAGCAGATAAGTAAAAGTCTGAGTTATAAAAGCCTGTACGGCTTAAGTAGAGCGCAACATGGCTGGCCAATAATGGAAATTGCTCTGCATTGATTTGTGCGCCACGTAAAATTTGTAACTCACCTAAATCTTCTAACACGGTTAATGCCAGCTCTACATTGTGATGCAATATCGCCACGGTATGCTCTGGGCATAACTTACCATGATTAATCAATACTTCGGCTTCGATTCTGGCGCGGTCTAACGATAATGGCCATGACTCACCTACGCAGCGGGCATAAGGGAGTGCTTGCTTTAGAATTACACTGTTGTTGTGCTGATCAGCAACCCGAAAAACTAAGTTTAAGTTTCCGTCTCCAAACTCGTATGCAGTCAGTGTTGCATCAGCAGGGAAGACTGAAATTAATTCACTTTTAACAAGTTCTTTAATGTAATCAACAGCATGCTCTGCATTAAAGGCAGTGTATTTAGCCATGGCTCTATCTCGTAATACAATTAACTTTGAGCATTCTATACCTGTAACCGTTTAGATGTCCATACATCTAGCTTGTTAGTTATCAAAACTGATGTAAAATAACTATTCACTTAAATTAGTTATTCATTAGTTATTCGGATTCAGTATGCAAGATCTCATCGCCAGCAGTATTAAATATCAGCAAGGTACGCTAACCGTGCTTGATCAGTATTTGTTGCCACATCAACAGCATTGGCATGTATGTAACGATGTTGAAATGATGAAAGATTTGATTTTGACTTTGAGAATCCGGGGAGCGCCTTTAATCGGCTTAGGTGCTAGCTTATTGGTTGCACACCTAGCTGAGCAAGGCATGAGTCAATCAGCACTAGCGGTTGCTATAGATGAGCTTGAAGCAACACGCCCAACAGCGGTAAACCTTATGCACTGCATGGCCAAGTTACGCGTAGCGCTAACAGAGACTGATTATGTTGCAGCTGTTGTCTCTACTGCTGAGCAGTTATTTAAAGAAGATATTGCCCTTTGCGATAGTATGGCAGAACGTGGTGCGGCTTTGGTAAATAAGGGAGATAACATTTTAACCCACTGTAATACTGGTGCGTTAGCGACTGCGGGTGTCGGCACTGCATTAGGGGTTATTTATAGAGCTCAGCAACGCCATGGTGACATTCATGTTTGGGTTGATGAAACAAGGCCGTTACTGCAAGGCGGCCGCTTAACGGCTTTTGAGCTTGAGCGCTGGCAAATTCCTTATACCTTGATTTGCGATAACATGGCGGCGAGTTTAATGGCTGCGGGCAAAGTAGATAAAATCTTTGTAGGGGCAGACCGTATTGCTGCAAACGGTGATTTTGCCAATAAAGTCGGCACATATAACCTTGCAGTGTTAGCGCGTTTTCATAACATTCCATTTTATGTCGTTGCGCCACTTACTACACTTGATACACAAACGGTGTGTGGTGCAGATATCGAAATTGAGCAACGCAGCCCTAATGAAGTGCGCGGTGTTAGTGGTAGTTTTGGTGAAGCAATGTGGGCACCGACTAACGCGAAGGTTTATAACCCAGCATTTGATGTTACACCGGCGAGCCTAGTCACAGGCTGGGTGCTCGATAGCGGAGTTTATAACCAGTCCGATATCGAGCAAGGTATTCTAAAACAGTTAAAGTCGTAAATTACTCTGCGCTTTTTTTAGTGTAGAGCTCAATGCTATTTTGATTGTTGGCAGTTAAGAAGGTCACTGCCAGCTTGTCGTTTTTAGCATTAAGGCGCGATATATAGTGAGAAGGCTTCATTTGAAGTACTGACTCAACGCCCTGCATTGTGGCTAAATTAATGCTGAAAACTTCAGTATCAGTGGCGATATACAAACTATGTAGGTTACTTGCCATCGACACAATAGAAGGCTTTAACTCAGTTAGTTTGTCTGGTGTAGTCAGCTCACTATAGGTGTTGTTATCGCTGTCTAAAAGCAGGTATTTATCGTATTTAGAATGCACAATCAGCTGTGTATCGTCATACCATGCAATAGCTAGGGGTGTATCTATAGTGCTTTTAATCACTTCATCGCTGTTTGTGTGAAGAATCATTATTTGATTTAGCTGATTGCTAAGATCGGTATATAGCACGGCAACCTTGTTACCCCTTATAGCTGCCAGCTTGGTACTACCAGGAAGTGTCCAGTGCTTAATTTCTGAGAAATCAGCAGCATTTAATAATGTTAATTGCTGATCGGCTTTATTAAAGCTAACAAGTCGGCTACTGTCACTATTTGCTGCAATTACTGAACTATCTTCACCAATTTTGCCAGTGATATTGATGTATTGGTTTGCTTTTCTGAGCCAGTGTTGTCGTTCTGAAAACTCAAAGTCAGAGAAGTACACATCATTATTGGCTAATGCGACTAAGTCGTCTTCATGCTTATTCGCTGTGGCGATGTAGCTCATTGTTTTTGAATTAAGGTCAAAGACTGCGGCATCTTTATCGTGAAGGTCAGTACTGATCAACACACTTTCTTTGCTTAAAGGGTAAGCATAATTTGCTCGTTTTACTGGCGCTGTTATAGCGGGTTGTCGACTCATACTATCAAAAGAGAATGATTCAATAGTTGATGTGCCGCGGCTATACCAAATTAGTGAGTTGGTCTGCTCATCATATGTGGCTACCCATGCACGGTAATCGTTGGTAGTTAAAAGCTTTAGCGAGCTGCCATCTAAATTCGCCATGTATATCTCTACTTGGCCAACATTATGGCGCTCAAAGATGATGCGGCTCGGGTTTTTTATAGTTGTTAAAATAAAGTCCCCAGTGCCAGTGATATTGGGTGTGCTGATGCGAATTTCTTCACCGGTTTTTAAATCTTGTGCATATAAAGCATATAAATGTGTTAAGCCACGGTAATTATTACGCCTCGAAATTGCGACATCACCCACTTCAATGTACTGACTTGGCTGAGAATTAAGTAAAGATTGGTTGATACGTGGCTTTATTAACGCTTCACTTGATAACAGGTTGCTTGCTTGCCAAGTGATGCAATCGCTGTAGTCTTTGTTTTCACAAGAGCCGTAAAATAATCGCTCTCCATCCTCAGACCAACCCTGTAAAAAGATATTGCCAGAGGCAATCACGTATTCTTTTTTAGTGGTTAGGTCGACGACAAAAAGACTTTGACCATCATTTTCTAGAATATAAGCAAGCTTAGTTTTGTCATGGCTTAGCATTAAACGATAGTGAGAGCCTTTATGCCATGAAATGGTTTCAGCTTGCAGGTCTAAAAATGGCGCTTCGTTTTGTACTTCATCATTTGCTTTAGGCTGTTGTGAAAATAACCAAATAGCAGTAATCAATAAACCAAGCACTAACGCTGCAAAAGGCCATGGCCAGCGTGAAGAATGCGCTTTTTGTTCATTAATGGCCGTAGGTTTAACTTGAGTATCAGCGTCTTTATCTACTGTTATTACATTTTCTGTTTTTAGCGGCTCAGTACTCACAGTGTGATCAAGAGGCTTAACTTCAATAAATAGACTATAACCTTTGCGATAATGGGTTTTAATGGTTTGCCCGGGCTGTTTTTCTGATTTAAGAGTTTTTCTTAGTTCAGAGATGGCACGGTTAATGGCATTGTCATCAACAAAGCTTTGTTGCCAAATATTCTCAACCAGCTCTTGGCGAGTGATAATGCGATCATTATGCTCAATAAAGAAACACAGTAATTTAAATAATAAAGGTTCTAGTTCACGCTTATGAGTGCCATCGCTGATGGTTTGCTGCTGAGTGTTAAGTTGCCACTCACCCACATAAATAACGGTATCGCGTAAGGGTGAAAATGCCGACCCCATGTTTAGTCCTTTAGCAAATAATTAGTACTTATTAATGGGGAGGATAATAGCAGCTTTTGTTCTTAATTTGGGTCTTTTTGTTTTATATTTGTAAATTAAAGGCTGTTTTTTGCAACATATAGCCAAGCTTGGTTGTTACATTGGAATGTTTCTGCAATTCGCTGATAATCATCTACTTCGTAAGCATCTGCCTGAGCAAGCTCTTGTTCGGTGATTAAATAAATAGTGCCATTAACAATATCACTTGGTTTACTTGTTTTGATTAAAGCCGGGTGAAAACGTTGACCACTACTTTTAAGTACGGCTTCGTCGGTGATCTCGACTTCACCAATGACATACCCAGTTAGCGTAGCAGGTTGACCTTCGAGCAAACGCCCGAAGGTATCAAGCTGAACCTGCGGGTACTGTAAGGTACCGTACGAGAATAGCTTTTCCATGTTAGTCCAGCAGTGGGAAGTTGGTAGCAATAGTTGACTCAGTACTTTTAGCGACCCAACCTTCGGTATTATTGAATAAGCGAATTGCTGTGAATTCAGGGTCGCTGCCCATATCAAACCAATGTGGTGTGAGTTCTGGTACTGAAATTAGGTCGCCTTGTTGGCAAAGCACTTGATACACTTTGTCGCCTAAGTGTAAGCAGAATAAACCTTGGCCTTTCACAAAAAAACGAACTTCATCTTCGCTATGTGTATGTTCAAACAAGAACTTACCGCGTAGTTCGCTGGCATTGGGATTACCCTTAGCAAGCGAAATAACATCCACTGTTTGATAGCCCCCTTCAGCTTTTAAGCGCTCTATATCTTTAGCATAAGCAGTTAAAATAGCGTCATGACTGGTCTCTTGGTCAATTTGTGCCGTTGCTTGCCACTGCTCAAAGCGAACGCCAACCGCATTCAGCTCACTCGCAATCGCGCTTAAGTCTTCACTGTGAAACAGTATGTTGTTTGCGTTATTATCGTTATAAATAGTTAATTGGCTCATGCTAAAAGCTCCGCACTAAATTCCGAAAAGTCGTTGATATATGGGTGAGCATCGCTTACTGCTTGGCCATCGCGAACAAGGTGTAAAGTGCCAAGACCAGCAGCTTTAGCAGCATCAAGCTCTGCCACCACATCGCTTAAAAACAATACTTCGGCAGCGTCAAATGGCAGCTCGGCGATAATATTCTCATAAGAGCTTTGCTGTTGTTTTGCACCGACTTTAGTGTCGAAGTAATCACTAAATAAAGGTCTAACATCACCGTAATCAGAAAACTCAAAAATCAGGTGTTGGGCTTTTACTGAGCCTGATGAGTAGACATATAGACTTTTACCAGCTTGTTTTTGGGCTTGTAAAAAGTCATAAGCATCTGGGTAAAGGTGGCCAGTAAAATCACCACTCTCGTAGCCCGTTTGCCAAATTAAGCCTTGCAACTGCTTGAGTGGGGTAATTTTTTGATCTGTTTCAATCCAATGAATTAAATGTTTAATGACCGTGTCGATATCGGCTTCGGGTTGTTCAATATGTGCTTTAACGGCCTCAATTTGGGCTGCAACTTCCGGGTCTGTTTGATGTGACTTTACAAACTCAGGTAATTGCCCTGCCGCGTAAGGAAATAATACGTCTTTAACAAAAGAAATGCGGGTAATTGTGCCTTCAATATCGGTTAAAATCGCTTTGATCATGGCTGAACTCCAGCTTGAATACCTTCTAGTTTTAGGCGCTCAAGCTCACAGCTAAATAGGAACTCTAAGCCTTCTAAATGGCGAAGTACTTCTTTGATATCTCGACCAACGACATATAAACCATGGCCACGAATTAATACAGCATGCTCAATAGGGGTGTGAAGGTGATGATCACTGACTAGTAAGCTTAAACGGTCAATGTCTTGGTCATTATCAAAAATAGGAATAGTTAAGGTATCTAAGTGCGATTTGACACCGCTTAAAGACTTTTGCATTTCGTAGCCATGCAAATTGATAGCGTGGCCTTTGATCACACGCGATAACACAGTTGCTGCAACAGAATGGGTATGCAAAACAAATTTAGCTGATGGGATCAGCTTATACATATTCAAATGTAGCTCAGTTTCAGCTGATGGATTGCCAGAGCCTTTAGTACGATTGCCTTCATGATCAAATTCAATAAATGCATGAGTGCCGAGTTGACCTTTATCGAAACCACTTGCTGTGACGACATAACCGCTTGCAGTGCGGGCTGAAAAGTTACCACCAGTAGCAGGGACCCAGCCACGTTGGCTTACCCATTTACCAGCTTCAATTAGTTCTGAAATAGCGGTATTGTTATGCATATATTCCTCGACATTCTAAAAGTTATTTAGACGGCTATACATCTGTTTTAAGCAATGATAGCATCGCTTCGGGCGCAAAACCATCTTTAAGGAACCTCTGTGTTTGAAAGTAAATTGCCGAATTTAGGCACCAGTATTTTTAGTCAAATGACCGCTCTAGCAAATAAGCACCAAGCGCTTAATTTATCTCAGGGTTTTCCTGAATTTGATGCACCAGAATTACTAAAAAAACAGCTCAATCATTATGTACTTGAGGGGGTAAACCAATATGCGCCTTCAAGTGGGGTTGCAAAGCTACAACAGCAAATAGCGGCTTTGATTGCTAGAAAATACCATAACAACATAAATTACGAGCAACAAGTTACCGTCACTTCAGGGGCAACAGAGGCATTATTCGTAGCAATTCAAGCGCTTGTTAAAGAGGGTGATGAAGTTGTGGTATTTGACCCCGCGTATGACTCGTATCAACCGGCAATTGAGCTTGCTGGCGGTCGCTCAGTTCATGTTGCTTTGCATGCGCCAGACTACAAAATCGATTGGCAAGCTGTAGCTGATGTTATAACAGACAAAACACGTGTCATCATCATCAACACGCCACATAACCCAAGCGGTAAAATCTTTAAAACAGAAGATATTAATGCCCTTAAAGCGCTTGTTACTAAGCATGATTTATATGTAATTAGCGATGAAGTGTATGAGCACATTACCTTTGACGGCGCTTTGCATTTAAGTGCGCTGACCGACCCTGAGTTATTTGCACGCAGTTTTGTGATCTCAAGCTTTGGCAAAACTTTTCATAGCACCGGCTGGAAGATGGGTTATTGTGTTGCACCTGCCCAATTAATGGGGGAGTTTCGTAAAATTCACCAATATGTGACTTTTTCAAGCTTTACGCCTGCCCAGCATGCACTAGCCGATATGCTCGAGTTAGAGCCAGAACATGTTGATGAACTTAGTGGTTTTTATCAACAAAAACGCGACTTGCTCAGCGAATCACTAGCGCAAAGCCGTTTTAAAATATTACCAAGTGAAGGCACCTACTTTTTGCTACTCGATTATAGTGATGTGTCTGATCTTGATGATGTTGAGTTTTGCCAATGGCTGGTTGAGCAAGCGGGTGTTGCAGCTGTACCACTCAGTGTGTTTTATAACAGCGCAAGCAGCGACAAAGTGATTCGTTTATGTTTTGCTAAAAATGATGACACATTAAAACGTGCCGCGGAGATTTTATGCCAACTTTAACCTTAGCTTTAGTGCAGTCATCACTGCATTGGCTTGATAAAAGCGCCAACCTTGCGCACTTTACAGAGCAGCTTAACAGTTTTAACGAGCAAGTTGATTTAATTGTCTTGCCAGAAACATTTGCCACGGGTTTTGCGATTAATCTAGATTGCAGCGAACCAGAACAAGGCGAGGTACTTAGTTGGTTAAAAGCTACAGCTAAGCAAAAAAATGCTGTGGTTGCAGGCTCTGTTTTAGTTGCAAAAGGCGACAAAAAGGCTAATCGCTTTTATTGGGTTTGGCCAAATGGCGAAGTGAAATATTACGACAAACGCCATTTATTCTGTTTAGGTAACGAAGGCAATTTCGTCGCAGCAGGCGAGCAGCGCGAGATATTCGCAATCAATGATTTTCGCATTTTGCCGCAAGTGTGTTACGACTTACGCTTTCCTGTATTTCAGCGTAATTGCAACGACTACGATGTGATGATCAACGTAGCTAATTGGCCGGCGGCACGTCGCCATGTGTGGGATACTCTTCTAAAAGCACGCGCAATGGAAAACCTCTGTTATGTCGTGGGTGTGAATCGCATTGGTGCTGATGGTAATAATGTTGCCCACAGTGGTGGTACTGCCGTTTATGATTTTAAAGGCGACACCTTGGCTAAGCTTGAAGATGATCAATCGGGTATCATTATTCAGCGCTTAGAAAAGTCACCGCTTGATGACTTTCGAAGAGCGTTTCCTGCTCACTTAGATGCTGATCAATTTCAGTTACTGTAATTGCTCGAAGCCGCATACTCAAAAATTTGTTAAACTCATGGTTGGATTATTTACTATAAGCAATCATGAGTCGCAAAATCACCCCCGTTATTCTCGCTGGTGGCATAGGTTCTCGTTTATGGCCTTTGTCGCGTAAAGCGATGCCTAAGCAGTTTTTATCTTTACTTAGCGAAAAATCACTCTTACAGAGCACGCTTTTACGAGTAGCTGACTCACGATTTAATGCGCCAATTTTAGTGTGTAATGAAGAGCATCGTTTTATTGCTAAAACGCAAATTGCAGAAATCACAGATAACTATACTTTATTGCTTGAGCCTGAAGGTAAAAATACCGCGCCAGCGATTGCCTTAGCAGCTGAATTTGCATTGCAAAATGGCCTAAAAGATCCCTTACTAGTCATGCCTGCTGATCACCATATCAGTGATTTTGATAAGCTTATTGCCTGCTTAGATAATGCGATAGCGCTTTGTCAGCAAAAACAATTAGTAACCTTTGCTATTACTCCCACTGAACCACATACCGGTTATGGTTATATTCGCCAAGGTGAGCCATTAGCTCATGAAGGTTGTTTTAAGGTGGCTGAGTTCAAAGAAAAACCGGCCCTGCAATTAGCCGAAAAATACCTTACCAGTGGTGAGTATGGCTGGAATAGCGGCATGTTCTTATTTTTACCGGATGTGTACTTGAGTGAGCTTAATCGTTTTGCGCCAAAGATTGCTGACAGTATCGCAAAGGCGGCTAGCTTCACCGCAGATTTAGGTTTTCAACGGCCTGTTGCGGCTGAGCTTACAGCATGCCCAAGTGATTCTATTGATTATGCTATTTTGGAGCGTAGCGCTAACGTTGCTGTTATTCCTGTTGATTTGAATTGGAGCGATGTTGGCAGCTTTTCAGCATTGTCGAAAATCGTAGAAAAAGACCAGCATGGCAATTATTTAGCTTCGCAAGGGGTGAGCTTAGATAGCGAGAATAATCTACTTATCAGCGAAGCCGACCATACTATTGCGGCGCTCGGCGTGAGTAATAAAGCAATTATACATACTCATGATGCCACCTTAGTGGCAGACAAAAGTGCGCTCGATAAGCTCCCTGATTTACTTAAACAGCTTGCTGTTGTCGATAACGATAAACTAACCCACCATCAAGCGGTATTCAGACCTTGGGGCAACTATCGAACTTTAATTGAAAGTACTGGCTTTAAGGTAAAGAAAATAATCGTCAACAGCGGTGCAAAACTCTCAACTCAACGCCATCAGCACCGTGCAGAGCATTGGGTTGTCGTATCTGGAGTGGCAAGTGTGCGAGTAGGTGATGACGAGTTTGAGCTAACAGCCGATCAATCTTGTTATATTGCGGCTAAACAATTACATAGCCTCGCTAATCAACAAAACACGCCACTGATCGTTATTGAAGTACAAACCGGTGCAATACTTGATGAAAGCGACATCGAGCGATTTGATGATAGATATGGGAGGGAGTAGGTTGGTTTGAGCGGAGCGAAACCCAACGTAAGCGGAGCTATCAGCTTTCAGCCGTCAGACGTCAGTTGAGCGGTGGAGTTGTTGAGTGCAGTGTCTTACTCAGCATTCGCCCTATTCATTCTTCGGGTAGGTTGGTTTGAGCGAAGCGAAACCCAACGCAATCCATGTAAACCCTTTCTTTGGTAAACCCAAACCATCATAAATCACTCCCAAGGTTATGCTTGACCTAGAACCTAAAACCTAGAATCTTTACCCTCGCTAACTCGCTAACTCGCTAACTCGCTAACTCAGTACCGACATAAAGCCTTATATTTTCAGCATTTGTGTACTGAGTGAATACCATCGTATTCGCTGTGTTTATCAGTAATTGTTGCTGTTGTTTTTCTAGCTTTAGTTCTGCGCTAAGTAGCTCTTTGCGGATGGTAGGGTAGTCTGAAATCTCGTTTTGAATAGTTTTCAGGTAGGCGCGTGTGGCTCTTAGGGGTTGTAAAGCTTGCTGGTCAAATTCGGCAATGCACGACTCAAGCTCACTCAGTTGAGAGGGTGTTACAGCCAGCTCTAAAGAATCAAGATAATAAAGCAGCAGGCAAAGGTTCACATTTTTGCCTTGCTGGTCCTGATAGCCTAGTAGCTTGGTTTGCATGCCGTCTTTGCTGTAAAGCTTGCATGCAAACTGCCAAAACTGTTCGCTGTTAAGCGGTTTCATCGGCAAAGGCCTGCTCTTTTTCTTCAAGCTCTTCAAGTGCCATGAGTAGCTCTTCTTCAACGTCATTAAGCTTGGGTGTTAGGTTTGCTTGTTTACCGAGTAGCTCTGTCAGTTTGGCTTTATTTTCATCACTGTATAAGTCATTGTCGGCAAGAGCGTTTTCGATTTCTCCAAGCTCTGTCGAATACTTATCAAGTTGCTTTTCAAGCTTTTCGATTTGCTTTTTCAACGGCTGCACTGACTTTCTGAACTCAGCTTCTAAGCGCTTTTGCTCTTTGCGGTTAACGCTTGAATGGGCTTTAGGCGCATCGTCTTCAGGGCTTTTAGCAGCTTCTTTATTGGCATTGAGTAGCCATTGGTAATAGGCATCAAGGTCATAACCAAATTGTGTTACTTCGCCATTATCAACAAGGTAATACTCATCAGCGGTATTTTTAAGCATATGACGGTCGTGCGATACGGTAACCATAGCGCCTTCAAAGCCTTGCAGCGCCATAACTAAAGCATGGCGCATTTCTAAATCGAGGTGGTTGGTTGGCTCATCCAGTAACAGTAGGTTTGGCTTTTGGTACACCAGCATTGCTAGTACTAAACGGGCTTTTTCACCGCCAGAAAATGGCGCAACTGGCTCAAGTGCTTTATCGCCAAAGAATGCAAAGCCACCTAAAAAGTCACGCAATGATTGCTCTGGAGCTTGCGGATTTAAACGTTGTAAATGGGTCACTGCACTGGCTTTTAAATCGAGTGACTCGAGTTGATGCTGCGCAAAGTAACCAATATTTAAGCCCTGATGCTGAAATACTTCACCTGCTTGAGGCTGTAAATCGCCAGCTAATAATTTAATCAGTGTTGATTTACCCGCACCATTTCGGCCAAGCAGCGCAATACGGCTACCCGGCACTAGGTTTAGCTTGATGCTATGCAAAATGGTGGTGTCGCCATAGCCTGCTTTGGCTTGGTCGAGAGTCATTAATGGGTTTGGCAGTGCTGTTGGCTCAGCAAATTCAAAATCAAAGGGTGAGTCAACATGGGCTGGAGCCAGCTTTTCCATACGCTCTAGGGCTTTTACGCGGCTTTGTGCTTGCTTAGCCTTACTGGCTTTTGCTTTGAAGCGCGTAATGAATTTTTCTAGGTGAGCAATTTGTTCTTGTTGCTTTTCGAACATCGCTTGTTGTTGTAATAAGCGCTCTGCTTTTTGGCGTTCGAATTGCGAGTAATTGCCTTTATAAACATTTATTTTTTGTGCGTCTATGTGCCAAATTTGGTCAACAACGGCATCTAAGAATTCTCGGTCATGGGAAATAAGCACTAGAGTGCCTGTGTAGGCACGTAAAAAGCGTTCTAACCAGTAAACCGCATCGAGATCTAAGTGGTTGGTTGGCTCATCCAGCAGTAATAAATCGGCATCACGAATAAGTGCTTGTGCTAAGTTTAAGCGCATACGCCAGCCACCAGAAAAGGCGCTCACTGGGTTGTCTATTTGCTCATTACTAAAACCCAAACCGTGTAATAGCTCTCCTGCTTTTGCCTCAATGCTATAGCCTTGAATATGTTCTAGGCCAATATGTGCTTTTGCCTGCGCATCGCCGTCGTTATTTTGCTCAGCTTCGCGTAGTGCAATTCTTAGCGCGTAATATTCAGGGTGACCTTGTAATACATAATCTAGAGCGCTGATTTCGAGCGCGGGTGTTTCTTGCTTCACAGAGGCAATTGACCAGTCTTTAGGAATTTGGCATTCACCGGCATCGAGTTGCAATTCAGACTTTAATAGCGCGAACAGCGTTGATTTACCACAGCCATTAGCGCCAACAAGGCCGACTTTATGCTCTGGGAATAAGGTTGCAGAGGCCCCTTTTAGTAAGGCGTTACCACCACGTAGAAGTTCGATGTCTGAAATTTGGATCATGAATGTTTACTTGCACAGCACTGATTAAATTGCCGCTATCATAACACGGATCACATTAGCCTTCGCAATCGTATCAAACAGAGAATTATTAGGCTAAAATAGCCGCCTACATGCCACGGGAGATCATCTATGAAACAAAAGAAACGCTTTATTGCTGGCGCATCATGCCCTGAGTGTAAGGCCATGGATACCATGATGCTTTATAAAGAACATGATGTGGAAAAAGTGGAGTGCGTACAGTGTGGCCACAAAATGACGCAACCAGAGCAGGCAGTGCAAGCCTCAACACGCCAATTTGAGCAAGTGATTGGTGTATTTAAGCCGGGCGATTAATTCCCGGCTCTATCACTACCTAATTAATAGTGCGGCGGTGGCGGCTCTTGCATTTGTGACATTAAAGATGGCTGCTGCGCTTCTTTAATCTTTTCTGCAAGTAACTCTGTCTGGCGTTTCATTTTAGCCAGCTGCTGTTGGTGCGCTTTAAGCTCATCGTTTAATATTTCAATTGTTTCATCTTGAAAAGCGACTTTCGCTTCAAGTTCCATTAGACGATCTTCAATTGTATTCATTTGATTCTCTTAGATTAAAACTTTCAGCGAATCCGCTGGAGCTTTCGGTTAATAACGCTTGGTTGTTATCAGTAAACGCAACATCTAACACCACGGCTGATTTCGGGCGGCTTCCTTCACGAGGAATCACTTGCCACGTTTGTAATTTTTTACCCGACTCTAGCTGCCATAAATCAACCAATCGATTGGGTGAACCGGTGGCAATTAAAGTGCCTTCATCGTTAAAACGGACGGCGGTAAAAATTTTCTGACGCGCAATATACGCCAGTTTGCTAACAAGATCACCTGTAGTCAGTTGCCATACATTTGCTTGCTTCATACTGTCTGCGGTAAATGCGTAACGACCTTGTGGATCAAGGGCGACTTGAGTAACGCGACTTGGGTGATTAAAGCGGTGGATCACTTGCCCTGTGCGAGTATCCCAAAAGTAAGCAACATAATCATTTGAGCCGCTAATGGCGTAGTGACCGTTAGGCGATAGATCAACAACATTGACTTTTTCTTGGTGGCCAAGGAACTCTATGCGCCTGCCACTCTCTAAGTCGAGGTAAACGACTACACCGTCGGCGCGGCCATATAATACACTGCGCCCTTGGTTACTTATCGCGATATCTCGAATTGTTGAGGCGTGTATTTTGTAATAACCCGTGTTGTTGCCCGTGGCAATGTCCCACACTGCAAAGGTGGACTTCTCAGCGGTAACTGCATGGCTATTGTCGTAAGAGATAGCAACAGTATGAACCAAGCTATCTTGATTTTGTTGTTGAAACCATTGGTATTTTAGCACCTGTTGTTGATTATCCCACAGTGCGACCCCATGGTGTATTGATGAGATTAAGCTGTATTTGCCATCGTGTGACAGCGCACTGGCGAAGGCACCTTTAGCCGCATGCTCATAGCGTGCAGTTGATTGCTCATGTTGCTCAGAGCAGGCTACAACTAAGCAAAGGCTGAGCAGATACAAAAAAGTACGAAATATCGACATATTACGAGTATTTCCCCTTAACTCTTAGTGATTGAGAGGTTAGACTAGGTCTCGTTGAAGGCCTAGGTTGTTAGTCTAATCGCTGATCATGCATAGGCATGACGTTAGTTATTAGACAAGCAGCCTACCATGTAGGTCGTTAATCTTTAACTAGTAATAATACAATAATTGACAACTGCAAAGTGTGTCGGAGATATAAAATGAGAAAGACGATTAAATTGTCATTGATTGCAGCGTCAGTTTTAGCGCTTACAGCTTGTAATCAGGAAGCAAAAAAAGAACAGCAAGTTGAAGTTAAACTAGAGACTGAAGCTCAACAACAAGCATACGGTATTGGTGCATCTGTTGGTAACTTCTTAAACCAAGACCTTGCTGATAAAAAAGCGCTAGGCGTTGAACTAGACGAAGCACTTCTTAAGCGTGGTTTTGAAGACGCACTAGCGGGTAACGCTAAACTTGATGACGAAAAAATTCGTGAAGTGTTAACGGCGCTTGATCAAAGCATTCGCACTAAGCAACAAGAAAAAGCGAAAGTAGAATCTGAAAAGAGCAAAGCTGAAGGCGAAAAATACCTAGCTGAAAACGCGAAAAAAGAAGGCGTTACAGTAACTGAGTCTGGCCTACAGTACGAAGTGATCACTGAAGGTGAAGGCGAAAAGCCAGTAGCAACTGACGTTGTTAAAGTACACTACAAAGGCACTTTATTAGACGGTACTGAGTTCGATAGCTCTTACTCTCGTAACGAACCAACTACTTTCCCACTTAATCGTGTGATCCCAGGTTGGACTGAAGGTTTACAATTAATGCCAGTTGGCTCTAAGTACAAGTTCACTATTCCATCTGAACTTGCATACGGTGAGCGTGATCTTGGTAAGATCCCAGCAAACTCAACGCTTGTTTTCGAAGTAGAATTACTTGAAATCCAAAGCGATGACAAAGCTGTACCAGCTGAGTAATATTTAACTCAATAAAAAAGGGCTTTTTAGCCCTTTTTTTATGCGCAAATTTTATTAACTAAATGCCGTTTCTTTCATTTTTAATGTGCCACTATCTGCATCAAGCTCAACCACAGTGCCAACAGGCAGAATAAATTGGCGTTTAATATGGCCAATCATAGCCCCACGATAGGCAGGAATTCCCAGCGGTTTTATATAATCTGCAAAAATATCGTCAAGGGTTAACGAGCCATAACCTCGGCCTGGCTTACAGTCATTACAATCGCCAAATACAAAGCCTGCAATCTTATCCAGTGCGCCCATAAGTTTTAGTGTGCTCATCATTCTGTCAATTCGATATGGCGCTTCGTCGATATCTTCTAAAAATAAAATTGCGCCATCAAAGTCAGGTAAATAATTCGAGCCTGCGAGGGCTGTCAGTACCGTTAAGTTACCGCCGATTAATCGTCCAGAGGCCTTACCTGGTGTAATCGTTTGGGTCAGGTACTGAGTGTTAACAAGCTCATCATCGGCTTTTGGTAAGTTTTGGAAATGCATCAACTTACGAGCTTCGAACATATTCTTAAATTGTGCAACATGAAACGAGTTCCAGTCACTCGATGCATTTGGACCATGAAAGCTGATTAACCCAGCTTGAGACAGTAAGGCGTTATGAAGAGCGGTAATATCTGAATAGCCCATTAGAGGTTTTGGGTTGTTACGGATCATTGCGTAGTCGAGCAAAGGTAGAATACGGGCAGCGCCTGAACCGCCACGTAAACACAAAATGGCATCAACCTCTTTGTCGCTGAATAAACTATTTAAGTCGCCGGCTCGCATTGCATCAGTGCCTGCTAAATGTCCGCGTCTTGCTAAAATGTTTGGTGCAAGCTTAGCCTTGTATCCCAGTGCCTCTATAACGCCTTTTGCTAGTATGATATCAGCCTGTTCGGCAGTGGCAGCTGACGGGCTACACACACCAATTGTGCCGCCTTTTTCCAGCGCTTTTGGCTTAATTAATGTTTGGGTACTAGCATTCTGAGCAGCCATTAAAGGAGCTGATGTTAAACTTGCGCCAGCGGCAAGGATTGAAAGTGACTTTAAAAATGACCGTTTATTCATAGCGAGCCTCATGTTTTATAGTATGAGTATCGCATTGAAGAAAATATTTCAAATATTTGTTACGAAATGGAATAGATGATTCTTTTTGGCAAGGCAAAAACACTTCAGCAGAGAGTGTTTCTCTGCTGTGCAACTAAGCTGTTAGCTGGTGTGATTAGAATATAAGTTGTCGATTAACTCATCTTCTAGCTCAAAGCGCAGTTCAAGTGCTTCGCCTAAGATTGATAGGTCTTTATCAAACTCATCAAGCAAGTCATCTTTGTCAACTTCTGCGTATTTGTCGTTAAAGTCGAGTGCTACATCTGTGGTTTCAGAAATGCGCGGGTATAAGGCATTAGCCAGCTTTTGGCTCTCAGGACCTTTTTCTTCACACGCTTTGGCAATGTCGTCGTAAATTTCGAAATGGCCAGCAGAAAGGTAATCCATCAGAATTTGGCAAAAGTTTTGAATTTGCAGCTGATCAGGAAGGGCATGATCTTTCTTTTCGTACGGTGAAAAGCCTGCAATACGGCAGAACAACACAAGCAGCTCTTGACGTTCTGTGAGCCATTTGTCGATTACAGAGTGACTACCACCCCATTTTTGTTGAGCTTTTTCCAAACGCGTCAGCATATTTCATCTCCTCGCTGAGTAGGTTTTCCTTTGTATATATAAAAAGGAAATATGACACAAAGATCAACTAAATTCTTAGTGTCTAATTGCAACAGATTGTAAAAGTCATTCTAAAGACATACTTTTCAGCATTGAATAGGCCAAAAAATGACCTTGTTTTTAGAGTGGACTTTTTTTTTGCTCTCATTGCAGTGTATGGGAATTGATTCAAAACTACTAGTATTAATTTTGCAATTTTTATCTAAGCGGATGAGTTGTAATTTGCTGATTTAGAAAAGAAAAAACCACCAAAATTGGTGGTTTAATTCTTTTTCTTAGACTTGTTAAAACAAGCGTTCTTATTATTATGGGAAGATTGTTGTTCTTATTGTTATAAGATTTTTATTATTGTTTTTGTTAACGCGGGGTAAGTTATACCAAGCTTTTTTGTATGTTGCAAATTTATTAATAGAAAGTTTTAAATTTATTTTGTTTTCGCTCAAAAAACGCACATTAGGCTTAGGTTGGCTGAAAAAACATGATCTATATCTAGCCTTGATTATCTATCCATAGTGAGACGCGCAATATGGTGATACAATCTGCTCAATTTCATTCAGTTCTAGGATTCTATACGCATGAGCGAATTAAAAAACGATCGTTATTTACGTGCACTACAAAAGCAACCTGTTGATGTCACACCGGTATGGATGATGCGCCAAGCTGGCCGCTATTTACCTGAATACCGTGCTACACGTGCCCAAGCAGGCGACTTTATGAGTTTATGTAAAAACGCTGAACTTGCTTGTGAAGTAACGTTACAGCCATTACGTCGTTATCCGCTTGATGCTGCAATTCTATTCAGTGATATTTTAACTATTCCTGATGCTATGGGCTTAGGTCTTTACTTTGAAACAGGTGAAGGTCCAAAATTTGAACGTCCGATTTCTTCATTAGCAGATGTTAAAAAAATCCCAAATATCGATCCAACTGATGAGCTTGGTTATGTGATGAATGCGGTAAGTACGATTCGTCGCGAATTAAAAGGTGAAGTACCGCTAATTGGTTTCTCTGGTTCACCTTGGACACTTGCCACTTACATGGTTGAAGGTGGTAGCAGCAAAACATTCGGTAAAATCAAGAAAATGGCCTTTGCAGAGCCACAAACACTGCACCTATTACTTGATAAATTAGCTGACTCAGTAATCGACTATTTAAACGCGCAAGTTAAAGCGGGCGCGCAATCGTTAATGGTATTTGACTCATGGGGCGGTGTATTAAGCCCACGTGACTACAATGAGTTTTCATTACAATACATGCACAAGATTGTTGATGGCTTAATTCGCGAACATGATGGCCGTAAAGTACCAGTGACGTTATTTACTAAAAATGGTGGTCAGTGGATTGAAGCCATTGCAGCAACAGGCTGTGATGCAGTAGGTCTAGACTGGACTATTAACATCGGTGATGCAAAACGTCGTGTTGGCGATAAAGTCGCGCTGCAAGGCAACATGGACCCAGCAATGCTGCATGGCACGCCTGAGCGTATTCGCCAAGAAGTTGCTACTATCCTAGAAGACTTTGGTACAGGCTCTGGCCATGTATTCAACCTAGGTCACGGTATTACACCAGATGTAGACCCAGAAAACGCAGGTGTATTTATCAACGCCGTTCATGAATTCAGTGGTAAATACCACAAATAAGCAAAAGCTAATCGTAAAAAAGCCCGCATTAAGCGGGCTTTTTGTTGTAATTTATTTCGTTACTTAAACAAACGATTTAAGCCATTTAATGCAGCTACGCGATAGGCTTCAGCCATAGTCGGGTAGTTGAACGTGGTATTTACAAAGTAATCAATGTTATTACCGCCGTTCTTTTGTTCCATAATCGCTTGACCGATGTGAACGATTTCAGAGGCACGCTCACCGAAGCAGTGCACACCCAGTACTTCTTTGGTATCAACATGGAATAAAATCTTTAAGCTACCCACCTCGGTGCCTGCAATTTGTGCACGTGCTAAATGCTTAAATTGAGCGCGGCCTACCTCGTAAGGGACTTTTGCAGCTGTTAACTCTTGCTCTGTTTTACCCACTGAACTCATTTCAGGAATTGTATAAATACCTGCTGGGATATCAATGATCAGCTTTTCATCACAGTTACCACATGCAATCGCATCGGCTGCAATACGGCCTTGGTCAAATGCTGCACTGGCAAGGCTTGGGTAACCTATTACATCGCCCACAGCATAAATGTTGTCGACTTCTGTTTGGTATGTTTCATTCACTCTAAGCTGGCCACGACCATCCGCTTTTAGGCCAACAGCTTCAAGGTTTAATGTGTCTGTGTTACCCGTACGACCATTGGCAAATAAAATACAGTCAGCTTTTACGCGCTTGCCTGATTTTAAGTGCATTACCACACAGTCATCGCGAGTTTCTACGCGATCAAACTCTTCATTATGACGGATAACAATACCGCTATTCCAAAAGTGATAGCTTAGAGCATCTGAAATTTCTGCATCCATAAAGGCAAGTAGGCGGTCACGGGTATTCACTAGGTCAACCTTGGCGCCTAAGCCTTTAAAAATAGAGGCGTATTCACAACCAATTACACCAGCACCATAAATCAGCACACGATGAGGGTCATCTTCAAGGCCTAAAATGGTATCGCTGTCGTATATACGTGGGTGTTTAAAGTCTACACCTGGTGGACGGTAAGGGCGCGAGCCAGTAGCAATAACGATTGTTTGTGCAGTAAGCGTTTCAAACGAACCGTCTAGGTGCGTCACTTTGATAGTGTGTTTATCAATAAATTCAGCATCACCTTGATACATATGAATGCGGTTACGCTCATAAAAGCTGCTGCGTAAATTAGATTGCTTTGAAATGACGTTACTTGCGTGGCGCAAAATATCTGGGAAAGTTAAGCGGTTAGGGCGCTCACTAATATTAAATAGCGGGTTTGCTTTATATTCAATATAACGACTTACAGAGTGACGTAATGCTTTTGACGGGATAGTACCCCAGTGCACACAACCGCCACCTACTGCTTCTTGACGCTCAATAACAGCGACTTTTTTGTTACTTTTAGATAGGTTCATGGCGGTACCTTCACCGCCAGGACCTGTACCTATGATGATCGCATCATATTGATAAGATGGAGTATCTTTTTGTTTTACTTGTTGTTTGGCCACAGCCGCTCCTATGTTAACTAAAAGAGGCTTTTAACAACCTCGCATTTAGTGCAAGCCAAGCCTGCTTTTGGTTTTCCCAAGCGGCTTCAAGCTCGTGATATTGTGTCATTAATGCTGATTTTTCACACTGTTTCATCATTTTATTACGTTTGATTTCTAACACGCGTTTTTGCAAGGCACAGAAGTGTTGCAGTTTTTTCAGCAGTAAATCGTACTCAGATTGTAATAATGTAAGCTTATCTTGCGCTAAAGGCAATTTTGCAAGGCGACCTTGAGTCTTATTCATCAAGGTTTCTGCTTTGGCTTTTTCGATTCGCTCAATTGGTGTGCGCTTTAACTTTGAAGCAAGACCGATTGCCGCTAGAGAGCGGATCATCCACTTAGTTGGATCATAGTGATACCACTTAATGCCATTGCGATAGTCGCTAGCAAAAATGTGATGGAAGTTATGATAGCCTTCACCGTATGTGAATAGCGCTAAAAAGCCATTATCGCGGGCGGTGTTTTTTTCTGTGTACGGACGTGAACCCCAGATATGCGCCAGCGAGTTGATAAAAAAGGTAAAATGTTGGCTCAATACCAAGCGTAGTAAACCAACCAGTAATAACATGCCCCATACATCGCCAAGCATTAAACCAAGTAGTAAAGGAATACCAAAATTAGTCGCGACGACTAACTTCATATAGTGACGGTGTTGCCACATAACGACTTTGTTTTTTTGTAAGTCTCGGCAGTTACTGTAGTTACCGTATTGTTCGCCTTGGTAATCGCGCAGCATCCAACCGATGTGGCTATACCAAAAGCCATTAGTAGCGGCGTAAGGGTCTTTGATTGGATCATCAACTTGACCATGGTGAATACGGTGATCGCTACTCCAGTGCAAGGCACTATTTTGTAATGCAAAAGCACCGCCTAAGGCAAAAATCACTTCAATAACAGGATGCACATCATAGGCTTTGTGTGCCCATAAACGATGATAACCTGCAGTAATAGAAAGTCCGGCGTAGAACATACAGCCAACAAAGGCTATCCACTGTGTACTGGTGTATCCGTAGCTAAAGCCATACCAAGGAACAAGGGTGATCGCGGCCAAAAATGTAAGGCTAAAAAATAGCACATTGGTCCAAATAATCGGTGGTTTTTTCATCTGAATAAATCTCGGCGTACAGTTGTACGCTAAAATAGTGTTTCATTCTCTCCGCGTCAAGTATTAGACTGTCTCATTAACCGAAAAATCATTAAAAGTTCACGCTGGGAGTTTCCATGTCGGGTGTTAGAGCGCAACAGAAACAAAAAACACGACAAGCACTAATCGAGGCTGCATTCAATCAATTGAGTGCCGATCATAGTTTTTCTAATTTAAGCTTGCGTGAAGTTGCCCGTGAAGCAGGGATTGCACCTACCTCTTTTTACCGCCATTTTAAAGACATGAATGAGCTTGGTTTGACCATGGTTGATGAAGCTGGTTTAACACTTCGCCAGCTTATGCGCCAAGCGCGTCGCCGTATTGAGAGCGGCGGTAGTGTGATCACGACATCAATCGTTACCTTTATGGAGTTCATCGATAACTCGAGCAACCAATTTAGATTGTTATTGCGTGAGCGCTCAGGAACTTCAAAAGCATTTCGTGCCGCGGTTGCTCGTGAAATTAAACATTTCATTTTAGAGCTTGCGCATTACCTTGAAAGCGAAACACCATGCGATCCAACTCATGCATATATTCAAGCCGAAGCCATGGTGACTTTAGTATTTAACGCCGGTGCCGAAGCCCTCGATATTGAAGGGACACAACGTGAAGAACTGGTTGAACGCTTGATCTGGCAATTACGTTATATTGCTCGCGGTGCCACTTTATACGTGCGTGATAGTAACCAATCGCAAAAGTTAATCTAAGCAATAGAGGCTTTACCTTCCGAAACTTTAAACGTTCAATACACTCAATGAGGGTTAATTAACCTTAAAAATGCATTTTTGTGGATTTTTAATTTCATTAAGGCGATTTAAAAATCGCTTTTGTGGAAAAATTATGCTTGCAAGCAAGTTTTTTGAATGTTAAAAATACAGCCACTGAACACACATTTAGTAAATTAAGATGCAAATTACACATTCAATTACATTAAAACTAAACCTCTTACTGCTTAAATCAGTGAGCGGGGCTTAGTGTATTTGCATTTGTAGAACATTAAAAAACCCCGCAACCGCGGGGTTTTTTTTATCTCGCTAATGGGTCATTGGGAACGAGGACAGTTTATGAAAGATAAGGTTTGGATTTTTGACACAACGTTACGTGATGGTGAGCAAGCATTAAAAGCAAGCCTAACCGAAGACGACAAAATTCAACTTGCGCATACCATTAGCCGCTTAAATGTGGATGTAATGGAAGTGGGTTTTCCGGTATCTAGCCCGGCAGATTTTCGTTCTGTACAGCGAATTGCGACTGAAGTGAAAGGGCCGATTATTTGTGGCTTAGCACGTGCTGTAGCAAAAGATATTGAAGCATGTGGTGAAGCACTTCGCCCGGCAGAGCAGGGCCGTATTCATACATTTATTGCAACCAGTCCATTACACCTTGAACACAAATTACGTATGAGCTTAGACGATGCAACAGCGATGGCTGTTAAGTCGATTAAACTTGCGCGTAACTACACCGATGACGTTGAGTTTTCGTGTGAAGATGCAGGTCGTACACCGCATTGGGATTTATGCCGTATCGTTGAAAGTGCTATTGATGCCGGTGCATCAACTATCAACTTACCTGACACCGTGGGCTATGTAACGCCAGACGAATACGCTGCGATGATCCATCACTTAATGAACAATGTGCCAAATATCGACAAGGCGCGTTTAAGCGTGCATTGTCATAACGATTTAGGTTTAGCGGTTGCTAACTCAATCGCAGCGGTACAAGCCGGTGCTCGCCAAATCGAATGTACGATTAATGGCATTGGTGAGCGCGCAGGTAACTGTTCGCTTGAAGAAGTGGCGATGATCATGAAGATGCGTGAAGACCACTTAAAAGTGCATACCGATATTCGCAGTGAAGAAATTTACCGTGCTTCGCGTCAAGTCGCGAAGATTTGTAATATGCCAGTACAACCAAACAAAGCAATTGTTGGTGAAAATGCCTTTGCACACAGTTCAGGGATCCACCAAGACGGCGTATTAAAAGCCCAAAACACTTACGAAATAATGTCGCCAGAAAGTGTCGGTGTACCTAATAACCAATTAAACATGACTTCGCGTTCAGGTCGTCATGTTATTGAGCATCGTTTAGAAGAGTTAGGCTATCAAAAATCTGATTACGATATGGATAGCTTATACAGCAGCTTCTTAGCATTAGCAGACCAAAAAGGTACTGTGTATGACTACGACTTAGAAGCGATGATTTACTTTAACCAAATCAAAGATAAAGACGAGAAGTACCAACTTGAGTTTGTTAACTCTACGTCTAACTCACAATCGGTGGCGAGCTCAACAATCGGCATGACAATTGATGGCGAGTCTAAGCAAGAGGCAGCAACGGGTAATGGTCCTGTTGAAGCATCATTCTTAGCAATTGAGCGCTTAACGGGTATGTCGGTCGAAATGATTGAATACAACCTAGAAGCAACAGGCCAAGGTGCCAGCTCGCTAGGACAAGTGAATATTATTGCTAAATACGATGGTCGCCCATATCACGGCGCGGGCATTGCAGCGGATGTGGTTGAAGCGTCGGTACGCGCTATGATCCGCGTTTATAACTTAATTTATCGTGCACAAAAAGTGTCTGATTTAAAACAACAGAGGAAAGCAGGATGAGTCAATCGAATTACAGTATCGCAGTATTAGCAGGCGACGGGATTGGTCCAGAAGTTATGGCAGCAGCAGAAACCGTCTTGGATGCTGTAAGCGAAAAGTTTGGTTTTACTTTGACTCGTCATCACCACGCGATTGGTGGTGCTGCCATTGATGAGTTTGGTCAGGCACTGCCGCAAAGCACTCTTAGTGCTTGTGAAAATGCCGATGCGATTTTATTTGGCTCAGTAGGTGGCCCTAAGTGGGAAAACTTACCACCGAACGAGCAACCAGAGCGAGCTTCGTTGTTGCCACTGCGCAAGCATTTTGGTTTGTTCTGTAATTTACGCCCAGCACAATTACTACCAGCACTAAGCGCTGCGTCACCGCTGCGTGCAGATATCAGCGCACAAGGCTTTGATATCTTATGTGTTCGCGAGCTAACAGGCGGTATTTATTTCGGTGAAAAAGGCCGCAGTGGCGAAGGTGAGCAAGAAGCCGCTTTCGATACCCAAACATATTCACGTAAAGAAATTGAGCGCATCGCACGCTTTGCCTTTGAAGCCGCAAAGCTGCGTAGTAATCATGTTACCTCGGTTGATAAAGCGAATGTGTTAGCGACCAGCGTACTTTGGCGTGAAGTAGTCTCTGAAGTAAGCAAAGATTACCCAGAAGTAAGCCTTGACTACATTTATGTTGATAACGCGGCAATGCAGTTAGTTAAACAGCCAAGTCAGTTTGATGTATTACTTTGCGATAACTTGTTTGGCGACATTTTGTCTGATGAGTGCGCGATGATCACCGGCTCTATGGGCTTATTACCATCAGCGAGTTTAAATCAGTCTGGCTTTGGTTTGTATGAGCCAGCTGGTGGCTCAGCACCTGATATCGCTGGTAAAGGGGTGGCAAACCCAATCGCACAAATTTTAAGTGCTGCGCTTATGTTGCGTTACTCACTAGGACAAGATGAAGCGGCTCGTACGATTGAAAAAGCGGTAGCAGAAGCGGTTGAGGCCGGTGTTGGTACGCCAGATATTTACCCAAATGCAGGGTACACCACCAGTGATGTTGCTGCGGCAATTGTGGCACGTATTTAATTAAAAATTGTTTGCGCTGAGCTCGTCACTCAGCGTAACTAAAATGAGGGAATAGCAAGTGGCCCAAACCTTATACGATAAAATTTGGCAAGCTCATGTAGTCGCCAGTATAAATGATCAAACCGATTTACTTTATATCGACCGTCACCTAGTTCACGAAGTTACATCGCCGCAAGCCTTTGCTGGTTTACGTGAGAAAAACCGCAAAGTACGTTGCCCAGAAAAAACTTTTGCGACCATGGACCATAACGTTTCAACAAAAAGCCGTTCATTAGATGCTGCGAGTGAAGTGTCGAAAAATCAATTAATGGCACTGGATGCAAACTGTAAAGAGTTTGGTATTCAACTTTATGATTTAAATTCGATTAATCAAGGTATTGTGCATGTAATGGGGCCTGAACAGGGCATTACCTTACCGGGCACAACCATAGTGTGTGGTGACAGCCATACCTCTACCCATGGTGCATTTGGTGCATTAGCGCACGGTATTGGTACTTCAGAAGTTGAGCATGTACTAGCCACTCAAACGCTACAGCAGAAAAAAGCAAAGTCATTAAAAATTCAAATAAATGGTCGCCTGCGCCCAACCGTTACTGCCAAAGATTTAATCATGGCTGTGATCGGTAAATTAGGCACTGCGGGTGGTACTGGCTATGTTGCTGAGTTTTGTGGCGAAGGGATCGAAGCGCTGTCTATGGAAGCGCGTATGACGCTTTGTAATATGAGTATTGAAATGGGCGCAAAAGCGGGTTTAATCGCACCAGATCAAACAACTTATGATTATTTAAAAGGTCGCCCATTTGCACCACAAGGTGCTGACTTTGATAGTGCCGTTGCCTACTGGCAAACACTAAAAACAGATGAAGGCGCAGAGTTTGATCATGTAGTTGAATTAGAGGCCGCTGATATTCAACCGCAAATTACTTGGGGTACCAGCCCTGAGCAAGTGATTGGCGTAGATGAATTCATTCCTGATCCTGAGCAAGAACCAGATTTAATCAAAGCTGATGCGATTCGTAGCGCACTAAAATATATGGGCTTAAAAGCAGGCGATAAATTATCTTCAGCGACTGTTGATACCGTATTTATTGGCTCATGTACAAATAGCCGAATTGAAGATTTACGTGCTGCCGCGCAAATTGTTGAAGGTAAGCAGGTTGCTGCGGGTGTTGAAGCGCTGATTGTTCCAGGCTCAGGCCTTGTTAAAAAACAAGCCGAAGACGAAGGACTTGCAGATATCTTTAAAGCAGCTGGCTTTGAATGGCGTGAGCCAGGTTGTTCAATGTGCTTAGCAATGAATGACGACAGATTAGAAGCCGGTAAACGCTGTGCGTCGACCTCTAATCGTAACTTTGAAGGTCGCCAAGGTCGCGGTGGCCGCACTCACTTAGTGAGCCCTGCAATGGCTGCGGCAGCGGCAATTCATGGTCGTTTTGTTGATATCAGAGGAGAAGCCTAATGAGTGTATTTTTTAGTGGCTTAATGGCCCCGTTAGATAAAAACAATGTTGATACTGACCAAATAATTCCAAAGCAATTTTTAACTTCGACCAGCCGTGATGGCTTTGATGCGGCGCTTTTCTACGATTGGCGTTATTTAGATAACGGCGAGCCAAACCCTGAGTTTATTTTGAACCGCCCTTGTTACCAAGGTGCGCAAATTCTTTTAACTCGCGACAACTTTGGTTGTGGTTCATCGCGTGAGCACGCGCCATGGGCATTAAAGCAATATGGTTTTGAAGTTATCTTAGCGGAAAGTTTTGCCGATATTTTCTTTAATAACTGCGGCAATAACCAAATGCTTGCTATCGCATTACCAGCAGAAACACTTGAGCAATTATTTGTGCTGAGTGAACAGCATGATGATATTCATATCGAAGTTGATTTAGAAAACCAACAACTTCGTAGCGATAAGTTTGACACTATTCACTTTGGTATTCGCCATGACATTAAAGAGCGTTTATTAAGCGGTTTAGACTTTATCGGTGTGACTGAAACACTTAACAGCCAAATTGATGCCTTTGAGCAGCAACTTGCAGCAGAACGCCCTTGGCAATAACCTGTTTTTTCCATGTGAACCTAAACGCGGCCAAGGCCGCGTTTTTATTTGTTTCTAAAAAAGAAAGTTGCTAATTTGGTTGGTAAAATAACGAAAACAACAAATAACTATGTGGCCTCTTTCTCCTAAATCTATCGGCATCTTGATGGGTGTGCTTTATGGCATCAGCATGCGCATCTTTCTTGAAGTTAGCGGAACCTTTAATTTCGGTAGCCTTGTTACTATTTCGTTTATGTTTTTAGTGCCTGTTGCTATTGGGTTTATACGGGTACATTTTGAGTATAATCAACTATCGCCGATGACATATGGAAGAATGGCGGTAGTCGCTTGGCAACCTATTTTTGTGTTCTTATTTGTCAGCGTAGTAACTCTTTTAGAGGGAAGTATCTGCGTTGCAATGGCTCTCCCTGCATTTATGTTTTTTGCTAGTATTGGCGGTATGTTAGCAGGGCTATGCCACCGCCTTTGGGCAAAGAAAAGCAACAAAGCGGTGATGTCGGTAGCTTTGTTGCCGTTGATCCTTTCTCCTTTAGAGCTCAACTTTTTACACTTATCGAAAACTTACGAAGTTAAAAATACAATTGTTATCAATGTGCCTGTTGATGTTGTGTGGCAACAATTAGCTAATGTTAGCCAAATTCATGAGGGCGAATATCCAAGTTCATTTTCGCAATTAATTGGTATTCCTAGGCCAATTCGAGCTGATATGAGTGGTGGTGGGGTAGGTGCAATTAGAACCAGCCAGTGGCAGAAAAATGTTGTATTTAAAGAAGTGATAACCGAGTGGCTGCCGAATGAGAAAATGCTTTATAACTTTGAGATTGACCCAGAGTTAATTTCTGATCATGCACTTGATCAGCATGTGAAATTAGGTGGGGAATATTTTTCGCCACTGCATGGTGGTTATGAGTTAGTTGCAAGTGGTAATAATCAAACGCTGTTAAGCCTTAAAACGACGGTACTTGATAACACTAACTTTGGCATTTATTCGCGAGTATGGGGGGAAGTGATCTTTCAGGATTTTCACCGAGCACTTCTCAAGCTAATGAAAGATCGCGCTGAAAATGACAACAAATTAGTTGTAAAAACAGGATAACCACTCGCTGTCTAGCAGCTTATCGTAATTGTTTTCTTTATGGCCATTAAACTATTAGCCTAGACTGAAATTTTATTTAGGGAACACACCATGAAATACTTAGTAGCATCGATGCTCGTGGCAGCATCATCATTAGCGGCTGCACGACCGGCACCATTAGTGTCAATTCCAAGCCATGATGGCTTTTTTGATAATATTGCTGCCCATTGCGGTAAAGCTTACGAAGGTAAAGTGAGCGTTGATAACGCTGCTGGCCCGAGCTCATTTGCGGGCAAAAAGTTAGTAATGCATGTACGTCGTTGTAACGAGCGTGAGTTACAAGTGCCATTTCATGTAGGTGATGATGCATCTCGTACTTGGATCATCACAAAAACGGGCAGTGGACTTAGTTTAAAGCATGACCATCGTCATAAAGATGGCAGCGATGATAAATCAACCATGTATGGTGGCCATACCCTTGATGCGGGTTTTGCTAACGCGCAGTCGTTCCCGGCTGATCAGTATTCAAAAGAGTTGTTTGTGAGCCAAGGTATTCCCCAATCAATGGGTAACACGTGGCAAATGTATATTTATCCTAAGCAATTTACGTATCGCTTAGTGCGTGAAGGGCGTGAATTTCGTGTTGATTTTGACTTAACTAAACCTATCACGCCGCCAAACGCGCCGTGGGGATATGAAGACTAGTGCTATTTAGCTTCGTCTTCACACTGTAAAACAACCGTTAAAGGTGGCTGATAGGCGCGTGGTTTAGTTGGAAAACGTTCATACTCCTGCACCCCATCAGTCACTCTTAGCATAAAAGGTTTGTCTCTACATAAGCGACTTGCATGGCGAAGTAAGAATACGCTTTGATTGCGAAAGTGCTTGTAGTCGTCAGACTGAATTTCGAGGTGGTAGCGGCCGTCGGCCAACTTAGTTTGGTAGTAGTGGACTTTTTCGTCGAAGTCATAGAGCTTTTCGGTTTCGCCTTTTGCTGCCTGCGCATTACTGCACCCCGCTAACATTAAAACGGCGCTGATTAATAGTGCTTGTGTACTTCTCACTTCACTCATAAACACTTAACTCCATGTGATTAATACCTTGTTTCATCGAGATGTTGAACCTGAGTTAGCATCCATAGTCAAACTAAGGTAACGTTACGTCTTACATGTAGTCTAACACCCAAAAAGGGAAAATGTGATGCTCAATAAAATAAAACAGCTGTTTTCAGCGCTGAATGATACCCAATCTAGCATTGCTGAGCATGACCTAAAAACCGCCGTTGCTGCGTTATTAATTGAGGTTATGCGTGCAGATAATGAGTTACAAGATGATGAGCAACAGACCCTGAATGAGACCTTAAAGAAGTATTTCTCGCTCAACGAAGAAGAGGTTCAAGAGTTAGTTGCAAGTGCATCGCAAAGCTTAGATGATGCAATAGATTACTTTCAGTTTTCAAAACAAGTTAATGCCCAGTGCAGTGCCGAGCAGCGTATTGAAATCATCGAGCTGTTGTGGCGTTTAGCCTACGCAGATGGCAATTTAGATAAGCATGAAGAAATGGTTATTCGCCGCGTCGCAAGCTTGCTGTATGTAACTCATGAAGACTTTATCGCTGCTAAGCTAGCAGCGACAAAACTAAGCTAGGGCTATTAAATCAGGCTTACTTATTTAATTTGCTCGCTACGCTCACAAGTTGCTGGGCAAGGCTGGCAACTTGCTCGGCTGTATCAGCATCGCTGATGCGGCCTTGCTCATCTAATTTAGTGTGGATAGCAGGTACTGCGAGTTGATCTGCAAGTACTAAACTACCAATACCTGATAAAATATCACGCACGTGATTTAAACCACGTAAGCCACCTAAACCACCCGGTGAAGATGCATAAAGTGCAGTCACTTTATTACGAAATGCAGGCACTGCGCCTTGCTCTGTACGAGAAGCCCAATCGATTGCGTTTTTAAGTGGCGCTGTAATTGAGCCATTATATTCTGGGCTTGCTAATAAAATGCCATCAGCAGCGCGAAGCTTATCTTTTAATAATTGTGCGCCAGCAGGTGTACCTTGCGCTTCAATATCTTCATCAAATAATGGTAAGTCTAAATCACTTAATTTAATCACTTCTACTTCAGCACCACTTTCGAGGGCGAAGCGTGCAGCTTCATTAATCAGTTTTTGATTAAAGCTGTCTTTACGTAGGCTGCCTGCTAGGGCAATAATTTTTGGTGCTGTCATGATGGCTTCCTTTTTTAAGCTTCACTGTTGATATACTCACTGTAGCAAAAAACAGCTTGCAGAAAAGCCAAATAAACGCAAAACTTATGTGCGTATATGCACACAAGGAGCCGTTATGGCGATTCAATTTGATGATTGGCAAGATGTAAAAGTCGCTTATGAGGTGGCAAGGCTCGGCACGTTAACCGCTGCTGCCGAATCGTTAGGTGTTCACCACAGCACAGTGCTTAGAAGAATCAATAATTTAGAAGATAACCTTGATGCGCGGTTATTCCACCGCCATGCCCGTGGCTATACAGTGACAGAAATAGGCGCTAAGTTGTTTGCGACTGCAAAATCGATTAACGCTGAACTTGAAAAACTTCACAACGATATTATTGCCGCTGATAGCCAACTGCGAGGCAGTTTATTATTAACCACGGTCAGTGGTTTTATTGATGTGCTTAGTGATGTCTGTGAGCAGTTTCAAAGTCTGCACCCGCAAGTGCAACTCGAAGTTATTCTTGATCAAAACCGTTTACGCCTTGATCACGGTCAGGCGCACATTGCTGTGCGAGCGGGTCCTCGGCCTGATGAAGGCGACTATATTGCCCAGCATTTAGCTGAACTTTCGTCAGGGTTTTATGCCTCTAAAAGTTATATTGAAAAGTATGGCATGCCAAAGAATATTGAGCAGTTGCAACAGCATAGTTTTGTTTCTGGGGTGGCTGGCTATAACGGTAAAGTGCCTTATTTTGCATGGGTTGATCAACATATTGAACCTTCGCAAATTAAGTTACGGGTATCTGAAACATCAGAAGCTACAAGGGCGATTGTGAGAGGCTTAGGAATTGGTGGTTTACAGCATGAAGTGGCAAGCCAATACCCTGATCTGCTGCCAGTGCTTCCTAAAGAGCTAAACTGGCCAACGGATCTTTGGCTGGTAACGCATCACTTGGTGCATCGCACAGCCAAAGTCCAAGCATTTAGTCAGCTTTTAAAAGCCTATTTTAAAGATTTAAAAGCTTAAACAGACTTTTTAACGCTAATGCCTAGCCGTTTGGCTAGGCGCACAAGGTTGGCTCTATCAACACTTAAGCTACGTGCTGTGGCAGCCCAATTTAGGTTATGTAGTTCAAGTTGTTGCATAATCAATTGATAACTAAAAGCGTCGGTTGCCTCTTTCAGCGATAAGCGAGTGGCTTTTTGTTCGTTAACTACAACAGGGCTTGGTGCAGCAACGGTCGTGTTAGCGATATCACAATGCTCAGGCTCGATTGTGACAATGCTTTGTTGCCATTGCTGCTGCTTGGCTTTGAGTGCTGCGCGGCTGATCACATGTTCAAGCTCTCTCACATTGCCTGGCCAATCATATTGACGCAGTAGTAACTGTGTATCGCTACTAAGCTTAAGTTGCTTAATTGCCAATTTTTTAGATGTTTGCTCAATAAAAAAGCCTGCCAATAAAATAACATCGCTATCGCGCTCTTTTAACGGTGCAACATGCAATGGGTAAACGCTTAAGCGATGATAAAGGTCTGCACGAAAGCGCCCCGCAGCGACTTCTTGTTTTAAATCGCGGTTGGTAGCTGCAATCACTCTGACATCAACATAACGGCTCTGATCTTCCCCCACCGTTTGTACTTCACCACTTTGTAATACGCGCAATAGCTTACTTTGCATAGCAAGCGGAAGCTCGCCGATTTCATCTAAAAATAGCGTACCACCATCGGCGAGTTGAAACTTACCCTGGCGCGCAATATGTGCCCCAGTAAATGCGCCTTTACTGTGACCAAAAAATTCACTTTCTGCTAAGTTCTCTGGTAACGATGCGCAGTTTAAGTGGATCAACGGCATGTCGCGGCGTTTTGAGTTTAAATGGATATTGCGCGCAACGAGTTCTTTCCCGACGCCTGTGTCGCCTTGTATCAATACGCTAAATTCTGAGGCAGCCACCAGCTGAATATCATTTTTAAGGGTCTGCATTGCTTGGCTATTACCAATAATTTCGACACCTTCTCGTGTTAGTGCCTCAAGGTTAAGCTGCTGCGCAACTTGATGGTTGTGCTGTGCGTGCTGCATAAAATGCTGCAAGGTTAGGGCATGCTCAACATAGCCTGCAGCTAGCTGTTTTAGTTGATTGAGCTCGTTCATTGCTAAAGCGTCAAAGGCATGTTCATCTAAACTATCAAAGGTCAAAACACCCAATAGTTCGTTGTTATCTTTGCTACTCAGCAGCGGCACGCCCATGCAGGCATGAACAGGAAAGTCGCCATGCTGGCTTTGTAATAAACCATCGTAGGGGTCGGGTAGGCCACAATCTTTGGCAAATTTTAGCGGTTCACTGCCACGGCATATTTCAAATAAGCGCGGATGCTCCGCTATTTTAAAGCGTCTTCCTAACGTATCGTCCGACAACCCATGAAGGGCTACGGGCTTTAACACATCGCCTTGTTTCAATAATAAGGCAACTGCATCACATTCAAGCCAATCATTAATGCAGCTCAACAGATAACTGAAATTATGATCAACACTGCTTGCTTTGGTAAGTGCAAGTGCAACATCAAGAAGAGATTTTTTGAGCGTCATGTCAATTTGACCTGAATGTGTTTTATTGATGTTTTTAATTGTGTGTCATTTTGACTTGTTTATCAAGTGTCTAAATTTAATGCATTGATATTTAATGGTTTTTATTTTTGGCTTGAACTGTGCAATAGCTGGGGAAATTAAACGCTGAGAGCACGAATGAAAGTCATTAATTTAACTGAACCTATGCCAACTAAGATCAAATTTTATCAACTCAGCCAGTGGCCGTTATGGGCATTAGCATTTCGGCCTTTTTTCTTGGCGGCAGGTGCCTTAGCTGTATTTGCTATGAGTTACTGGTTTTTAATCTTGGCGGGCTATGCACAGTGGCACCTAACAATGCCCGCAACGCTTTGGCATGCTCACGAAATGCTGTTTGGCTTTGCAAGCGTGGTTGCCATGGGCTTTTTGCTAACCGCCGCACAAACATGGACAGGTGTGGCGAGTGTAAGTGGTATTAAGCTTTGTTTGCTTAGCATGATTTGGCTTGCTGCAAGGCTTAGTTTTTTTATTGAGATTGCAGGGTTCGAGCAGCTAAACCTTTATCTTGTTAGTGCGCTACAACTCGTTTGGTGGCTAGCTGGAATTATTATTCTAGCTGACATGCTGATACAGGCAAAAAGCAGCCATAACTACTTATTTGTTGTCATCGCATCTTTGCTCTGTGCGCTCAATGTGATTTTTTTGAGCTTAGTTGTACTTAATAAAATGTCGCTGGCACTGGGGGTTGTTGATACCGCTGTACTTATCATGACACTGCTAGTTGGTGTTGTGGCTGGGCGAGTTGTGCCATTTTTTACCGCGCGCGGCCTTAACCTAAGTGAACAAGTTGGAACCCCCAAGCTCGATAAATTAGTCGTATTTAGCTCACTTTTCGCCATTGCGTGGTTTTTTATGAGTCAGCTATTTTTTAGCGCAATGAGCACCGGTTGGGTTTTTGCTTGGCTTGCTTGTTTACATTCAGCCCGGTGTGTTTTGTGGTGGCATAAAGGCATTCTAAAAGTGCCTTTGCTATGGTCATTACATGTGGCTTATTGGGCTTTATCGGTTGGTTTAATACTCGTCGCGCTGAGCTATTTCAGCCCTATTATCTTATTCAAAGATGCGCTTCATCTGATCACTGTTGGCACCATAGGTGTGATGATCATCGCCATGATGGTACGTGTCTCTCATGGTCACACTGGGCGCGCATTACAAGCCCCTGCGTACATTAGTTTGGCATTTGTACTCATTGTGATAGCTGCCATTGTACGTTCGTTACTTCCCGTTTATTTAGGTCATTACCTTGCATGGCAGTTAAGTGCGTTGCTGTGGGTTGCTGGCTTTAGCTTATTTTTATTTCATTGTGCGCCCATCTTAGTGAATCGTCGTGTTGATGGTCGCCGCGGTTAATCTCTCCAATAGGAAAAACTATGTTATCTGAAAAAACGATCCAGATTGTTAAAAGTACTTTGCCGTTGCTTGCACAAGCAGGCCCTCAAGTGACTGAGTATTTTTATGATCGTATGTTTAGCTACAACCCTGAGCTTAAAAATATTTTTAATATGACACATCAGCAATCGGGCTCTCAGCAATTTGCGCTGTTTAATGCCTTAGCTGCCTACGCGGCAAATATTGATAACTTGGCAGTGTTAAAAGATGCGCTTGCGCGCATTAATCATAAACACACCAGTTACCATATTTTGCCAGAGCATTATCCTATTGTTGGTGGACATTTGATTGCGACTTTAAAAGAGTTATTGCCAGAACAATTTACCCCTGAGGTTGAGTATGCGTGGCGTGAAGCCTATTCGTTATTAGCTGATGTATGTATTAATGAGGAGATGTCGCTATATCAAAAAACCAAAAAGGCGCCGGGAGGATGGTTTGGTACCCGTACTTTCACTATTACAGAAAAACGTATGGAGTCATCGCAAATTTGTAGTTTCACATTAACGCCTGCCGATGCAAAGCCTGTTGTGGCGTATTTACCAGGCCAATATTTAGGGATTAAAGTAACGCCTGCAAACAGTGATTTAACGCAAGTTAGGCAATACTCTTTATCGCAGCAAAGTAATAGTTGTAATTACCGTATTAGCGTGAAAAAAGAAGGCTTGGTATCTAACTACCTACATAGCTTAACTGAGGGGGATGAGGTAGAAATTTACCCACCCGCAGGCGACTTTGTGCTTCGCGAAATTGACTCGCCTGTTGTATTGATTTCAGCGGGAGTTGGTCAAACCCCGATGATGGCGATGCTCGAAACACTATTAAGTAATCAACCTAATCAGCCAATTCATTACCTGCATGCTTGCGACAGTGAGACGCAGTTTGCCTATAAAGAGTACTTATTTAAGCAACAGCAAGCGCACGCTTCATTACATTGTGTTACCTGGTTTAAAGATAGCAAGGGGGGCGATTTTGCGGGCTTAATGGATGTAAACCACATCGCAGAAAGCTTACCAATAAGCAAAGGTAACTTTTACCTGTGTGGTCCAATCGCCTTTATGGCAATGATAAAAGAGCAACTACTAGGTATTGGGGTTGCAAGTGAACGCATTCATTATGAGGTGTTTGGCCCTCACCAAAGCCTATGATGTAAAAGGCGCAGCCTAAGCTGCGCCTTTTGTTAGTTAACTTCGCACTCTACATTAGGAAGTGGAATACGGAGCTCTTTTTTGGGGTAGTAAAGCAGGCATTGCTCACCTGCTTTTTGCAACACAAACTTCTCAGAAGGAATTGAATGGGCACCCATAATTGGCAGGCCATCAGGCCCTTTGTTGGTGCCGTGGTCAATCAGTAACTCTGCGCTTTTAGTAAACACATCATCGGCTAAGGTGACCAGTGCACCGCCCTTAGCAGACTGAATAGCCTGCTGTATATCAGTAATCACTCCCGGGTTTACCCGAACAAGCGTAGCATCTTGCGGTTGCTCTGCTTGAGTACTTTTACAGCCTGCTATGCTTGCCAGTAAGGTGCAGGTTAAGAACAGTGCTTTATTCATTATCACCTTCCTTAGCTGGTAGCGGACGGGTTAAATCCATATTATTTTTGTAAAGTGTAGTATTAGCTTTTAGCGCAATACCAGCTTCATCAGCAGCATAAGATGAGGTTGTCGCTTGCTTAGCTGTGACACTTTGCGTTACCACTGGGCAACTATCATTCTCAATATGATAAAGCGCTGCACTCAGAAGTGTTTCATCACTATCACCTAACTGGTGGTTAAAGTCGTCATCGAGTTCACAGCCTTTTACATCTGCATCGAATTGCGGTGAAGGAGTTGGTACTAAGCCGTCAGAGTATTCGCCAAAGCCTTTGTAATTCACACCCGTTAGCTGAATGGTATAGTAAGTGGTTGCACAGTTATGTGTTGGGGTAAAACCATATGGTTTACCGCAGGTTTTACCACCTATTAAAACAACTTCAGTATCTATGCCTTTTAAGCCATTGATAAGTGCTTCTGATGCTGAACATGTATTATCAGTGCTGAGTACATAGACTTTCGATAAATTTAAGTCAGGTAGTGTGTTACCTGTTCCCTCGAAAGTAGAATAATCGACTTCAATATCAATAAACGGGTATGGGTCGCTCTCGGGCTGCTTGTCATTTTCAATGACTTGATAGTAAAAATAGTCACTCGTATTGGCTGGACCTGCAATCATATAGGCAAGTTGCGAAGAAAGCGCTAATAAACCACCGCCATTGTATCTAAGGTCGATCACAAGCTCGTCGATATTGTCGGTTTTGAACTTATTCACAGCACTTATCAGCTCAGGCTGAGCAATACTTATATGGCTGTTAAACTGCATGTAGCCAACTTTAGTGCCATCTCCTGTGGTAATAGTATCGACATTTTGTACAGGTGTTTGGGTTATATTACCTGCGACTAGAGTAAACGATTTTTCGGTGCCATCATTACTGCGTACAACAAAATTGTGCGAGTCGCCAGCTGTCGGTCCAAATAGCGCTTCATTTAGAATATCTACGCCTTGTTGGGTATTAGTGTCAATGCTGACGTCGTCGACCATTAAAATAGTATCACCGCGTTGTAAGCCTGCATTTGCAGCTGGTGAGCCACTCTCTAAATAGGCAACACGTAACTCTCGTGGCGGAACATTACTGATAAATGCCCAATTGATACCATAGCCAGAAACCACACCTGATTGCGACTCTTGAAAATACTCATCTGTCGGCCTGCTGAAATGGAATTGATCTTTATAAGCACCAGAGTCTGTTTTTTCGAAGGTTTTTAATTGATCAAAATAAGCGGCGACAGAGCTGAAGTTATCTGGGTCATTGTCTTCTATTTCATCGTACCAAAGATAGGTTTCGTCACTCCATGAACGTAGCCACATCTTCTCGGTAAACTCAGAGCCTGCTGTATCTGGGTAAGGTTGATTATCGTTATATGGATCATTGCCAGTTCGCGGTACAGCGCATTGATCTTTAAATTCGCTTGATGGATCAAAGACACCAGCCGTCCAAGTGGGTTCAGAAGTTGTTGGTGGTGGATTCGTGGTATCGGTATTGCTCGATGAGCCACCACCGCCGCAGCCAGATAAAGACATGCCTGAAGCCGCTAAGAAGACAGCTAAAGCGAGTTTGTTATTTTTAAACATGGTGCTTCCTTTCTTATATAAATTGTTTAAAAACTAACAATTACTTAATCTGAAAGCAATAAATTATAGTGTCTAAAATGTAAACGAATGTGCTGCTAGTTATAAAGACTTTCGATTGCTAATTTCAGCTATTTCAAGCTTTTGCCACGATTCAAATAATTTACGTTGTTTATCAGATATTTTTAAGCCATAGGTTTTTTGCATATAAAAATAGGTATCGGCTATTTGCTTTCTTGCATAAATGGGTGGCTCAAATACGCGTTGCTTAAAATCGATTTTTACGGGACATGCTCCGTAACTTGCGCTTGATGTTGACACCATACCGTAGCGAAAGTTTGAACGGTCAGCATTGATCTCGCCTATAGCGGGGGCAAGGTTATTTATGTCGGCCTCCATTTGACGAAATTTTTCACTGACCTTTACGCAGTTTTTACGACCGCCATCCTGCCAGCATTGTAATTGATGACCAAACTCCCAGGCAGGCACAATGTGCTCCCACTCTATTCTTTTTGCGCGAGCATTCTCTTTTCCTGAACGGGTGACAGAGTTTCTAGGAATATAACCACACGCATCAGGGTCTGGCACAAGTTTTTTACCTTGGCGCTTGATATCGCAACCACAATATAAGCTTTTACTATTGCTTGGTAGATTCTTAATTAAATGCTTTTTGGCACTGTAAAAGCTCGAAAATTCTTTAGCGGATATAGGAAAAGTGAAAATAAAACAAAGGGCTAAGTATAAAAATAAACGCATATCCATCACATCAGTGAACTACAGGAACAGCTATTCTAGAGCGACTATTCTAAAAAGGAAAAGTTTTTCAACTCAGCTATAGTTGTTAGGCCGTTTTTATTAAAGGAATTACAACCATGTTATTAGGTGCTTTTTCTGTAAGTCTAAATGTAAAAGATATTCGTGCTTCAAAGCAGTTTTATGAAAAGCTAGGTTTCAAAGAGTTTGCTGGGGAGATAGAACAGCATTGGCTAATTATGAAAAACGGTGAACATTTGATTGGTTTGTTTCAAGGTATGTTTGATAAAACCATGCTGACCTTTAATCCTGGATGGGATCAAAATGCCGAAGCTTTGGATGAATTTGCAACCTTTGAGCAATTAGCTGCACAATTTCAGCAACAAGGATTAGAAATACAAAAGGCCGGTGACGCGAGTTTTATTATCACCGACCCAGATGGCAATCCTATTTTGATTGACCAACACGTGTAGCTGGTTTTTTACGTTTAATTCGAACGTTTTGTAGTAACAAGAGAACTCCTGTAATACAAAATAGTACGCTGGTGGCTGAGAAGCTGATGAGTAGTGGATTGTTAAAGTTCTCACGCTCATCATAATCCATAATGTGTAGCATCCAGAAAAAGTCGAAAATGCGCCACAGGGTGCTGCGCACAGTTATAACTTTACCGGTTTGGCTATCTAAATATAAGGTTGTTGTTAACCAATCATCGAAGCTAATTTGCCAAACATTGGCTTTGTGACCGACTTCTCTAGGCCCTTTTGTTAATAACTGCGCTTGCGTTATTTTTGCGTCAATAAGCAGGTGAGCTTGCGCATTTTCAATGATTTGCGCTTTACTCGGTGCAGGCATTTTAGCACCTGTTCTGCCATCAAAAATAAACGTACCGCTAAAGGATGTAACTTCTATAATCGGGGTATTTAAAAAATGGCTATATTTAATACCCTCGATTTGCTCGAATTGCGCTGTTATTTTATCAATTGAAGCAGGGTAGTCCGACAATAAAAATGGGCTACTTAAACTGCGATTAGCCAGATGCTTACCATGCACTTTTTCAAGTGGTAATGAGCTCATTACCAGCCCACCTAAGAGCCAAAAAAAGATCTGCAAAGCAAGTAAGTAGCCAAGCCATTTATGCCCTTTACGAGCATACTTAAACAGGCGTTTTTTCATTATTACCCCGTTATTATTGTTATGTGGGCGCTATTTTAGGTTGTTTAGCTAGATTGCCAATGCGGCATAATGTCGCATTAACTGTATTCTAGATTTGGTATATATACAAAACTGAGTTAAAGTTTCAGTCGATATCAATAGAGGGTAAAAACGAGAGTATGTCGGAAATTCAATTTTTAAATGTAGATCTGGAGCTTGAGTCAAAGCACGATATAAGTGCGCTTGTTGCTGATTTGAAGAAAAACGCCATGGTTTTACATTATGACCAAGATGAATACCGCCAACTAGCACGTATTGAAGCAACCGCAGATATCAGCTCTCCAGATAAAGCAATTAACCAGCTTTGCGAGCTTATTGAGTCTTGCTCGCGCAATGCATTAAAACAGTGGTTATCGTGCTCAAAGCGTACATTTGATATAGGCTTTGAATCAGGTAATTCGCCTAAATGCTTTAACCAACCCCTGCATGCCGATACCTTGTTACGTATCTCTGCAATTGGCGCAGGGATTGAAATTACTATTTATCCTGTTGAAAAATAGCCAGAATTTATCGCTCTACAACAGCTGCGGTCATTCTTGATACGCAGCAAAGCTCTCCTGCGGCATTGGTAATTTTAATATCCCAAACAGAAGTTCGCTTACCTAAATGCAGCGGTCTCGCAGTTGCTGTTAACGTTCCTTTGCGTGACGCTTTCATGTGGTTGGCATTAATCTCTTGGCCAACAGCATAAAACTTATTGAAATCAACCACGAAATTGGCTGCATAGCTTGCCACTGTCTCTGCTAATACAACGTTTGCTCCGCCATGGACCATGCCCATAGGGTTATGATGCTCAGGAATAGCAGGCATGGTTGCCATTAAATAATCATCGCCAATTTCAGTTACCTCAATGCCCATAGTTTTCATTAAAGTGCCTTGACCGGTAATCCCTTGTTCCAGCTCTTTGCAAAGCTCTAACGTGATTGGTTGGTGCCAAATACTCATTGTGTTTCCTTAGCCTGCTAATTAAAGCTAATACCTTATGGCATCTTTCGGTGTGGTTCAATGTTAGTTTTGTAGCAATATGATGGGGTTAATTTAAATTTGCGATTTTCAAATAACTGTATATACTCACAGTTAAATGTACTGTATGGAAAACCAGTTGTATGCGCCCATTAACTAAACGCCAATCGCAAATTTTAGAACTAATTAAAGTCTTTATTAAAGATACAGGCATGCCACCTACGCGTGCTGAAATAGCTCAAACATTGGGTTTTAAAAGTGCCAACGCTGCTGAAGAACACCTAAAAGCACTGGCAAAAAAAGGCATGATCAAAATGAAGCCTGGGGCGAGTCGCGGTATTCAGTTAATTGAAGAAGATGAGCCAGAGCAACTAGGCTTACCTTTAATTGGCCGTGTTGCAGCCGGTGAACCTATTTTGGCGCAAGAGCATGTTGAAAGTCACTGCCAAGTTGATCCTTCATTATTTAAACCTGCTGCCGATTTCTTACTGCGTGTAAATGGTATGAGTATGAAAGACATTGGTATTATGGATGGCGATTTGCTTGCAGTACATAGAACACAAGTTGCTGAAAACGGGCAAGTAGTTGTAGCTCGAGTCGATGAAGATGTAACAGTTAAGCGTCTAGAAAAAGCGGGTCGCAAAGTACTTTTACACGCTGAGAACGAAGAGTTTTCGCCTATTGAGGTTGACCTTGAGCATGAGTCGTTCAACATCGAGGGGTTAGCGGTAGGTGTTATTCGTAACGCTGACTGGATGTAAACGTTCCCAATTTGGTGCATTAAATTGACTCAATTTGGTGCGCCACTGAAATTTTACTACTTAATTAGGATTTGTGAATCCTTACTCTTCATTTAAAGCCTTATATAGCGCAGTTTTCCTCTCTTTTTATATTTCGTTCTTACTCCTAAACATTAAATAAAGCGCTGATTATAGTTGTTATTTCTGCACCAAAATAAACATTTATTATCATTAAAACTTGCTTATTGGTCATTTTTTAACTAATTGGTTAATACACTGTATTAACACCTAATTAATAAAAAGACACAAAAATGTGCGAGGTGTTAGTCATGGGGTCGGTATCATAAGTGGGTCAAAATGATACGTAGTCGCTCTGAACAATAAGAAAAACGAATGGGCACCTTGTTGTATCGCCTTTTCGCTTTGCGTCTTGCAATAGCATCTAAAGGAGCCGTCACATGGGTAAACTGCGTTACGCCTTGTGGCTTATATTGTTTGCACTTCCTGAGCTTGCATTGGCAAATAGCCAATACAATATGCGTAAAGGGGTGACCGATATAAGTAATAATGTTTATGAGTTACACATGACGATATTTATTATCTGCTGTGTAATCGGCATCATCGTATTTGCGGTGATGTTTTGGGCTTTAATACACCACCGTAAATCCAAAGGGGCCAAGCCTGCCCAATTTCATGAAAGTACAAAAGTTGAAATACTTTGGACTGCCATTCCATTTGTCATCTTAATCGCCATGGCTGTGCCTGCCACAAAAACCTTAATTGCCATGGAAGATGCCTCTAAAGCCGATATCACCATTAAAGTGACTGGCTCACAATGGAAGTGGCATTACGAGTACATGGGCGAAGACATTGCTTATTACTCGATTCTATCTACACCTAAAGACCAAATAGACAACCAAGCAGAGAAAACTGAGCATTATTTGCTTGAAGTAGATAAACCGCTAGTACTTCCTATCAATAAAAAAGTTCGCTTTTTAATGACCTCAGACGATGTAATTCATTCATGGTGGGTGCCTGATTTTGCGGTTAAAAAGGACGCAAATCCTGGGTTTATCAATGAAGCGTGGACTCGTATTAACGAGCCAGGAGTATACCGTGGTCAATGTGCTGAGTTATGCGGTAAAGATCATGGCTTTATGCCTGTTGTGGTGAAAGCCTTACCTGAAGATGAATTTGCTAATTGGCTTGCAGATGCCAAGCAAGAAAAAGCCAATGCGGCCGCAGCAGATGCTGCTTTGCTTGATCAAACATTACCGAAAGAAGAGCTTATGGTCTTAGGTGAGCAAGTGTATATGGCAAGCTGTGCTGCATGTCACCAACCTACCGGTATGGGCCTACCAGGCGTTTTTCCAGCACTTAAAGGCAGCCCGATTGTATTAGGTGATGTAAAAGATCACATAGATATCGTGTTACACGGTAAGCCTGGCACAGCAATGCAAGCGTTTGATAAACAGCTTTCAATTAAGCAACTTGCTGCGGTTATTACTTATAAGCGAAACGCGTGGGGTAATGATACCGGCGATGTTATCCAACCGAGTCAAATTCAAGCCGCGATTGATGCAGCAGCGGAGGCGAACTAATGAGTAATGTTATTAACGAGCAAGCAACAGGGCATGCGCATCACGACCATCATCCAGCTAAAGGTTTTAAGCGTTGGCTTTACACTACCAACCATAAAGACATTGGTAGTTTATACCTGATTTTTTCACTCACCATGTTTTTAATTGGTGGAGCGATGGCAATGGTGATCCGCGCTGAACTGTTTCAGCCTGGATTACAGTTAGTTGATCCGCACTTTTTTAACCAAATGACTACCGTACATGGTTTGATCATGGTGTTTGGTGCCGTTATGCCCGCATTTACAGGGCTTGCAAACTGGATGGTACCTATGATGATAGGCGCACCTGATATGGCCTTACCACGTATGAATAACTGGAGCTTTTGGATTTTGCCATTTGCATTTTTAATCCTATTGGCTTCGTTACTTATGCCTGGTGGTGGTCCTGCGTTTGGTTGGACTTTCTACGCACCACTATCAACAACTTACAGCAACGATAACACTGCACTTTTTGTGTTTGCCGTACATATCATGGGTATCAGCTCAATTATGGGGGCGATTAACGTTATCGTGACTATCGTCAACCTAAGAGCGCCAGGTATGACGTGGATGAAGCTGCCGCTATTTGTTTGGACATGGTTAATCACTGCATTCTTGTTAATTGCTGTTATGCCAGTTCTAGCAGGGGCGGTCACTATGGTGTTGACCGATAAATACTTTGCAACCAGCTTTTTTGATGCAGCCGGTGGGGGCGACCCTGTGATGTTCCAGCACATTTTCTGGTTCTTCGGTCACCCTGAAGTGTACATCATGATTTTGCCGGCCTTTGGCATTATATCGACTATCGTACCGACCTTCTCGCGCAAAAAGCTATTTGGCTATGCGTCTATGGTGTATGCAACTTCATCGATTGCGCTGCTAAGTTTTATCGTTTGGGCACATCATATGTTTACCACTGGGATGCCTGTGGCTGGCGAGTTGTTCTTCATGTACGCCACCATGCTGATCTCAGTGCCAACGGGCGTTAAAGTGTTTAATTGGGTGGCCACCATGTGGCGAGGTTCGATTAGCTTCGAAATTCCGATGATGTTTGCCATCGCCTTTATTGTGTTATTCACCTTAGGTGGTTTCTCTGGCTTGATGCTTGCGATTACACCAGCAGATTTTCAGTATCACGATACCTATTTTGTGGTGGCTCACTTCCATTATGTGCTTGTGACGGGGGCTGTGTTCTCAATTATGGCGGGAGCCTATTATTGGCTACCGAAATGGACTGGCAACATGTACAACGAAACGCTGGCGAAATGGCATTTTTGGTTATCGCTAATCAGTGTCAACGTGTTGTTCTTCCCTATGCACTTTGTTGGCCTTGCTGGTATGCCGCGTCGTATTCCTGATTATGCTCTGCAATTCGCTGACTTTAACGCCATTATCAGTATTGGTGGTTTTGCATTTGGCTTATCGCAACTGTTGTTTGTATTGGTGGTATTTAAATGTGCTCGAGGTGGCGAAAAGGCACCTGCCAAAGTATGGGATGGAGCTGAAGGTTTAGAGTGGGAAGTCGATTCTCCAGCGCCTTATCACACCTTTGAAACACCGCCGGAGATTAAGTAATGAACCATGCACCTTTGCTAAAAAAACTGCTGATTACATGCTTGCTCATGTTCGCATTTGCTTTTGCAATGGTGCCGCTTTACGACGTGTTTTGCGACGTTACAGGGTTGAATGGTAAGCCATCATTAGAAAAAGCGAGCGCGAGTGAATCAATAAATACACAGCGCCAAGTTGATGTCAGCTTTACCACTCACGCCCAAAGCGGCGCGCCATTTAAGGTGCAGTCTGAGCAATACAGCGTGGCGGTACAACCAGGTGCCATGCGTGAAGTTAAATTTTCAGCAAAGAACACCAGTAATGAAGACAAAGTCATGCAAGCAATTCCATCAGTATCACCGGGTAAAGCGGCAAAGTACTTACATAAAATAGCCTGTTTTTGCTTTGATCAGCAGTCAATGAAAGCCGGTGAAGAAATGGAATTTACCTTGTTGTTTTATGTTGATACAGAGTTACCCGACGATGTTGAGGAACTGACGTTGTCGTATACCGTGTTTGATATTAGCGGGCATGTTGTGGCTAAAAACGATTAAAAGCCGCCAAGCTAATTGCTAATTGGGAGCAAACAAAATGAATCAAAATTATGAAAAATACTATGTTCCAGCCGAGAGTCCTTGGCCAATAGTTGGTGCCATCGCGATGTTTTTAATTGCTGTTGGTGCTGGTTTAACTGTGATGCAAGTAAGTGGTGAGGGCAGTAGTGGCCAGTATGTCTTGTATCTAGGCATTGCCATATTAGTTTATATGGTTTTTAGTTGGTTTAGAAACGTTATTGAAGAGTCTCATAAAGGGCTTTACTCAGCACAAATGGACCGCTCATTCAGACAAGGTATGAGCTGGTTCATATTCTCTGAGGTTATGTTCTTTATGGCGTTTTTTGGCGCTCTTTTTTACGCACGTATGATTTCGGTGCCTTGGCTCGGTGGCGCTGGTAATAACGCTATGACCAACGAAGTGCTCTGGCCAACCTTTGAAGCCGTATGGCCGCTATTAACTACGCCAGCGGGCGAGACCACACAGGCTATGGGCTGGCAAGGTCTACCTCTGATCAACACGCTTATTCTGCTTACCTCATCGGTCACAATTCACTTTGCTCATGTTGCGATAGAAAACAATAAGCGCGGCGCTCTAAAGGTATTTTTATCTTTAACCGTGCTATTAGGTGTGATTTTCCTTGGCTTACAAGTTTACGAGTATATGCATGCTTACCAAGATTTAGGTTTGACCTTAGATGCAGGCGTTTATGGGAATACCTTTTTCTTGTTAACTGGATTTCACGGTATGCACGTGACACTAGGCACCATTATTTTATTTGTGGTGCTGCTCAGAATTTTTAAAGGCCACTTCACGAGTGAAAAGCATTTTGCCTTTCAAGCGGCTGCTTGGTATTGGCACTTTGTTGATGTGGTGTGGTTGTGTTTATTTGTGTTTGTGTACGTGCTGTAGCTTTGTGAAGCGGCGACGGGTTGGTGTGAATAAAGCCCAATTTCATTGCGGCAATGATGAGCACCAGCACAATACCTGAAAACAGCACTCGACGACCTAAGTAATGCGACATGGGTTTCGAGTGCTCTTTTGCTGACATCATCACAAACAGCGCTCTAAATAGGTTGAACAGAATATAAAGTAATAACAAAACAATAATGATTTTAATCATATTAGGTATTCCAAATGCAGTTAATTTTATGGCGTAAACAAAAGCTTAGCTCAATTATCGCAATTTGCGTTGTGATACTTGCAGTGCTTATTTGTTTGCGACTAAGCGTTTGGCAATACCAGCGAGGCGAGCAAAAACAGCAGCAACTAAGCCAGTTAGCCGTTTCTAAAGAGCAAGGAGTTTTGAGCTGGCAAGAGCTGCAAAGTTTACCTAGAGAGCTGAATAAAACGGGCTTGCAAGTCAAGGTCTCTGGCGAGGTAAATAAACAACAGTACTGGCTGCTTGATAATCAAATTTATCAGGGGCAAGTGGGCTATGACTTACTAGTAGCGATGACAATTGCAGGTGAAAGCGTGCCTTTAATCGTTAACTTTGGTTGGCTAAAAGCTCCAACAAACCGTAGCCAGTTGCCAACCGTTGTGTGGCCAGAATCAACAAGCTTTACGGCTACTGTGCAATTGAAACAAGGCAGCTTACAAGGCTTCACACTTGCCGATGAGATTGGTGCAGAGCAAGGCTGGCCTAAGCGTATTCAAGGCATCGACTTAGCAATTTTTAGTGCTCAATTAGCAAAGCCCTTACAAGACTTTATTGGTTATCGCAATGAAGCAGATGGTATTGCAACCCCGCATTACCAGAGTGTCGTGATGGGGCCAGATAAACATTACGCCTATGCCGTGCAGTGGTTATTAATCGGCTTAGCGTGTGTTGTTATTGCTTATTTTGCGATGAGAAGGAGAGGTTATGAAAATAAACCCGCTTAGTTTATTCGTTTTATGCTGTTTTGTGCCGCTGGCACTTGCTTATGCAGCATTAAAGCTTGAGTGGTTACCGAGTGGTTCGAGTAATCATGGTGAGCTTTTAAGCGAAGAAGTTAAATTAGCTGATTGGCAACAAGGCGATCCTAAACAATGGACAATTGCGCTTAATTATCCAAAAGAGTGCAGTGAAGTTTGTGCAAACCAATTAGCCAGTCTAGATAACCTATATGTCGCTTTAGGTAAAAATCAGCAAAAAGTGGATGTGGCGGTACTGACAAATCAACAGCAGGTATCGGCAAATTGGCGTCAATTAGCAGTAAGTCCTGCGCTCAAAGCGGGAGACTTATACTTGGTTGATCACATGGGCTTAGTGGTTTTGCATTACCCCTACACGGCTGAGCCAGAACAAAACAGACTGATTCAAAAAGGCTTACTTAAAGACTTAAAGAAACTACTTAACTATGCGCGTTCAAGTTAAACCTCATTAAGGGGATAAAGATGTATAAAAATTATAAATATTTAGTCTTAATTACGGTTTTCTTCTCTATCTTAGTTGTTGGGCTTGGTGCCTATACACGGCTGAGTGATGCTGGACTTGGTTGCCCTGACTGGCCTGGTTGCTATGGATTTTTAACTGTGCCAAAACATGAAACTGCTCTGTTACATGTTGAACAAAACTACCCTGATATGATGTTTGAAGCAGCAAAAGCATGGAAAGAAATGATCCATCGCTATTTTGCCGGTGCCCTTGGTTTACTTATTTTAGCCTTGTTTGTTTTTGCCTGGTTAAAACGCCAATATCCAAATACGCCGGTTAAACTGCCATTAGCACTATTATTGCTGGTGGTATTCCAAGCCGTATTGGGCATGTGGACTGTCACTATGAACCTACAGCCTTTGGTTGTTATGGGGCATTTGCTCGGCGGTTTTAGTATCTTGTCGTTGCTGTTTTTATTGTATCTACGTTTAAAGACCGACCCTGTTGCTAGCAGTGATAGCGGCGCAAAGCCATATTATCAGTTAGCGCTGGTGGGCTTGGTGGTGCTAATACTGCAAATTGCGTTGGGTGGCTGGCTTGCAGCAAATTACGCCGCTCCGCATTGTAATGGCTTACCGCTGTGTAGCTACGGACAACCGTTTTCTTTGAAGAGTGTGTTTCAGCTACCGCTTGAGCACAGCACCTATGAATATGGCGTTTTATCGCAGCAGGCGCGTATGTCTATTCATCTGCTACACCGTATTTGGGCGCTGGTTACTTGTGTGGTGTTAGCGCTGATCATGTGGCGCATATATTCACGCTGTTACTCTCGAAAAATTAAGCACTGCACAGTCACTGTATTAATCGCTTTGTTGTGCCAAATCTGTTTAGGTCTAGCTGTTGTGCACTGGCACTTCCCATTAAGTGTAGCGCTTGCGCACAACCTAATGGCCGCATTGTTACTGCTTAGCATGGTAAGACTATGCTTCCACTTAAAAATAAGAACCTAGGAGGCTGTGATGGCATTATTACTAAGCTCAGAAAAATCATTATTTATTCAAAGCTCAGAGTTACTTAAAGATTACTTAGCTATCAGTAAATTTAAAGTAGTTGCCATGCTTGTACTAACTGCTTGGGTTGGTTTGGCATTGGCTCCCGATGTTGGGCGAGGGGTATTTGTGCAGCTTGCAAGTTTGCTAGGTATTGGCTTGCTGTCGGCTGCTGCTGCCGTGATCAATCATGTTGTTGATAGTGAAATCGACAGCAAAATGGCACGTACACGTCATCGTCCTGTGGCAAAAGGTCGGCTCAGTAAACAACATGCTTTGAGCTTTGCTGCAACTATAGGAATACTAGGTTTTGTTATGCTTATGGTATGGGCGAATACGCTCACCGCCATTCTTACTTTGTTTGCGCTTGTCGGCTATGCCTTTATTTACACCTCATTTTTAAAGCGTGCCACACCGCAAAATATTGTTATTGGTGGTTTGGCAGGTGCTATGCCGCCGTTGCTAGGGTGGGTGTCTGAAACAGGCCATATGGCTGCGGCTCCTTGGCTGTTAGTGATGATTATATTTACTTGGACCCCACCACATTTTTGGGCATTAGCGATTGCACGTAAAAGCGATTATGAGCGGGCAAAGATTCCTATGTTGCCTGTTACTCACGGTATCGAATTTTGTAAAACCTGCGTTGTTGGCTACAGCATTTTGCTTGCTTTGGTATGTGTGTTGCCTTATTTAATTGGCATGTCAGGGCTAATTTACTTACTAGGAGCAAGCGTTTTAAACGCGATATTCATTTATAAAGCGTTAAAACTAAAAATTGCCCCAAAAGATGATACAGCAATGGACTTATTTCGTTTTTCAATCGTGCATTTAATGCTACTCTTTATCGCCTTATTCATTGATAAATGGTTAGTTTTATGACGCGAATCGTCGCTTTTTTATGTTTCAGTGCGGTATTGTTTGTAACCGGTTGTGGTAAAAATAACAGCGCTCCTGAAGTCGAAGCACTGGTTTATGAGCAAGCAAAGCTGATTAGTCCGTTTTTATTAACCGATCAACATGGTGCGCCCGCTGATAACAGTCAGTTTATGGGGCATTGGAATTTGGTCTTTTTAGGCTACACCAGTTGCCCTGATATATGTCCAATGACATTGGCGAAACTAACGGCAGTACAAAAGCAGTTAAGCCAAGATTACAAAGTGCAGGTATGGTTTGTTGCCGTTGACCCAAAGCGTGATACAACCGAAAAACGCAAAGCCTACATTGATTACTTTAATCCTGATTTTCTTGCAGTATCAGGCCCACACAAACAGCTTTTTCCATTTGTCAGAGAGCTTGGCTTAATTTACGCAATTAACGATAGTGATGAGCAAGAGTATGCAGTTGATCATAGCGCGTCGGTAGTGATGGTTGATGGCGATGGCTCGGTACGTGCGATTTTTAAGCCTGAATTTAAACAAGGCAGCGTGCCATTAATAAACGCCACAACTTTGACTGGAGAGTTCAAAAAAATAGCAGATTATTACGCAAAGTAAACTTTCTTGGTTAAGGGAGTCATTTTCCGCAAAAGAAAAGCTTCCTTTTTTGATATAAATGTCTAAGCTACTAAAAAATTTTACTATTTTTTGATTCAAATTATGGCATTTTTATTTAGTCAGTCTAAGCTTTTGTTATGAATTGTTTAAAGCAGGGAAGGTATAAGTAATGTTAAAGCTCCCTACAGAATTAGCTATTAGTCAGGTCGAAACACTCCATCAAGATTTGCTACAAGAGTTGTCAGCAAATGATGATATCTGTTTGGATATCAGTGAAGTGACCCGTGCTGACACAGCATCAATTCAGCTTTTATGTGCATTACAGAAGCATTTACTTTCGGTGCAACACAAAATTATTTGGGTTGGCGAGAGTAAGCCGTTGCAACAGGCAATTAATAGTTTGGGCTTAAGCCATTATCTTGTGCTTGAGAATGCCAATTAAGAGGTTTTTATGAAAAGAATTTTAGCAGTAGACGATTCTGCATCTATGCGCCAAATGGTTGGTTTTACGCTTAAAAAAGCTGGCTTTGATGTGACAGAAGCGAAAGACGGCAGCGAAGCTTTAAATATCGCAAAACAACAAGGCTTTGATGCTGTTATTTCTGATGTGAATATGCCGGTAATGGATGGTATTACCCTTATTCGTGAATTACGTAGCTTACCTAATTACAAGTTCACACCTTTACTGATGCTGACCACAGAGTCGGGTCTTGATAAAAAGTCTGAAGGTAAAGCTGCTGGTGCAACTGGTTGGATTGTTAAGCCATTTAATCCTGAGCAATTGTTAGCGGTATTGAAAAAAGTGATTCGCTAATAATAGGAGCGGGGCATGAGTATAGATCTAAGCCAATTTTTTGAAGTATTCTTCGAAGAAAGCTTCGAAGGACTCGACGCTATGGAGGCTGAGTTATTAAACTTAGTGCCTGGCGAAGAAGACTTAGAGACCATAAATACAATTTTTCGCGCTGCGCATTCAATAAAAGGAGGCAGCGGTACCTTTGGCTTTAGTGCTGTTGCAGACTTTACTCATGTTCTCGAAACCCTTTTAGATCAAATTCGTGAAGGTTCACGAGATCTTACTGCTGAGCATGTAAATTTACTTTTAAAATCAGTTGACTGTTTACGGGCTTTACTCAGAACTTTACAAGCTGAGCAGCAGCCAGATCTAACTGAAGCTGATGAATTGCGTATTAAATTTGAAGAAATTCTTGGTATGCGTGCTGCAAGTAAAGCACCAGAGCCAACGCAAGAAGCTGTTAGCGAAAGCAGCTTTAACACCTATCAAATCGATTTCAAACCACACCATCATTTATTTAAAACCGGTAATGAACCACTGTACATGATCAGTGAATTAGCGGAATTGGGAGAACTTGAAACACAAGCCTTTCAAGATGATGTGCCCGATATTACTAACCTTGCCCCTGAAGATTGTTTTTTGTCGTGGCGCTTTTTCTTAACCACAGACAAAGAGCAAAGCTGCATCGAAGAAATTTTCGAGTGGGTTGAAGATGATGCTGATATCACCATCACCCTATGTGGTGGTTTGTTTGGTGATGAAGAGGTTGCCGCTGTTGAAACTGTTGCTGAAGAGGCTGCGCCAGCAAAAGAGGCTGAGCCTGCAGCAGTTAAACCAATCACTGATACGAAAAAGCCAGCGCCAGTTAAAGCAACCACAGCCAATGCAGAGTCAACCTCAATCAGGGTTGGTATCGACAAAGTTGATTCATTGATCAACATGGTGGGTGAATTAGTGATTACCCAAGCGATGTTAAGTCAATTGGGTGAGCAAGAGATCACTGAAGCAACTATAGCCTCATTACAAGAGGGCTTAGCACAACTGGCACATAATACCCGTGACTTACAAGAAAATGTCATGCGTATTCGCATGTTGCCTATCAGCTTTGTGTTTAGTCGCTTTCCTCGCTTAGTACGCGATATCTCGCAAAAGCTTGATAAACAAGTTGAGCTTAAATTACTTGGTGAACAAACCGAACTAGATAAAACCGTGATGGAGAAACTTTCTGACCCCATGGTGCATCTAGTGAGAAATTCCTTAGATCATGGTTTAGAAACCGTTGATAAACGCGTTGCAGCGGGAAAAGACCCTGTTGGTACTGTAACGCTCAATGCGTTTCATCAAGGTGGCAATATCGTTATCGAAATTATGGACGATGGTCAGGGCCTGAATACCACTAAAATTCGTGAAAAGGCAATTAAAAACGGCCTAATTTCAGAAACCGATGAGTTGTCTGATAACGAAATCAACGAGCTTATTTTCTTACCAGGATTTTCTACAGCCGATCAAGTCAGCGACTTATCAGGTCGTGGCGTTGGTATGGATGTAGTAAGGCGCAATATCGAAGCACTTAGCGGCTCTGTTGAAGTGGCTTCTGCACCAGGCGTGGGGTCGACATTTACAATTCGTCTACCGCTAACGTTGGCTATTTTAGATGGGCAGTTAGTCCGAATTGCTGAGCACACTTACATCATCCCGCTGATTTCGATAATTGAGTCATTGCAAATCGATATTAGTAAAGTGAGTCGAGTAGGCAAAGACTTAGATGTGCTGCGTTTACGTGACGAATATATTCCAATCTTAAGGCTTTATAATATTTTCAATCACCAAGGGGCGATTGAAACGCTTGATAAAACCTTGTTGGTTGTCGTAGAGAGTGACAACCAAAAAGTAGGTTTATTGGTTGATGACTTACTGTCGCAACAGCAAGTGGTAATCAAAAGCTTAGAGGCCAATTATCAAAAAGTTGATGGTGTCTCAGGGGCGACAATTCTTGGGGATGGTCGTGTTTCTTTGATTGTTGATATTAGTGGTTTGATTAAATTATCTGGGCTTAGAAAGCCTGGGAGCCAAGAATTGATTATTGAATCAAAAGCGAATTTGGAGGCGTCATGATTGCACAGCACGACGACCTGCATAACAAGCTAAACCTTGAACAAGATCAAGATGTAAAACAGTTTTTAACCTTCTTCATGGCTGAAGAAGAGTATGGTGTTGATATTTTAACGGTGCAAGAAATTCGCAGTTGGGAAGAAATTACGGTGATCCCTAACTCACCGGATTTCGTCAAAGGGGTTATCAACCTGCGCGGCACCATAGTGCCAATTATTGATTTAAGGCTTCGTTTTGGTATTTCAGCCATTGAATACGGACCGTTAACCGTTGTAATTGTTCTAAAAGTACAGCTTGAAAATACATGTAAAATTATGGGCATCGCCGTTGATGCCGTCTCGGATGTCTATAGCATTGCTGAGCATGAAGCGAAGGCAGTGCCACATTTGTCTGACTCAGACAACGCGCAATTTGTTGCGGGTTTAGTCAATGTGGGTGAGAAAATGGTCGCATTACTTGACCTACAAAAAACAATGGACATTTAACTGGGTAGATTAACAAGAAGGTGAAGGGTATGGGATGGTTTAGCAGTCCTAAAAATGTTGAGTCGGAAAATGATTTAGTTATTGCGGCACTTAGAAAGTCGCAAGCGATGATTGAGTTTCAACCGTCGGGGCAGATCATAACTGCCAATGCTAATTTCTTAAACACCATGGGTTACCGACTCGAAGAAATCCAAGGGCAACACCACTCTATGTTTGTTGCTGAAAAAGAGTCGCAAAGCCCAGAGTATCAACAGTTTTGGCAGCGATTACGCAGCGGTGAGTTCTTCACTGATGAATTTAAGCGTGTCGGTAAAAATGGCAAACAAGTTTGGATCCAAGGTACCTATAACCCAATTATTGATAGCAATGGTAATGTCACTAAAGTTATCAAATTTGCTACAGACATCACACCGCAAAAAGAGCTTGAACGTCAGTCAAAACGTGATGCTGATTTATCAAATGCGCTGCGTGTATGCCAAGCTAATGTGATGATTGCCGATAACGATTTAAAAATTATCTTTGTTAATGAGCAAGTAAAGCAAATGCTGCAAGCTCGCGAATCAACTTTACAAACAGTGCTACCTAGCTTCTCTGTGGCGAATTTAGTGGGTACGTGTGTTGATGATTTTCATAAACAACCATCACATCAACGTGAATTACTAAAAACATTATCTGAACCATACAAAACCACATTGCGTTTGGCGGGGCTTATTTTTAGCTTGATTGCGACTCCTTGGGTGAGCGCTTCGGGTAAGCGTTTAGGTACTATTGTTGAGTGGCAAGATATTACTGATAGCGTAAATAAAGCGGATGCTGAAAAGCGTGCAGCAGAAGAAAACTTGCGAGTACGCCGAGCACTTGATCGCGTGGCAACTAACACCATGATTGCTGATTCTGGTAACAACATTATTTACATGAACGAAGCCGTTCTGAACATGATGAAAATTGCTGAAAGTGATTTACGTAAAGACTTACCTAATTTCAATAGTAATAATTTAATTGGTCAAAATATTGATGTGTTCCATAAGAATCCAGCACATCAACGTAACATGCTTGCTAAGTTAAGTGATACGTACAGTACTGAAATTCAAGTCGGCGGCCGTACTTTTGGTTTGGTTGCAAACCCTATTTTCACCCCAGACAACGAGCGTATTGGTACGGTTGTGGAGTGGGAAGATAGAACAGCTGAAGTCGCTATTGAAAAAGAAATTGCCGGCCTTGTTGCTGCAGCGGGGAGTGGTGACTTAGAAGCCCGTGTAGAAGAAGCGGGTAAACAAGGTTTCTTCTTACGTCTAGCGCAGGGCTTAAATAGCCTAGTTAGTATTGTTGATGATGCAGTAAAAGACACAGGCAATATGCTGGATGCTATGGCAAACGGTGATTTATCAAAACGTATTGAGCAAGACTACCAAGGCTCGTTCGATAAGTTAAAACGTGATGCAAATGCCACGGCTGATAAGCTTACTGAAGTGATTAATCGCATTAATACTTCGGCAACGCTGGTTGCCAGTGGTGCAGAAGAAATCTCACAAGGTAATGCTGATTTAAGTCAACGTACTGAAGAGCAGGCTTCATCACTTGAAGAAACAGCATCAAGCATGGAAGAGATGACCAGTACGGTTCGTCAAAATGCTGATAATGCTAAAGAAGTGAATGAACTTGCTGAAGAAACACGTACTAAAGCACAAAAAGGTGGCGAAGTTGTAAATCGCGCTGTAACCAGTATGTCGGCAATTAATGAATCAAGTAAGAAGATTGCAGACATCATCAGTGTCATTGATGAAATTGCTTTCCAAACAAATCTACTTGCGCTTAATGCCGCTGTCGAAGCAGCACGTGCAGGTGAACAAGGCCGTGGTTTCGCGGTTGTTGCTGGTGAGGTCCGTAACTTAGCGCAACGTTCAGCAGCTGCAGCAAAAGAAATCAAAGAATTGATCCGAGACAGTGTTGGAAAAGTTGAAGATGGTACATTACTCGTCAATGAATCGGGTTCAACATTACAAGAAATTGTTACTGCAGTACAAAGAGTTACTGCAATGATTTCTGATATTGCCCAAGCTTCTGAAGAGCAAAGCTCTGGTATTGAGCAGGTCAATAAAGCCATTGCCCAAATGGATGAAATGACCCAGCAAAATGCAGCATTAGTTGAAGAAGCCTCTGCCGCGGGTGAATCAATGGCAGAGCAAGCGAATGATATGCGCCGCTTGTTAAACTTCTTCTCGTTATCGAATAACGAGATGGATATTACAAGCCGTGCAAGTTCAGCGCCTGCAGCTAAACAGCCAAGCTCACCAGTGCGTTCGGCACCTAAAGGTAATAACTTTGTTGACCCTAGTGATGAGTGGGAAGAGTTTTAAAACTCTTCCCAATTAAATTCTAACTAGTTAATTGCATCTAATGTTACAGCTGCAGGGTCAAGCACATGAAAGAGTTTTTACTAACGGATAGTGACTTTAAAGCTATTTCGTCACAAGTGTACGATGCTTGCGGCATTGTTTTAGCTGAGCATAAGCGCGAGATGGTTTACTCGCGCTTAGCAAGGCGTATTCGCCAACATAAGCTTAAGAACTTTAAAGAATATTTAGACTTTCTTGAAGAGAATAAAGAACAAGAGTTTAGTGAGTTTATTAATGCCATAACTACTAATCTGACTTCTTTCTTTCGTGAGCCACATCACTTTAGTTATCTAAAAAATACCATAGTCCCCAAACTGCTGATTAGTAATGCTAAACAAAAGCGTGTAAGGGTGTGGTCTGCTGGCTGCTCGACCGGCGAAGAGCCTTATACCATTGCTATGACCTTAAGCGGTTTATTCCCATCTGATTGGGATGTGAAAATTCTAGCTACTGACTTAGACTCAAATGTGCTCGCTAAAGCACAGGCTGGCACCTATACCGCTGCCAATGTGAATGGTTTAGACAAAAGCCAACTTAAGCGCTGGTTTCTAAAAAGCCATGACGGTCAGTTATATAAAGTAAAACCCGAACTACAAAAGAATATTTTCTTTAAACGTCTAAACTTATTACAAAGCTGGCCTATGAAAGGGCCGTTTGATGTTATTTTTTGTCGCAATGTAGTTATCTACTTCGATAAGCCGACGAAAGATACTCTATTTAAACGTTATTACGATTTGTTGACCGATTCAGGTCATTTATTCTTGGGGCATTCCGAAACACTGGGTAAGGACCACAAAGAGTTTAAGAATTTAGGCCAAACTATCTATCAAAAAGGTGGTCTATGAGTAGTCATTTTAAACCTGTATTGTCTGGTTTTGAGCACGTTAAACGGTTTTGGGATGGCAAGCGCCATAAAGTGGTTGCTAAAGTATTACCAGGCGAATTTTATGTGTCTAAGTCTGATGAATTGATCACAACTGTGTTAGGGTCGTGTATTGCTGCATGTATTTACGATGAAGGCTTAGGTATTGGTGGTATGAATCATTTTATGCTGCCGGCGGAAAAAGGCGTTGATCCGAGCAACGCACATAGCCTTAATTGCCGTTATGGTAACTGGGCAATGGAATACTTGATCAATGAAATCCTAAAAAATGGTGCTTCTAGACGCAACCTCAAAGTAAAGCTGTTTGGCGGCGGGAAAATAATCCGCTCAATGACAGATATTGGTGTTGGCAACATTCGTTTTGCAAATGCCTATGTACTTGAAGAGGGTTTGGATTTAGTATCCCATGATGTTGGCGGGCCTTGGCCACGTAAGGTGATGTTTGATCCACAAACAGGCAAGGCGCAGGTTAAGAAAATGCGTGAATTGCATTCTGATAAGCTTGAAAAACGTGAAATTAAATACTTACACGATATTGAGCAGCAAGATGCAGAAACGGATATTGAATTATTTTAGGAGAGCAAATGATCAAAGTACTCATAGTTGATGATTCTGCTTTGATCCGTGGTTTACTCAAGGAAGTGCTCGAGCAAGCGCAAGACATTCAGGTCGTTGGCGCGGCAGAAGACCCTTATCAAGCCCGAGATTTAATTAAGCGCCTTAATCCCGATGTCTTAACGCTTGATATCGAAATGCCGAAAATGGATGGGTTAAGTTTTTTAAAAAACTTGATGCGCCTTCGTCCTATGCCAGTTGTGATGATTTCTACACTGACTCAAAAAGGCTCACCAATCACACTGGAAGCCCTCGAAATTGGTGCTGTTGACTTTATTGCTAAGCCAACTATCAATGTCACTGAAAATCTTCAGCGTTATGCCCATTTATTACATCAAAAAGTGCGTACTGCAGCTGGCGCTAGAGTGCGAGCTTTTAAAGAAACAAAAGTTGAAGACGACAGTGCCCTAGCAACATTACAATTTAAGGGCAATAGCGTACTTGCCATAGGGGCTTCAACAGGTGGCACCGAGGCGATTAAAGAAGTACTCGTGCGCATGCCAGAAAATTGCCCACCGATTGTGATTACTCAGCATATTCCGCCGGTCTTTAGTACTTCGTTTGCGATGCGCATGGATAGAACGTGCAAAATAAACGTTAAAGAAGCTGAACATGGCGATAAACTACAACCTGGCTGGGCGTATATTGCACCGGGCGATCAGCATTTGAGTGTGGTGAAAAAAGCCGGAGGTCTGTTTTGTCAGCTTGATTCGAGTGAGCTGGTTAATCGCCATCGCCCAGCAGTCGATGTGCTATTTAACTCCCTCGTTATTGCTTGCCCTAAAGCGACAGTAGCAGCGTTATTGACCGGTATGGGTAGTGATGGCGCGCAAGGCTTATTAGCATTAAATCAAGCAGGAGCTTACACCATAGCGCAAGATGAATTATCGTCAGTGGTATGGGGCATGCCAAAAGCCGCAGTCGAACTCAATGCGGCTAATGAAGTGGTTCGCCTAGATAAAGTCACAGCGCAAATGCTAAAACAAGCAGTTAAGGTACAATAACCCAAGGTTGAGAGAACCAATAATAGCTGCCTTTCTTCGCGATAGAAGGGGCCGTGCAGTTAAAGCGAGAGCGGCCTTTTTTCAGCTTTTCAGGTGATGTGATCTTCACCGTATCTTTACTAAGCCAGGTTAAATCAGCTTGACCAATACCTGATACATAACAAGCAAACTGGCTTTTATGAAAGTCCTGCATATCAAATTGAATGCTTAAACTTGGCGGGTTTTCGTCCGTCACGCTATCTGAATAGGTGAGCTGTTTGATAGTGAATGCTTGAGAGTCGAGTTTAGTGGCAAGCGTATCAAGCTTTGAATAAAAGCCCGATGCCGGAAAGCGTGGTAACCGGGTAAAGTCAGAATGGATACCTACAGCCCCTGAATGCTGACCTATACCAACAAATCCTAGCGATTTTACTAGTTGTTGCAGTGAATTATTAAACTCGCCATAAGGGTAAGCAAGGTATTTAAAATCATGGCCAATTTCTTCTTTAATACGCTGCTGGGCAGATAAAATGTCTTCTTTAGTACGTGCAAGCCATGCTTCTTCAGTCTCGCCTGGTTGTTTGCGGTGTAAGTAATTATGAATTTGCGTATGGTTGCTAATTAAGGCGCCTTTTTTCGATAGCTCCTTTAACTGCTGCCACGTCATTACATAGCTTTTACCTTCATCAATTAGCTCGGGATTTACGAAAATTGTGTACGGATAGCCAAACTTCTCCAAGATAGGCGCTGCTTCTTCATAGTTATTTTTGTAGCCATCATCGAAGGTAATCGCGACAGTTTTATCTGTTAGCGGTTGGCCTGCTTGTAACGAGGTGATGAGTTCATCTAATGGAATAACGTTGAAGTTATTATCTTTTAAATATTGCATATGCTCAGTGAATGTTTCGCTGCTGACACTGGTTACCGCAGGAAGGCTTTCACTGACGTGGTGATACTGTAGAATGACTGCGCCATGGGCACGCAAAGATAAACCTAACAGGACTGCAAATACTAAATGAAACATTTTCTTAAACGTCATAAGGCACACCATAAAAGTTTACTGTTATTAGCCGGTCCGATGATTTTATCAAATATTACCGTGCCAATGTTAGGTTTAGTTGATACTGCTGTAATCGGCCACTTAGGAAGCGCTCACTATTTAGCTGGTATAGCGCTCGGTTCAGCAGTTATCTCGTTATTATTTTGGCTAGCAGGCTTTTTGCGCATGAGCACCACAGGCTTGGTTGCGCAGGCTTATGGTAAAAGCGATCACACCTTACTCGCTGAGCTATTAAAGCGCAGCTTGTTACTAGCAACAGCGGTAGCGCTGTTATTAATAGCGCTGAGTATACCTATTCAATCCTTAATGGCATATTTATCAAATGCTAATGAAGCTGTTTTAGAACAAGCAAATAGCTATTTTTCGATTCGTATTTTTAGTGCACCCGCTGCTTTGTGTAATTTGGTTTTACTTGGCTGGATGCTAGGTGTTCATTATGGCCGCGGGCCATTCTATTTATTACTTATCACCAATATAACCAATATTGTGCTTGATATTTATTTTGTGGTTTTTCTTGATTGGGGTGTAGCAGGAGCTGCGTGGGCATCTTTAATCGCTGATTATATCGCCCTTGCTTTTGCACTGATGTTAGTTGTACAGCTCGCTAAAAAGCAAGGTGTTAACCTTGCCGTGAAAGCCTGGTTAAGTGTTGCTAAGTTACTTGATTTAGTAAGCTTAAATCGCGATATTTTTATTCGCTCATTAGCACTCCAGCTATGTTTTAGCTTTATGACTTTTTATGGCGCACGTATCGGCGAAACAACCTTAGCGGCTAATGCCGTATTGCTAAACTTTTTAATGTTGGTGAGTTTTGCGCTTGATGGTATTGCTTATGCAAGTGAGGCAAAGGTCGGTAAAGCGAAAGGTGAGCACAGCGCTAAGCAGATTAAGTTATGGGTTAATTTGAGCTTGTTTTGGGGTGGGTTATTTGCACTGTTTTATAGCCTTATATTTTTATTATTTGGTGAGGCAATTATTCGCTTACTTACCGATGTGCCCGAAGTTATCAGCCTTGCAACGGTTTACCTTCCTTGGGTGATTATATTGCCTATCGCGGCGATGGGTTGCTTCTTATTTGATGGTGTATTTGTCGGCTTAACCCGTGCTAAAGACATGCGTAATACTATGTTATTTAGTGCTCTAGTGGGCTTTTTTGGACTGTTTTGGGTAGTGAGTAGCTGGCAAAATCATGGTTTATGGTTTGCGATGACCAGCTTTATGCTAATGCGCGGGTTAACGCTGTGGTTTCGCTATCGTAAAATTGTCAATAATCAGCAATTATTAGATTAAATTACTTCCACAAATCAGGGTCGTGATTTTTGGGAGACGAGCGCTCTAAAACTTGCGCAAAACGGTTGGCAAAAATACCTAAGTAGCCCCAACCAGCAAAGAATAAAGCCACTGCTAGTATGGCTAGGCCAATTAATTGAAATAGTGCGGGTCCATAGTAACCTATGGCAATAAAAATCACGGCTAGCACAAATAGTGCTAGGCCGCGAAGAAAGCGTTTTAAGCTTAACTTGGGGTCGCTACCTAAGCGAAATACCCATTTTTTAAGCATGCTTTAGATACCGGTTAGTAGTAAGAGTGCTCACCAGATTGGTGATCAGTAATGTCTCTTACACCGTTGATTTCGTCAAACTTGGCGATCATTTCTTTCTCGATGCCTTCTTTTAGTGTGACGTCAATCATTGAACAACCGTTACAGCCACCGCCAAATTGCAGTACCGCGATACCGTCAGCAGTAATTTCTACTAGGCTAACTTGGCCGCCGTGGTTAGCGAGCTGTGGATTCACTTCGGTTTCAAGCATATGTTGAACACGTTCTTGCAGTGATGCATCGTCGCTAAGTTTACGTGCTTTTGCATTCGGCGCTTTAAGCGTTAACTGAGTACCCATTTTGTCAGTTACAAAATCGATTTCAGCTTCTTCTAAGAAAGGGGCGCTTTCTGCATCAACAACGGCATCAAAACCATTGAATGGTAGACGAATATCAGTCGCTTCAACGGCGTCTTCTGGGCAGTAAGAAACACCACACTCAGCCTGCGAAGTACCTGGGTTTACTACAAACACACGAATGTTTGTTTGTTCAGCTTGGTCTGCTAAAAGTTTAGCAAAATGAGATTGTGCAGATTCAGAAATAGAGATCATAAAACGGACTATACTTGACTAAATTACTCGGATACTGTGTATCATACTCCGCTCATCGTGTTGTCGCCAGTGTTGAGCGTAAAAAGTTGCATCTATTTTATCGAATGGTAGCGTTAAAACATCAAATAATTACGGGTGCTATCTATGCGTTTCATAATAACAATATTAACCATGCTAGTGAGCGTTAGCGCATTAGCAAAACCTCTTTCTTATTACTTTGAACAAGATGTGAAATTTGACCCAAGTATTCCGACTCCTGAGCAGGTGTTAGGCTACGAAGTGGGTGAGTGGCATGTACGTCACGATCAACTTGTGCAATATATGCAAATTCTTGCTGAAAAAAGTGACCGAATGAATTTTAAAGTAATCGGTCGCACTCATGAGCAGCGTCCACTGGTGATGCTAACGGTTACAGCGTCCGACAAACTTGACCAAGTAGAGCAAATCCGCAAGGCTCACTTAGCTCGCCTAAATGGTGAAGCGAGTGACTCAAGCAAACAGCCTGCAGTTGTTTGGATGGGTTACAGTGTTCATGGTAATGAATCATCAGGCAGCAATGCATCGCTTCTCGTTGCGTATTACCTTGCTGCAGCACAGGGGCCAGAAATTGACGCCTTACTTAACAACACGGTTATTTTACTAGACCCATCATTAAACCCAGATGGCTTAGCGCGTTTTGCAAATTGGGCAAACAGCAACCGCGGCATGAAGTTATCATCAGATCCACAAACTCGCGAGCATATCGAAAGTTGGCCAAGCAGTCGTACTAACCATTACTTGTTTGATTTAAACCGTGACTGGTTGTTACTGCAGCACCCAGAATCGCGTGCACGTATTGCACAGTTTCACCAATGGAAACCGAATATCCTAACTGACTTTCATGAGATGGGCCCAAACAGCACTTACTTTTTCCAACCAGGGATCCCAACTCGTAAGCACCCAATTACGCCTGAAGAAAATGTCACGCTGACAAAAGCCATTGCAAACTATCATGCAAAAACACTTGATGAGCACAATGCACTTTACTTCACAGAAGAAAGCTTTGATGACTTTTACTATGGTAAAGGCTCAACTTACCCAGACGTAAATGGCGGTGTAGGCATCTTATTTGAACAAGCGAGCTCGCGTGGTCACTTACAAGAAACTATTAACGGCCCGTTAAGCTTCCCGTTTACGATTAAAAATCAGTTATTAACAAGCTTATCGACGTTCCAAGCGGCGATTGATAACCGTACTGACTTACTTGATTATCAAGCAAAATTTTACAACAAAGCAGTTGATCTTGCTGGTGATGAAGACTTTAAAGGGTATGTTGTCAAAGGCGGCGCTGATCAAAGTCGCATGCAATACTTCCTTGATTTACTTAGACAACATCAAATCAATGCGTACATGTTAGAAGAGCCGCTAAAAGTAAACGGTCAAAGCTTTTCTGAGCAGAGCTATTATGTGCCATTAGCACAGCCACAATTTCGTTTAATTAAAGCGATTTTCAGTGAGCAACAGCGTTTTGTTGATAATACCTTTTATGATGTATCTGGCTGGACACTTGCTCATGCCTTCAACCTAGAATTTGCAAAGGTAAGCAGCAACTGGGGCTTAAATGTGGCTAAAATGCCTTGGCAACAAAGTGTTAAGTCAAGCTTTGCAGCATTACCGAAAAGCTATGCCTATGCATTTAAATGGGATGATTACCTAGCGCCAAAAATGCTTAATAGCTTGCTTGAACAAGGTGTGAAAGCACGCGTGGCATTAAGCCCACTTACAGCAAAAACGCCATCAGGTGAAATAGCTTTTGAACCAGGTAGTATTCTTGTTCCTGCTGGTCTGCAAACTGATAGCAACTGGGTTAGTTATTTAAACCAAGCACAGAATGAGTTTGGCATTGAAATTACGCCAATTAGTTCGGGCTTAACGGTGAAAGGTGCTGATTTAGGTTCTCGTGCAATGGCGGTTGTGAAAGCGCCTAAAGTATTACTCGTGGGTGGTCAAGGAACTAGCCAGTATGAGCTTGGTGAAGTGTGGTATTACTTAGATCGTTTTGTAGGCACCGCGCCAAGCATTATCGAAATGGAGCGCTTAGGTAACATCGACCTTGAAAACTACAGCCATATTATTTTAGCGCACGGAAATTTCAATCGCCTTGATGATGCGACTAAAGTTGCTATTAAGTCGTGGGTTCGTAAAGGCGGTGTTATTTGGGGTCATAAAGGTGGTGCTAAGTTCTTAGCTGATCAGCAGCTACTAAAAGCAAACTACTTATCTCGTCGCGAAGTAGCCAGTGCCTTTGATACAACAGGACTTACTTATGCTGATAAAGATGACTTAGCTGGTCGTCAGCGTATTGCCGGTGCAATTTTTAATACCTCAGTGGATTTATCTCATCCACTTACGTATTCGCTTAACCGTAATACATTACCTGTATTTAAGAATAGCACTTGGCTACTTGAGAAGTCAGATGCCCCATTTGTTAATGTGCTTACTTACACAGATAAACCGCTTCTAGCTGGCTTTACTGATGACGTAAATGTAGAGCAAGTCGCGGGCGCGGCAGGCCTCATTGCGCATTCATATGGCAAAGGCAGTGTGATAGGCATGACAGATAACCCTGTATTCCGTGGTTACTGGTACGGCACGAGTCGATTACTAAGCAATGCCTTATTTTTTGGTAATGCCTTTCATGCCTCTGGTGATAAGTAATCACAATTAATCATAATGCAGGTTGCCTAACCCCGTTAGGCAAGTGAGCATAGCCCATACTTGCTTTGCCCCTGCATGTTTTATGGCTTCTGTCGCAGCATTTATGGTTGCGCCAGAGGTCATCACATCATCAATAATCGCCACGGTTTTTCCTGTTAAATCTTGCTGACAAACAAAGGCATTTTGTAGATTTTTAACTCTCTTCGCTTTACTTAACTGTGATTGCGCTTTGGTTGCTTTTTGCTTGTAAAGAGCTGAGCTAACAGTACATTGCTGGTTTTTCAAAACAGGCAGCCAAGTTTGGCTTACCTGATTAAAGCCGCGCGCTAAAAAGCGTTGATTATGCAGTGGTAGCACAATAAAAAGATCGGGCCAACTTGAATTAACTTGATGAGCTAATTGCAGCTGCCTCTGTATTACTTGTTGTAGTGCCACACGAAAATATTGCTGGTCATTAAACTTCAATTGCTTGAGCCAAAGTTTAAAAGGCGCTTGATACCAAGCACAGGCAATTAAATGATCAAAATTACTATCAGGAAATGCATCACATATATCTGGTCGGTGTAACAAATTTGGATGGTGTGTAAGGTCAAATAAATTGAGGTCATCTAAACAATACTGACACAAAGCTTGATCAGCCTGTATGTGATTCTGGCAGCTAATGCAAAAGTTGGGGAATAGTGCGTCTAGCCCTAGTTTTAAGGCATGAGGTAAGTGAGACATTGCATTCATTCCTTTAAACGCTATTATGAGCGCTAAGTGTGGTTGGGAAATACAAAATATGCAAAATGATATGGTGCTATTACATGGCTGGGGAATGAACCAAGGGGTTTGGCAAGTGATCAAACCTGAGCTTGAGTTTTTTCATGATGGTGAAGTCCGTTGCCTCGATTTACCTGGCTTTGGTAACGCACAGTCTATTCCCACACCTTACACTTTGCACGCTGCAGCTGAGCAACTAAGTACACAGCTAAATGAAAAGTCTATTCTTGTTGGCTGGTCGTTGGGCGGGCTTTTTGCCTTGTATATTGCAGCACATTGGCCTGACAAAGTCGCAAAGGTTGTGTTGGTTGCCTCAACACCCTTTTTTGCGCAAACCGACGAATGGCCAGGTATCAAACCTGACGTATTAAACGCATTTAAAGATCAGCTAGTTAGTCACAGAGAAAAAACGATAGAAAGGTTTTTGGCGATACAAGCAATGGGCAGTGAATCAGCACGGGATGATATTAAGCAATTAAAAGCACTTTTAAACCAATACCCTGCGCCTCAAGAGCAAGCTTTAAGTGCGGGCTTAGACATTTTACAGCAGGATGATTTACGTGAGCTATTCGCTAACCTTAGCGTACCTGTACGTGGTATTTTCGGTCGCTTAGATTCATTAGTACCTTATCGCGCGATTGAAAAAATGCATGCCTTACAACCTCAGTTTGAATATGAAGTTTTAGATAAGGCCTCACACGCGCCTTTTATTTCACATAAAGCGGCATTTATATCAGCACTGAAATCAATGTGTTAAGCAAAACTCGCTGAGAGGCCAGAAAAATAGCGGGATTTAGCTTTATTTTGCTCGTTTTATGAGCGATACTTAACGGGTAGATCTCACTGTTGGAGGGTGTTATGCCAATCAGTTCTGTTTTTAATAATGCGGTAGAAGGTTATAACCGTGCAAGCCAAGGTATCGAAAAGGCGAGCGCTGAGATTAGCCGTGCCTCAATTGATCAGCAAGATGATGCCCAATTAGCTCAACAACGGCAATTACAAGCGGCAACTCCAAATGAAGCTGTAACTCCGCCAGTTTCACAACCCGCCCCAATCGATGAGTCGCTTGTTAATTTAAAAGTTGAAGAGTTTAATGCAAAAGCCAATATCAACACGATTCAGACTGCTGATGAAGTGCTCGGTACATTAATAGATATTAAAGTTTAGTACTTATGAATATCGTCACTCCGTTTCCTTCGATTAATATCAACACGGCGAATGTGCACACCGAAAGTGCTCGCCGTGATAATCAGTTACGTGAAGTGATCCCACCTCCTGCTGCTACCAAGCCGAGTAACGCAGAAAATAAAACCTTGAATGATGGCGACAAAACCAAGCAGCCAGGTTCTGAGGCTGGTACCTATGATGCTAAAGGTCGTCTTGCTGAAGACAAGGTGATTGAAGAACGTCAGCAAGGTGGTGAGCAGGGTGAGCCTGAACAATCAGAGCAAGAACAGCAAGAAGCTAAACAAGAGCAGCAAAAAGAGCAAAAGGTTGCTGAGCAAGAGCAACAAGACGCTGAGCAAATTAAAGAGCTAAAAGCCCGAGATACCGAAGTGCGTATTCATGAACAAGCGCATGCAACCGTAGGGGGGCAATATGCTGGCTCGCCAAGCTATGAGTATCAACGCGGCCCTGATGGTACAAACTATGCCGTGGGCGGCGAGGTGCAAATTGACGTTGCTGAAATTAAAGGCGACCCAAAAGCTACAATCGAAAAAATGCAGACGGTGCGTGCAGCTGCGCTTGCACCACAAGAGCCTTCAAGTGCTGACCGCTCAATTGCTGCCGATGCCACACAAAAGCTTATGGCAGCGCAAGCTGAGCTTGCCAGTCAATCAGCTGATGGCGATGCTGACTCAGGCAAATCGACTTTCAAAATAAACAGTGAGTATGCCGAAGATAGCGCTACTCAAACCAGCGAAACTAAAACAGCCAAGCGTGATGTTGAAGTAGACGAGCGTGCAGCGCGTATTGCTAATTTTTATCAAGCGGCAACTTCGCCCACTAACCAAAACCAGTTCTCTGCCTTTATTTAACTAATATCAATTAACAGTATCAGTTAATCACTTTGTGGTTAAAACTTGTCGCTAACGAAGTTTAAATACTACATAACTACTCACTTAATTTATTAATTACTCTAACAGTTTCTTACATTTAGACTACAAAAACGAATATTGTTTCCATTGCGGGTCCTTACTCACTTTGGTAGATTGTCCACGATTTATAATTAGGATGATTAAACAATGAAATACACTCTTCTTGCTTGCGCATTATCACTTGCTTCTACCGCTGTCATGGCAGAAAACACCTCGCCTCTAAGCTATGACTTTGTTGAAGCAGGATATAAAAAGACAGAAATTGATGGCTTAGATGAGCGATCTCTTAAAGGTTATGGCTTTAATTTCAGTAAGCAGTTTGCTGAGAATTGGTATGTTACAGGTCATTATTCAATTTTAAATGATGATGTGACTGCAACGAATGAATTCAATGGCTCAGGTGTTTACGATAGCAATGATAATTATTTAGGTGATACTGTCATAGCTTATACTTTCGATTATGATATTGATATGACGCGTTACGAAATTGGTTTAGGTTATATTTATTCGCTATCCGATCGCACTAAAGTTGATTTTTCAGCAAAGATTGGCCAGTTAAAGAGAGAAATTGACCTTAATGTTAAAGAAGTTGTCTCATACCAAGATCAAGTTTTTAATAGCTTTTCAGAGAATCACTCAAATTCAGAAACCGCAGATATTTTGTCTGCTAACGCGCAAATCAGACATCTATTAACTGATTCATTTGAGATCAACGCTGGCGTTGGCTACGAGCGTTTGCACGACGAAGAGAGCGAAAATAATGCTGTATTTCATTTAGGGGCAAACTATGCCTTTACACCAGCTTGGCTGATAAGCGCAAGCTATCGTGATGCAAATGATTACTCAGACCTTGCACTTTCGGTTCGTTATAACTTCTAATTTTTTAGCAGCTAGGGATGCCTTTCCCTAGCTGTTTTCACTACTCACTTTGTTTCTGTAATCGTATTTTGTACAAAACGCTACATTTTGTATAAATATCCTGCAATGCGTTTATTTTTACCGCTCTGGTGTTTATTTAATGTTAATTTCGTGTCTCAAGTGTGTACAGGTCGGTTTGACCATGTAACCCCCCCTCTGTATATGTTTGCCTGCTAAATAATTTAGTGTGTCAGCTCAAGCAATTTATGAGCTGTTTAGAATTAAATCAGTGGGAATCATATGCAACCTTGCAATAAGAAAATCGCACACTTGAAGAAAAGTTCAGTAGCCGTACTTACAGCCTTGTATGTCGGCGCTACAGGCTATGCTGCGGCAGAGCCTGGCTTTAACAAAGTGTCAGATAAAGGCTTTTATCAGCCAACATTTACAGCTGAAGATATCGCGAATTATCAACAAGAAAAACAAATCGAAGATCATCCAAGCTTACTCAAAGGAAGTGCTCAACGCTTAAACCAGCACTATCAAAGTCAGCAGCCGGAACATGTTTTTCAACCTCAAGATGGGGTGACAGGCATTCAAACATACATTGTGCAAATGCATGATGAACCTGTAGCAAGTTATCAAGGTAATATTCAAGGTTTCAGCGCTACAGCTATTACTGAATCTCGCTCTTTAATGGTTAAAGAGCGTATTGATACAGCGTCGCAAAGTGTGCGCGCGTATCAAGGTTTTTTAAAGCAACGTCAAACAGCAGTATTAAGTAAGGCGCGTGCAAGAGGTGCCAATATTGCGATTAAAAAGCAATTTACTCTTGCAAATAACGCGGTAGTGGTCGAAATGACACAAGCTGATGCAGAGCTACTTGCGACACAATCAGGCGTAAAGCGTATTACTCCTAACCGTATTTTTGAATTACGCACAGACCGTGGTCCTGAGTTTATTGGTGCTGATCAATTATGGCAGGGTGCAACACCGGCTTCATCGGTAGGTGTTAAAGGTGAAGGTATGGTTGTAGGTATTATTGATACAGGTATCAATACAGACCATCCTGCATTTGCAAGCGACGAAGAGTACAGTGAGAAAAATCCACTAGGTGCAGGTAACTTCGTAGGTGACTGTGAGGAAGAACCTGAGCTATGTAATGACAAGCTAATTGGTGTTCGCTCGTATCCAGAAGTCACAGCAATGAATGCTGATTATCAATTTGCACGTGCAGATCGCCGCCCTGAAAATGGTGAAGACTATAATGGTCATGGCTCTCACACAGCAAGCACTACGGCGGGTAATTACATCGAAAACACGCCGCTTCAAGCTGCAACCGGTGAAAAAGTAAGTGATGGTGAAAACTTACCATTTACGTTTGAAAGTACCAGTGGTGTGGCACCTCGTGCGCATATCATTTCGTACCAAGTTTGTTATGCAGGCCGTTCTGGCGATCTTTACTCAGGCTGTCCTGAATCAGCAATTTTATCTGCATTTGAAGATGCGATTGAAGATGGTGTCGATGCAATCAACTTCTCAATTGGTGGTAGCGAAAGCTTCCCATGGGAAGATCCAATGGAAATGGCTTTCTTAAGTGCACGCGAAGCAGGTATTTCAGTGGCAGCTGCAGCGGGTAACTCGGGTCCTTATTATATTTCAGCGGATCATACATCACCGTGGGTAACCACTGTTGGTGCATCAACTCATGACCGCGTGATGGATTTAGGTGTTAAAACCATAAATAACTTCCAAGGTACTCGCACGCCTTATGCTGGTGAGTATACAGGTAAGAGTTTCTCTGGCGGTATTACTGGCGAAGTTGTTCTTGCTGAAAAATACGACGATCCTAATGAAAGTGATGGTTACGATGCAGCAAGCTGTAACGCACCTTTCCCTGCTGGCACGTTTACAGCTGACCAAATTGTAATATGTTTACGTGGTGACATTGCGCGTGTTGATAAAGCAAAGAACGTGGCAGCTGGTGGAGCGGGCGGCTTTATTCTACAAAACATTAGTTCTGCAGAGAGCCTTGTTGCTGATAACTATGTGATCCCAGGTATTCACTTACCAGCAAGCGCACGCTATACAATTCGTAATTGGGTTAATGCTAACCCTGATGGCGCAGCTATTGCGACAATTGGCGAGCCAGAAAATAACTATTCATTTGATGAAGAAGCAGGTAATCAACTTGCTATCTTTAGTTCTATGGGACCAAGTTATTACATCAATAACCTTGTTCCAGACGTGACTGCACCAGGTGTTGATATTTATGCTGCGAATGCTGATGACCAACCATTTACAGCTTATCCAAGTGCTTCTGATTGGACTTTCATGAGCGGTACCTCAATGGCTACGCCACATGTTACGGGTGCAATGACGCTAATGATGCAAATGCACCCAGATTGGACGCCAGCAGAAATTCAATCAGCGCTAATGATGACGGCAAATAAAGTACGTATTTCTAACGGCGTTACTTTAATTGACCCATACTACAACTTCATGGCTGGTGGCGGTGCGATTGACGTAGCACAAGCTGCAAATGCGGGTCTTATCATGGATGAGACTATTGAAAATTATCATAATGCGAACCCGCGCAATGGTGGTTTAGTTGAGTGGTTGAACCTACCTTCTTTAGTTAACAATGACTGTGAGCTTGAATGTACGTGGATGCGAACAGTTAAAGCAACAAAAGATGGTACTTGGGATGCAACTGCTTATGGTTGGGCTGTTGAAGGTGAAGAAGAAAGCTTTGGTGTAGAAGTTAGCGTAACACCAAGTAATTTCACACTTCAAGCTGGTGAAACACAAGATGTGATGGTTACTATGAAGTTGCCAAATATCATCGAATCTAAGCTTGATCCTGTTGAAGAAGGTGCGCCTTGGGACAATATCTTAAATAAAGATGCTTGGTTCAACGGTAAAGTGTTATTCAAGAACACTGATGGCGACTCGCCTGATGCTCATTTCACATTAGTTGCGAAAAACGTCATTGATGAGCTACCAACCATGGTTGATATCGATATGGCACGTGCAAGTGCATCAGAATCAATCGTTGTTAATACCGATAGCTACAGTGAATTTACGCCGACTTATTATGGTCTAGTAAAACCAACTGAGGTTACCGCAAATATCTTAGGTGTTGCACCTTATGTGACAAAAGACCGCGTTGAAAAAGCGTGGGATATCCAGGCATTTGAAGTACCAGAAGGTACAAAACGCTTAATGGTTAAAGTTGCATCTACCGAGCAAACGACTGATTTAGAAGATCTTGCTGAGCCTCGCTGGCAAATGAAAAAAGCACACTTGGTTGTGGGTTATGATGCTAATGAAAGCGGCTCATTCATGGTGTCTGATGAAGAGATTGCGGAAGATTCTACTGCACTGATCAAAGCGCTAAATGAAGAGATGATTTGTTATTCTTCAAGTAGTGTTGAAGATAACTACTGTAACATTATTGACCCTAAGCCAGGTAAATACTGGTTTGCGACTGCAGCTCTAGCAGGTTTACGTGATGTTGGTTACCAAACAGTGACGCATTACGCCATTGTTAAAGAGCAAAATACCGGTGAATTCAGTGTATCAGCGCCACAGCAGCACAGCGGCAATGGTAACTATGAAATTGCTGTAAATTGGGATTTACCAGATGCGCAACCGAATGATGTTTATTATGGCGGCTTTGCATTAGGTAATGCTGCGGGAGCTGAAGGCACCCTTGGTTTCACATCGGTTAATTTAAAGCGTGATGCCCAAGCACTTACTTTAAATGTTGACCAAGACACTGCTCGCGCTATGGACTTAGTTAACGTTAATGTAAAACTTAAAGCTAACTATGAATCTAAGGCGCGTGACTATTCATTGTCTTTGACGATTCCTGATGGCATGCAAGTTTGGCCTGAAACGCTAACTTCAAACAATGAAGAAGTTGCAGCTTCGTTAGTTGTAGAAGGCAACACGTTAACTATTCAAGGTACACAAGACGCAACGCGTAACGTACAACGTGATTATGTGGTAACTAACAACATCACTAATGAGATGTGTAAAACGCCAATGATTGATGAATTCTCGACAGGAGGATATATCGATTTATGGGGTGATTTCCGCATTCAACCTGAAGCTGCTTGGTATGAAGGTGGCTCAAATGTGTACTTTGATGTGCCAATTGATTGGTTATTCTATAAAGAAGGTGCGAAGTTTGAAATTTACAACCAAGTAAATAATAACGAAGTACGTTTACACCCAACAGGTGCAATGCAGTTCACACCTATTTGGTGGATGATGAGTGCACACCGCGGTCCTGGTTTCTTAGTTGAAGCGCTTGCACCATTCTGGCGTGGCTCGTTTGAAATTGAAAACCTTCGCCATCCAACGGATCCAACAGGTCTAACAATTGCTTCTCAGTATAAAGAAGAGCGTCCTGACTTAGGTGATCTCGTATTCATGGAATTCGATAATGTGACTGATAAATACACAGGCGACACGTTTGACTATGAAGTGATTTTACGTAGTGGTATCGATGACCATGAAGGTATGTTCGAAGCTATTTTTGCTTACGATAACCTAGGCGCAGGTGTTGATGAAGGGACTATCTTTATTGAAGGTGGTGATAGTGTTTACTCTACAACTGCCGGCTTTAAAGACGGTGCATTAAGCAATGTGGTTGGTTATGACGACCTTGGCAAGATCTTACAAGATGACTTAGTGATCTGTTTTGATTATGTTGGCCCAGAGCAAAGTGAAGTTGAGTTTAACTTTACTGCTACGGTTATGCCTGATGCGAAAGGTTCTGTGCAAGATATCACCCTTGATTACCAACTAGGTAGCCAAGAAGGTGGCTCGTTAATGCACTCGATCGGCGTACAAAGCAACCTGAAAATGAGCGACATCGCTGATATGACGGTAGCAGAAAATGGCCGTATCGATGGTGTTGATGTGATGGTTGTTGATGCAGACCAGTCGCCAAATGAATTAGTGGTAACCGGTGAGAATGTTACGGCTGAAGTTGACGGAATGTCGTTTAACTTAATCCCTGATGCACATTTCCATGGTGAAACAATGGTGACTGTTACAGTACAAGACAAAGCAAACCCAGCAGACAAAGTAAGCAAAGAATTCTTGCTTATGGTTGAGTCTGATGGTGTAGAGCTCGGCTGTACTGATGCTGCTGCAACTAACTATGATGCGACTGCGAATGAAGATGATGGTAGCTGTGAATTCGCTTCACAAGTAACACCAGAAACTGAAGCTGAAACAAAGAGCTCTTCAAGCGGCTCATTAGGTCACTTCATTGTGTTACTCCTGCCATTACTTGCACTTCGTCGTCGTAAGTAATAGCGATAAAGGCTCAGTTTATTGAGCCTTTCATAGCAACGAGACTGATTAAATTGCTATACAAATAAAAAACCGCGTAAGTTTACACTTACGCGGTTTTTTCGACTTATGCCTACAGCCTATTATTTTTTCACTTTTGCATTGGCAAATGCATCTGCAAAGGCATTACCCATGGCAACATTGCCAAATTCGCGTTTTTGCTTAGGTGCGCTTTTCGCTTTCGCAGCTGGCTTAGGTTTGCTAGCGGGTGCAGCTTTATTGCTAGTATCAACATCATCGTCTAAACGCATGGTAAAGCTAATACGTTTACGCGCAGCATCTACTTCAACTACTTTTACTTTTACAATATCGCCAGCTTTAACCACTTCACGTGGGTCAGAAATAAACTTGTTAGTAATAGCAGAAATATGCACTAAACCATCTTGGTGTACGCCCACATCAACGAAGGCACCAAAGTTAGCAACGTTAGACACTACACCTTCTAAAATCATACCTGGTTTTAGGTCGTTAATGGTTTCAACACCGGCTTTAAATTCAGCTGTTTTAAACTCAGGACGCGGGTCACGACCCGGTTTATCAAGTTCTTTGATAATGTCGGTAACCGTTGGTAAACCAAATTTTTCGTCTGTGTAGTCGTTTGCAACGAGCTTATTTAGGATGTCAGAGTTACCAATTAGGCTGTTTACATCTAAGCTGTTCTTCTCGCAGATACGCTTAACAACCGGGTAGGCTTCAGGGTGGACTGACGAGTTATCAAGAGGATCTGAGCCTGTGCTGATACGTAAGAAACCGGCAGCTTGTTCAAAGGCTTTAGGCCCTAAACGTTCAACTTTCTTAAGTTCAGAGCGCTTGTTAAATGAGCCATTCGCATCACGGTAGCTAACAATGTTTTGTGCTAACGTTTTGTTTAAGCCAGATACGCGAGTAAGTAGTGGCACTGACGCCATATTTAGGTCTACACCTACTGAGTTTACACAGTCTTCAACCACTGATGTTAGCGTTTGACCAAGTTGGCTTTGCGATACATCGTGCTGATATTGACCTACACCGATTGATTTAGGCTCAATTTTTACCAGCTCAGCAAGTGGATCTTGTAAGCGGCGTGCAATAGACACAGCACCACGTAGTGAAACATCAAGGTTAGGGAATTCATTAGCGGCAAACTCAGATGCTGAATAAACAGAAGCGCCTGCTTCACTAACCATCACTTTATTAAGTTTAAGCTCAGTGTTGGCTTTAATCAGTTCTGCTACTAATTTGTCAGATTCACGTGAAGCGGTACCATTACCAATAGCGATTAGCTCAACTTTATGCTGGCGGCATAATTGCTCAAGAGTACGAAGCGATTTATCCCAATGATTTTGTGGTGCGTGCGGGAAAATCGTTTGTGTTGTTAACAGCTTGCCTGTGCTATCTACAACAGCAATTTTACAACCAGTACGTAAACCAGGATCTAGACCTAACGTGGTACGTGGACCTGCTGGAGCGGCCATTAATAAATCTTTTAAGTTCTTAGCAAAAACGTCAATTGCGCCGGTTTCTGCTTTTTCGCGCATTGCACCTAAAAATTCATTCTCAAGGTGAAGGCTTAACTTAATTTTCCATGCCCATTGCACTACGCCCATTAACCAACTGCTTGCAGCAGAATTGCTAACATCTAAGCGATAATGATCGGCAATCATTTGTGCACACACTTGCGCCGGGTTTTCTGCGCTTGGCTCAGGGTTGATACTAAGTTGTAATACGCCTTCATTACGAGCACGCAGCATAGCAAGTGCACGGTGTGATGGTACTTTTTTAAGCGGTTCTTGATGCTCAAAGTAGTCGCGGTACTTTACGCCTTCATTTTCTTGGCCAGCAATTACAGTACTTTCAATCTGACCATGTTGTGCGATATGACTACGGAATTTAGCTAGCAATTTTGCGTCTTCAGCAAAGCGTTCCATTAAGATAAATTTAGCGCCATCTAGCACCGTTTTATTATCTGCAAAGCCTGCATCAGCATTAATGTAGTCACCTGCTTGTTGTTCTGGGTCGAGGCTTGGGTTGTTAAATAGCGCATCGGCAAGCGGCTCAATACCCGCTTCAATGGCAATTTGCCCTTTTGTACGACGCTTAGGTTTGAAAGGCAGATATAAATCTTCAAGCTCAGTTTTACTGTCAGCGTTATTAATATCAGCACTTAGCTCGGCTGTTAGTTTGCCTTGCTCTTCAATAGTATTAAGGATAAAGCTACGGCGCTCTTCTAATTCACGTAAATACGATAAGCGCTGTTCAAGTAAACGTAGTTGCGTGTCATCTAAGCCACCAGTTACTTCTTTACGATAACGGGCGATAAAAGGAACTGTGGCACCTTCATCAAGTAATTTGATTGCAGCAACAACCTGTGGTTGCTGGGCACTTAGCTCTGTTGCTAAGCGTGCAGAGATATTGCTCATGCATAAACCTTTTTAAAAATAGAAAATCAGTAAAACTGAAGATTAATTGCCTGAATAATATCACAATAAGAAGGCCTTAAAAGCACTGCTTTTAAGGCCTGCAAAAATAGTCTTACACAACGCAGATTTTAACGCTTAGTGCGGGTGATCAACCTGCTGTAATACTTCGCTAAAGCCATTAGCAATTGGGTTGATATTAACAGGGATATGTAATTTTTTAGCGATCTCTCGAGCTGAAATCAAACCACATATTTCTTGTTTAGCACTGGTTACTAATAAGAACATCATACCTTGGTGTTCCATGGTTTGCAGTGCATCGCCAATACTTGCGTAGCTGATGCTTTGTAGGCTCACACCAGCTAAGCTGCTAAGTGGCGTCATTACATCGTGTAAAGTAATTTCGTCACGGTGTAAGTTCAAGCGCTGTGCAAGGATCATAATTTTTGAGCTTTGCAGATCAGCACTAGAGGTGATGCCGAGTAGTTTATCTTCGCTATCAACCACTAAAATAAAATCTGAGCAACAGCTATTTGTTTGCTTTAAAGCATCAACAATAGTGGTGCCGTAATGTGCACGTAAAGGGTCTTTTTTAGTAAAGCTATTAAGTACTTTTAAAGCTGAAGAAGTGAGATCTAGTGTTGGCTCAACTTCATTCACTGCATTAGATAATGCGCCATTAGAGATATCTTGAAGACGTAATTCTTTGAAATTATTCATTTTGGTCACCATACATTTTAATAAAACTGAAATAGAAAATTTGAGTTAATTAAAAAGCAGGTGGCCCTCGCTGGTGCGCGCTATAAACAGACACCTTATTACAAGGGTGAACATACGAAACCACACGTGCATCTGGCAGTGGTTGGGCTACATTAGCAATGAACGCAGGAGTATGTTTATCGAGGTCGGTATCTAAGTTGGCAGGGTCTGCACTATCACACGCAATAAAGTGAGCGGTTGGCGTAACACTGTCTGAATGGCTTTCTATATCACTGGCGTAAGATATCAAACTCACACTAATTAATAGTGCGAATACAATGGCATTACTCATTATGCGTTGTATTGCGTTTGACATACTTACTACCTTCTAAAACTCAAGTAATGATTTATCTTGAGTACCTTTAGTTATAGATCACATTTTTAGACTAAACAATCACTAATTAACGCTTTCTGAATTTTCTGGCAAAAATTATTTCGCATCCGGATAAGTTATCTCGTTGATATACCATTCTTTTGCGCCTTCAGGCGTGTTCACCGAAAAATCATCATCAACCTGTTTGCCAAGTAGCGCTCGAGCCATAGGTGCATCAATCGAAATGTAATCTTTGCGCTCGTAAATTTCGTCGGGGCCGACAATACGAAAGCGCTTTGTTTCGCCTTGCTCATTCTCAATTTCGACCCAAGCACCAAAAAACACTTTTCCCGCTTGCTGTGGGTTGTAGTCAACAATTTTAAGATCTGGCATGCGTTTACGAAGATAGCGTACACGGCGATCTATCTGTCGTAAAACTCGCTTATTAAATTGATAATCGGCGTTTTCAGAACGGTCGCCTAAGCTTGCTGCCCAAGTAACAATTTTGGTAATTTCAGGGCGCTTTTCATGCCATAAGTAGTCATGTTCTTGTTGTAATTGCTGATACCCTTCTCGGGTTATTAAATTTGTCTTTGCCATTTTATTCAGCCTAAAAAGAAAACCAGCCGCAAGGTATAAAAGTCTTTTACCTTTGTCGAGTCGGATTTTGAAATGTTCAGTAACAATCTAAGCGCGTAATTCGTTTTTTATTCTTAACTTTTTCATTTATATTAATAAGTAACATATTACAAAAAGAATGAAAGTTATGGGACACGAAACGACAAAAGTATTGGTTGTTGATGACGATATGCGCTTACGTAGCTTGCTAGAGCGTTACCTTGTAGAACAAGGCTTTATTGTTCGCTCAGCAGCAAATTCAGAGCAGATGGATCGCTTATTAGAGCGTGAAAACTTCCATTTGATAGTATTAGATTTAATGTTGCCAGGTGAAGATGGATTATCAATTTGCCGTCGTTTACGTCAAAAAGAAAATGACATTCCAATTGTAATGCTTACAGCCAAAGGCGATGAGGTTGACCGTATAATCGGTTTAGAGCTTGGTGCTGATGATTACATTCCTAAACCATTCAACCCACGTGAATTGTTAGCGCGTATTAAAGCAATTTTACGTCGTCGTGCTAAAGAAGTGCCAGGTGCGCCTGCTGCCGAAGAAAACGAAATTAGCTTTGGCGACTTCACGCTAAACCTTGCGACCCGCGAAATGAGCCATGGTGATAAAACAATGTCGTTAACCAGTGGTGAGTTTGCGGTATTAAAAGCGTTAGTGACTCATCCACGTGAACCGCTTAGTCGCGATAAACTGATGAACTTAGCGCGTGGCCGAGATTACAGTGCGCTTGAGCGCAGTATCGATGTTCAGGTTTCACGCTTACGCCGTATGATTGAAGTGGATGCTGCTAATCCTCGTTATATACAAACAGTATGGGGCTTAGGCTACGTATTTGTGCCAGACGGTGAAAAATAACAGTAATGGGCATGTTTCCACGTAGTGCGTTTGGACAAACGGTATTTTTGGTTGCAGCCCTGCTGTTAATCAATCAAATTGTCTCTTATATCACGGTTAGTTTTTATGTTGTTAAACCAACTATAGAACAAGTAAACCTGATCCTATCTAAACAGGTGAAAACCGTGTTTATTGAATGGGAAGAGGGCGTTGAGGTAAGCAAAGAAGCCTCTGACAAGTTTTTTGAGATCACCGGTATCGAAGTGATGACCCAGCGCCAAGCGATGAGTGAGGGGTTAGCTGAAACTCGTGAGTACTCAATGCTATCGCGGAGCATGTCGAAAGAGCTTAATGGCTCTGCTCGGGTACGAATAAGCCAAACCGATCCACTGGTTTATTGGGTTGAAGCACCGCAAGCACCGGGTTATTGGGTGCGTGTGCCGCTCACCGGCCTACAAGAAAACAACTTAAAGTTTTTAACTTTTTATTTATCGAGTATTGGCTTTTTAAGTGTACTCGGTGGGTGGTTGTTTGCCCGCCATCTAAATAGACCTTTAAAAGCATTGCAACAAGCTGCTGTGAAAGTAGGCGTGGGTGACTTTTCTACCAAATTAGAAGAGCAGGGCTCTACAGAAGTCATTGAAGTAACCCGTGCGTTTAACCAAATGTCGCGTGGTATTGCAGCTCTTGAGAACGACCGTCGGTTATTAATGGCAGGTGTTTCCCATGACTTGCGTACACCGCTTACACGTATTCGCCTTGCCACCGAAATGATGTCGGACGATGAAGATTACCTGCGTGAAGGGATCATTCATGATATTGAAGACATGAATGCCATTATCGACCAATTCATTGAATACTTACGTCATCACAAACGTGAAGAACTTGAGCTAGAAGATTTAAACGCGATTGTTTCAGAAGTTGTCGAAGCTGAACAAAAACATCACCGCACTATTACCTTTAAAGAGAATCCGAGCTTAAGCGAAGTGCCAGTGAGTATGGTAGCAATAAAGCGTGTTGTTACTAATATGATTGAAAACGCAATTCGCTATTCAGATGGAGATATAGAGGTCGAAACCCGCGTGAGTAGTAATAAAAAGTTTGCCATGGTCGTGGTTAACGATCATGGCCCGGGGATCCCTGAAAGCGAACTTGAAACTGTATTTGAACCGTTTAAACAAGGTGATGCTGCTCGCGGTAGCGAAGGCAGTGGCTTAGGCCTTGCGATAATTAAACGTATTGTCGATATGCACGGCGGCCGAGTACAACTACTTAATCGCCCAGAAGGTGGCCTTAGCGCGCAAATCTATTTGCCTTTTTAAAAGTATTTAGCTTTAAGCCTTAAGCTATAAGTTTCAAGCAGCCCGAGTGGGCTGCTTTTTTATGGCAATAAAAAAACGCGACATCAAATGCCGCGCTTTTCATAATTTTTTAGCAACTAGCAACTAGCAACTAGCAACTAGCAGCTTACATCGCTTTAAATCGAATCGCTGTGCCGCCGCTGGTGGCAAGCTTTAACGTTAGCTTATCATCAGCAGTCACTATGCGTTTTTCTACTTTTAAGTCGTAAGGGTTATTTACCCATTCAGCTTTGTCACCGTCACGGTAGATTTGCGCTTCAAACTTTTTACCTTTATCTAAGAAGTCTAACTTCACTTCTAAAGTGCGAGCTTTTTCGTCTGTAACAGCACCTAGATACCAGTCGTTACCTGAGTATTGATCACGCTTGCGTTCTTTACGCGCAAATACAACGAAATCGCCAACTTCACCTTGTAGTGCAATACTTTGTTGCCAATCAGTTGGTACATCCTGAATAAACTGGAATGCATCTGGCTTCGCTAAGTAGTTACGTGGTAAATCTGCCGCCATTTGAATTGGGCTGTACATTACAACATATAGCGCTAATTGCTTCGCTAGGGTCGTTTGTGGGCGGTTGGTATCAGCACCTAAACCGTTAAAGCCCATATCAAAAATACCTGGCGTAAAATCCATTGGGCCTGCAAGCATACGGGTGAAAGCTAGCATTGGAATATGCTCTGGTGGGTTCGGCGGTGTACCCCATGCGTTAAACTCTTGACCACGGGCTCCTTCACGAGCAATCCAGTTCGGGTATGTACGACGTAGGCCGGTATCTTTCACAGGCTCATGTGTGTTGATACTAATTTTATGTTTTGCGGCAAGTTTTACGTTGTGTAGGTATTCATTAACCATGAACTGACCATCGTGCCACTCTTTGCGTACAATGCCGTTTTCATCGATACGCTTGATGTTACCACCGTCAGCAACATAACCAGTTTTAACTTGGCTTACATTTGATTTTTCGTATAACGCAAATGCATCTTCCATTTGGTTACGGTAGTTGGTCACGTTGCCCGAAGTTTCGTGGTGACCAATTAATTGTACGCCTTTTTCTTTGCCGTAACGTGTCAGCTCTTCAATATCAAAGTCGTCATAAGGTTGTGTGAAACTAAATACGTCACCGTTATAGAACCAGTCGCCATCCCAGCCAATATTCCAGCCTTCAACTAACACGCCATCGAAGCCATATTTAGCAGCGAAGTCCATGTAATATTTAGTGTTTGCAGTGGTTGCACCATGAATTTTACCGCTACCCCAAGTATTTTCATTGATGTGCATCCCCCACCAAATACCTACGTATTTACCTGGTTTAACCCAAGATACATCACCCAGTTTATTTGGTTCGTTTAGGTTTAAGATGATATCTGAGTTGATTAAATCAACGGCTTCATCACCAATTTGAATTGTACGCCAAGGAGTATTAAATGCGCCGTGCTTTTTAACCGCGACACCGTCTGACCAAGGTGTTAAATCTGCTTGGAAAGTACCATCACGACGTTGATTTAAAACCATGCCTGCATAATCAATAAGGGCGGCTTCGTGAATACTGATATGCACACCCTCTTTATTTTTTATAGTAAATGGTGTGTGTACAAGTGCCGCTTTATGAAGTGGGGTGGTGTTATAAACATATTCATAACGGTTCCAACCACGAGCGGGGATCCACCAAGCTGTTGCATCTGATGAATCTGTAATAGCAAACTCTGTAAGCTCTTTAGTGATTTCTACAGCATCATAGCCAGCTTGTTTTGGTAATTCGTATCGAAAGCCGACACCATCATTAAAAGCACGAAAACGTACCGTAAATGTGCCACCTTGTGGTTGTGGTTTTTTAAAGGTAACAGCGACTTCGTTATGGTTATCAACCACAGTTTGGCGTTCACCCCAAGGTTGCTCCCAGCTGCTTTTTACCGAATCAGTGGTTTGGCTGCTAATTTTATAACCTTTACTCATTGCTGGTTGTTGTTTAAAAACAAGGCCTAACGAAGAGTTAGCAATGACTTGTTTACCGGCAAAGCTGATTTCGTAGCTAGGTGTGTGTTGCTCATCTGAGATAGTTACTTTGATCTGCCCATCAGGTGAACTGACGGTTGTGGTTTGTGCTAGGCAAGTACCTGAAAAGGCTGCTAACATTAAGGCAGTTAATCGCATTGTTGTTCCTTGGCGGCTTATGGTTATGGATTGTTGTCATGTATTCACATATATCCTTAAAGCATAAAGTGACTTGCTGGTTAATACGAGAGATCTGCATACGTATTCAACAAAGTGAACGCGGCGATATCCAGCCCAGCACCTAAAAAGGTTTAGCAAAATGACAAGAATAACCCTGTTGCTACTACTATTGTTTAGTCAATGTTTATTGGCACAGCAAATACAGATAGTTGATAAGCAGAATCAACCTGTCAAAAATGCAGTGGTTTGGCTTAAAGGCTCAAAACAACTTACATCTATTGATAGTCATTACACTATGAGCCAAAAAAAACGTGCCTTTGTGCCTCATGTGTTGGCAGTGCCACAAGGGGCTAATGTTGAGTTTCCTAACCTTGATTCAATCATGCACCACGTTTATTCATTTTCTAAAACAAAGCAATTTGAGTTAAAGCTTTACCACGATAAACCAGAAAAACCGATTAACTTTGCACAATCGGGGGTTGTTGAGCTTGGCTGTAACATTCATGACTGGATGCTGGGTTACATTGTGGTTGTAGATGGGGGTATTTATGGGCAAACAGATGAGCAAGGTATGGTTGAGTTAAGCTTACCAGAAGGTAAGTTTACTTTGGCTGTTTGGCATGACCGCTTTAATGATATCAGCACACCAGAAACCATCGATATGACTAACAATGCAAAGTCATTGAGCTACCAGCTAAAACAAGCCTTATTACCAAAACTAGAATTAAGCAGTGACGAGTTTGATGATTATGAATAAATGGCAAGCTTTAGCACTGGCGAGTGTTTTTGGGTTGCCCGCAGTGGCATTTGCTGAGCATGATGGGCTGGTAACTGTTTCGGCTGTGCGTGGTGACCAACTAGCGAGCTATCAGCGCAAAGGAATTGGCTTATACCGTTATGACCAAGAGCATGATGGTGTTGTGATATCCCAAGCTATGCTGAGTAGTCGTTTTGAGTTAACGAGTGATTGGTCTGCGCATACAGTGCTTAACGCCCATCCTGATCCTGAACTAACAGTCGGTTTTACTCAGGCTTATTTACAATATCAACCGCTCACTGCAAGTCGTTACAAATGGGCTGTTAAAGCCGGTGGCTTTTATCCAAAAATGTCACTTGAAAACCCACAAAGTGGTTGGATGTCACCTTATAACTACACTAATTCTGCGATTAATAGCTGGATTGGCGAAGAGGTGCGGGCCTTTGGTTTAGAGGCAAACATCAAGCGCCCAGGTAGGAAATTTAGAAGTAACCATAGTTTTGAAGGCTTTGCTGCGGTTTTTAAAGGTAACGATCCAGCTGGAACACTCTTGTCATGGCGAGGGTTCGCTATGCATGACAGGCAAACCACCTTTAACGAACAAATCGATTTTGCTATTCCTCATTCTTTTGAATGGACGCAGTTAGATAAGCAAGCAGAGCATGTGGAACCCTTCGAAGAAGTAGATGGGCGCTTTGGTTATTACGTCGGTGCACACTGGGATTATCAAAAAAAATCGCAATTACGTGTTTATTATTATGACAACAATGGCGATCCAGGTGCGTTGAATACCCGTACTGGTCAATATGCGTGGGATACACGTTTTTTAAGTGCGGCATGGTTGTATAAGTTTAATAAGCAAACCCGCATTATTGTACAGATCCTTGATGGTAAAACAGCGATGGGTACAAATCGTGGGGTAGACAATGATTTTTATAGTCATTTTGTTCTATTAAGTCACAAGTTGGACCAGCATCGTCTCACAATTAGGTATGATTATTTTAAGGTTAGCGATCATGATGATTGGCAATTTGATCCTAACCAAAGTCGTGGAGAAGCTTTAACCGCAAGTTGGCGTTATCAACTGTCGACCAAGTGGCAAGTAGGTGCTGAATATTCAGTGCTGAGCAGTGACGCTCAAAATAGACCCGGTATGGGATTTAATGAGCATAACTCGCAGCAGCAATTGCAACTTTCAGCGAGTTGGCACTTTTAATTTCATACACTTTTTCAGTTTTTCTACTAACATTCTAATGAACGTGCTGATTAGAATTTAAATTAGGATAATGTATGAAGTTACAAAGCATTCGCGTCAAAAGTTCTTTGCCTATTGTGCTACTCGGCATTGCTATCGTCATTTTAATTGCTGGCTATACCTATCTAATTAACCTTCAAAAAGAAGCGATTGATGCACAGTCAGAACGCTTCTTAAATGCTGTCTCTGTGGTTGTTAATGCTGACCGAGACCTATACCAAGCTAAAGTCGCAGAGCTGCAACTCGTTACCCTAATGAAAGGGGATAAAGGCCAACTTAATGATCATCAAGAAAATGCCGAACAGGTTAAAGACCGTTTCAAGCAATATTTATCTTATATGTCGCCATACTCTGAGGTGACCGGTCAGTTTCGTAACTTTGATAGCGCATTTGACGCTTGGTATGCAGCATCAACAGCTCATATTAATAACCCAGCAAATGCTGCGCAACAACAAGCGTCTGAGCAAAGCTTTTCAGCACTACGTGATATTTTAGATAAAGCCGGAGAAGCTGCAGACAAAACCTCTCAAGCAGAAACAGAAAAGCTGATGGATAAAGTAATAGGCTTTAAAGTGATGCTTATGGTGATGATTGCAGTGGTTTTAGCTGTTGCTGGTTGGTTTAGTTATTTTGTGCCGCGTCAGCTTACAAAACAAATTAACTTTGTCACAGAGCGGATTAACGAGATAGCCTCTGGAGATGGTGATTTAACAGGTCGTATCAATATTAAAACGCAAGATGAATTTGCCGAGTTAGCAACCGCATTTAATCGTTTTTTAGATAATCTGCAGCAGTTAATCAAAGACATTTTAGAGCAAGCGAAAGAGCTACATAATCTAGGTAACGACTTAGATAACTTTGCTAATCAAAACCATCAAGTTAACCAAAAGCTTAGCCAAGCTTCTGAGTCGATAGTCAGTGCTGTACATGAAATGAGTGTAGCAAGTCGCGAAGTAGCTAATGTGGCGCAAAACTCATCTCATGAAGCTGATAATTCGCAGCAGCTAGCTAAACAAGGTTTAGCTGCGGTTGATAATTCAAGCCGTAAAATTATTGCGCTATCAGACAACATGGATCATGCCAGCCAGCGTTCAACTGAGTTGCAACAAAGCTCAGACAACATTGCTAAAGTGCTTGAAGTTATTCGTGCTATTGCTGAGCAAACTAACCTACTTGCACTGAATGCAGCTATTGAAGCTGCCCGCGCCGGAGAACAAGGGCGAGGTTTTGCGGTAGTAGCTGACGAGGTTCGTACCCTTGCAACTCGCACGCAAGAGAGTACTAATGACATTCAAACTATGGTGGAGCAGTTTGCAACCAGCGTTGAGCAGTCACTGCAAGCTATTAACAGTGGTAAGCGCTATGCCGATGAAGCGGTTGAGTCATTCACACAAACCAATGATGTGCTTAACTCAATGCAAGAGTCATCAGTTAAGGTAAATGATATGGCGATGCAGACAGCGCAAGCGACTGAAGAGCAAACTGCTGTGGCAGATGAAATTAGTCAAAATTTATCAGACCTAAATGACCAAACCCAACAAGGGGGCGGCTTAGCAAGTTCAACACAAGAAGTGGCTAATCGTATGAACCAACTCACTGATGAGCTCAATCATTTAGTGAATCGATTTAAAGTCTAATTAAAGCTAACAAAAAAGGGCTCAATGAGCCCTTTTTTACATCTAACTAAAACGCTTACTTTTTCTCAAAAGCACGTTTCATATAATTTGGTGTCGCTAATGCGCCGTGGTGAATACCTGCATTATAGTACTCTGTGCTTTGCGCCAGTGTATTTGCATCATCTTCACGAAAACCAGAGAACGCTTCTGACTTACGAGCAAGGGTTACTGACCATAAACCGCTTGGGTAAATTGGCTGTGGGAAAGGCAGCGTTTGTAGGTCAACAAAACCCACTTCTGTCATTGCATCACGCATTTCTACTAATAGTGGCATATGCATAAGTGGTGATTCACTTTGCTGAATTAAGATGCCACCCGGACGAAGTGCAGTTAAACAGCTAGTATAGAAAGCGTGGTTGAATAAACCTTCGCCTGGGCCAACTGGATCTGTTCCATCAACAATTACTACATCGATTGATTCAGGCGCTGCTTCACGCATGTACTTGATGCCGTCGTCAAACATCACTGTTGCACGAGGATCTTGGTTTGATTCACACAGCTCAGGGAAGTATTTAAGTGACATTTGTGTCACGACTTCGTCGATATCAATTTGCGTTACGCTCTCAACACCTGGGTGTTTTAAAACTTCGCGTAAAGTACCGCAGTCACCACCACCAATGATCACAACATTTTTTGGATTTGGGTGTGCAAGCAATGCCGGATGGCTGATCATCTCGTGATAAAAAAAGTTTTCACGGCTACTTACCATAGTACAACCGTCAATAATCATCAGATTACCGAAGTCAGTTGTTTCGTACATTTCTACTTTTTGAAATGGCGATTGCTGTTCATCAAGCTTTTTAGTAATGCGTAATGAAAAGGCACTACCATCACGGTCACTAATTTCAGTGAACCAGTTGTTTTGATCTAAATTAGCCATCTTGCTTATACACTTTTGGTTAATGGTAAAAAAGGGGGGCAATTTTGCCAGTGCTTGACCAATTGCTCAATCAAATTTTAATCAGTATAGCGAATATTTTTTATCACTTTGGCATATAGCGCAATTTTTGTTAGCGTGGTCAGCCCTAGCGTATTAAAATGTGCGTTTATATTTAATGAAATTACAGAAGACATTGCCATGACTTGGGGTTTAGACAAAGCACGCGATATATACAATGTTGCTCATTGGAGTGACGGTTACTTTGACATTAACGCACAAGGTGAGCTGGTGGCTTACCCTGATGGCGATCAAACAAAAGCTGCGGTGTCTTTATCTGAACTAACCGAGCAATTCAAAAAGCAAGGTCTTACTTTACCTGTACTAGTACGCTTTACCGACATTTTACAAAATCGTGTTGATACCCTAACGAGTGCTTTTACCAAAGCCTGTAATGCCCGTGAATACCAAGGTAGTTATACCTGTGTTTACCCAATCAAGGTTAATCAGCAGCGTTCTGTGGTTAGTAAATTACTTGCCCATCCAAGTGGTTTAGTCGGCCTTGAAGCCGGCTCAAAGCCTGAGCTTATGGCGATTTTAGGTGTAGCACAAGAGCCAATTACTATTGTTTGTAATGGCTACAAAGACAGTGAGTTTTTACGTTTAGCCTGTATCGGTCAAGGCATGGGCCATAAGGTTCATATTGTTGTAGAAAAACTGTCTGAACTAACCACCTTATTGGCTGAAATTGATGACTTAGGTATTGAGCCATCAATCGGTATTCGCATTCGCTTAAACTCGGTAGGCAAAGGTAAATGGCAAAACACCGGTGGTGAAAAAGGCAAATTTGGTTTAACTGCAGGCCAAGTACTTTCTGCGGTTGAGCTACTTAAGTCACGTAATAAACTCCATTTAATGCAACTTGTGCATTTTCATATCGGCTCTCAAATTGCCAATATCCGTGATATTCATCGAGCACTGCGTGAATGTGCCCGCCATTTTGCAGAGTTAACGCAGTTAGGCGTGCCACTTAATACAGTTGATGTTGGTGGCGGTTTAGGTGTTGACTATGAAGGGTCTGGTTCACGTAGTTCGTGTTCAATGAACTACAGTGTTGATGAATATGCACGTAATGTAGTGAATGCATTTGCTGAAGTATGCCAACAACATAATCTTAAGCACCCAGCCATTATTACTGAATCTGGCCGTGCGTTAACTGCGCACCACGCAGTATTAATTACAGATGTTATTGATGTTGAGCGTGCACCTAACCATGCGAATCCAACGGCGCCTGAGGCTGACAGCGTATTAGTGTTAGATGAAATGTGGCAGTGCTTACAGCGTTTAACACCACGTATGGCACTAGAAATTTATCATGATGCAATGCATCTATTTAGTGAAGCCCATGACCAATATGTGCATGGCCTACTCACTATGCTTGAATGGGCGAAGCTTGAGCAGCTGTATTTCACCATTTTACACCGCGTTCGTGCATCCCTCAGCGAAAATGCCCGTGCCCACCGTGAAGTGTTAGATGATTTAAACGAAAAGCTGGCCGATAAGCTATTCGTTAATTTCTCATTATTTCAATCACTGCCAGATGTTTGGGGGATTCAGCAACTTTTCCCTGTGATGCCAGTAGAAAACCTTCATCAGCCATTAACGCAACGCGCTATTATTCAAGACATTACCTGTGACTCTGATGGACAAATTCGTAACTATGTTGAAGGTACAGGTATTGAGAGTAGTTTACCTATTCCTGAGTACAAGCAAGGTCAGCAATACCACATTGCCATGTTCTTAGTGGGCGCGTATCAAGAAATTTTAGGTGATTTACATAACCTATTTGGCGACACAGATTCAGTGCATGTTGAGCTTACTGAAGCGGGTTACCAGCTGACTAACGCAATTAAAGGTGATAGCGTTAAGGACGTATTAAAGTTTGTTGATTATGATAGCGACATTCTTGCTGAAAACTTTGCAAAACGGGTTAACTCACTGGCAATTGATGAGCAATCTAAGGCACAATATTTGTCAGAACTAAATGCAGGCCTTGCTGGCTATACGTATTTTGAAGATTAAGCATTAAAGGAATAAGTAGTAATGTCCATGATCCGTTGTGTGTTCAGTTTTATATTTTACACCCTCAATACACTTTTTTGGTTTGTGCCCATCTTTATTTGTGGCGTAATTAAACTGATCCCAATTAAGCCATTGCAAAAAGTAATGAGTTGGATTGCTAAGCAATGCGCCACTATGTGGGTGAGTTGTAACAGCATTAACCAAAATATTTTTGCTTCATATAAGCTAAACGTGACAGGTCTTGAGCAACTAAAAGCGAAAGACTGGTACTTGGTTATCGCAAATCATCAAAGCTGGGTAGATATCGTTGTAATGCAACGCGTGTTCAATCGCCGCATACCGTTTTTAAACTTTTTCTTGAAAAAAGAGCTAATCTACGTTCCTTTTTTAGGCCTTGCTTGGTGGGCATTGGATTTCCCATTTATGACTCGCACGAGTAAAGCTCAGTTAAAGAAAAACCCTAAATTGCGTGGTAAAGACTTAGAGACCACGCGCAAAGCCTGTGAAAAATTCAAAGAAATGCCAGTAAGTATCGTTAACTTTGTTGAAGGTACGCGTTTTACACCGCAAAAGCACTCGCGCCAAAATAGTCCTTTTGAGCACTTATTAAAGCCAAAAGCGGGTGGTGTTGCGTTTGTTATGCAAGCAATGGGTGAGCAAATTTCCAAAGTGGTCAATGTCACTATTCATTACCCTGGTGGTATTCCTAGCTTTGTAGACTTTGCCAGTGGTCGTGTAAAAGAAGTCGAAGTGCGAGTAGAAGTGATGGAAGTAAGCCCTAATTTAATCGGTGATTACACCGGTGATGCTGAGTTTAGAGTTAACTTTCAAGCTGAATTAAACCGCATTTGGAATGAAAAAAACCAGCAGCTAGCCGAGTTAGAAGCAAAAACGCAGTAGTATTGCTAACGCAGTCGAGAGCACACTTATGTTAAAGAAATTTTTACCAAATTGGTTAACAGGCGTTCTAGTTAGCATTGTCTTGTTTGCTAATGTAATCATTTGGGGCACGCTTGTGCTGCTGTTTGGTGTGCTTAAATTAATACTGCCATTTAAAGTGGTTAGCGACATTCTTCATGTGGCTTATCGCGGTTGGTGTAAAGGTAACCGCTTAGCTTTGTGGTTAGGTTGCCCGACAATCGATATTGATATTAAAGGCAAAGTCAGTACAGATGGTTGGTACTTACTTATCTCTAATCATATGAGTTGGCTAGACATTGTTGTTCTAAGTGCGATTGATGTTTTACCCGCGCCAAAGTTCTTTTTAAAAGATGAGCTGAAGTATGTGCCATTCATTGGTACCGGCGCGTGGGCCATGGGCATGCCTTTTATGAAACGTGTTAGCAAAGCGCAGCTGACAAAAAATCCTAAGCTGAAAGGACTCGATGTAGAGCGTACTAAGCGCAGTTGCCGCGACTTTCGTAATCACCCAACAACGATAATTAACTTTGTTGAAGGCACGCGCTTTACGTGCCAAAAACACAAAAAGCAAAATAGTCCGTTTACTTATCTTTTAAAACCTAAAGCGGGCGGTATTGCATTTGCCCTTGAGGTGTTAGGCGAACAGTTTGATGCATTATTAAATACCTCGATTATTTACCAAGGCGAGGGCGATCATATTTGCCGTAACCTGATGCGTGGCCGCCTTAATGTGATCAAAGTTGAAATGCACGTACAAGCAATTAGTGCAGAGATGATTGGTGATTATCAGCATGACCGCGCATTTAGAACGGCTTTTCAACAACATATTAATGAGTTATGGTTGCAAAAAGACGCTCAGCTACTAACTTATCATCAAGCCCAACAAGCTGAGTACCTTGCCAACATCAATAAAGAGGTTGAAGCACCATGAAGCAAACTCACCTGCAAGAGCTGGTGATGCCTTGGTTTGAATCAATGCCAGATGCGGCGCTGTTAAGTGCATTAACGGCTACAGCGATTGGCGTTGGCTCATTACTATTAATTTATATGTTTACCCGTCGACTGCTGCTGCCGGGTATTCAAAAGGTTGTTACACGCCTGTCTCCAGAGCGCATTGGTGCGCTTACTCCAATGCTCAATAAACTGAATCGTCGTTTTGCGGGTATATTGTGCTGTGTACTGTATTTGGCAACCTTTGATTATGTTTACCCAGTTCATGATGTTGCTGCGTTGGTTTTGAAAACCGTAGGCCAAGTGGCATTGATCATTTATGGTGGCTTCATTTTAAGTAGTGTGGTGAGCATTGCTGGTGGCATTTATAACCAACTTGATTTTGCCCGTGATATTCCGATTCAGGGTTTGATCCAAGTTGTAAAACTTATCACTTTTATGGTTTGCGCCATTCTCATTGTGAGTATTTTGCTAGAGAAGTCGCCAACTTATATTTTGTCTGGCTTTGGTGCGATAGCGGCGGTGACCTTACTCGTATTTAAAGATACCATTTTGGGATTTGTCGCCAGTATTCAAATTGCAGCTAACCGATTAGTGACTTATGGTGATTGGATCCAAGTGGATAGCTATGGCGCGGATGGCGAGGTTATCGACCTTGGCTTAAATACGGTAAAAGTACGTAACTGGGATAACACTATCACAACGATTCCGACTTATATGCTGGTTGCTGGGTCATTTAAAAACTGGCGTGGCATGCAAGAGTCGGGTGGTCGTCGTATCAAGCGTTCTTTAAACATTGATATGAACAGTATTCGTTTGGTTGATGATGCGTTTCGAGAGCAAATTGATGCTGCTATTCCACTTAACGACTATATTCGCGTTTCAAGCTTGCCCGATCCGGTGACAAACCTTGGTTTGTTCCGTCGTTATGCTGAAGGTTACTTAAAACAACACGAAAAAATTAATCGTGATTTGACCTTAATGGTGCGTGAGCTACAACCGATGAATCACGGCTTACCTATTGAGTTTTACTGCTTTAGTGAAGATAAGCGCTGGATTTCATATGAGCACTTGCAAGCAGAGATCATGGATCACCTGCTTGCTGTGTTGCCAATCTTTGGACTCAGGCCATATCAAAGTGTTACTGGGCAGTTAAGTACAAGCGAAGCTCAAACAGGGCTAAAACCAAGTATCAAGGTCGCTAACCCTGTGCGCGAAAAAACTTAAAACTGACTAACTAGCACGCTCAGTGCAATAAAACCTAACAATAGCCACCAAATAGGTGGCTTTGCCATTCTTAGCCACGTAAATGCCACAATGACTAAAGCTACTTGCCACAGGTTTTGCACTGCCGATTGCCAAATAGGTGAATAAAGGGCGGCAGCTAAAAAGCCCACAACAGCGGCATTTAGCGCTGCAATACTGCCCGCAAAGCGAGGCTTATCAGCCAGCTGTAGCCAGCTTTTCATAAAGGCTAACATCAATAAAAAGCCCGGTAAGAAAATCATGATGGTCGCGACAATGGCACCTATAAGTGGTGTATTCGGCGACACTTGTGCGCCTAGGTATGTGGCGATAGTGAACATCGGTCCAGGTATGGCCTGAGCACTGGCATAAGCAGATAAAAACTGCTCGGTTTCAAGGCTCGGCACGCCAGCTTGTAAAATAGGTAACACAACGTGGCCGCCACCAAAGACCATAGCGCCAGTTTGGTAAAATGGGGCAAACAAAGAAAACCCTTCGCCTAAAGGCAAAAAGCTAATTAGTAACAAGACGGTAAATAAACAAAGCGGTAACCAAGCAATTTTCACAGGTTTATGTTCTTGGTTCTCTGGCAGTTTAAGCTGAGGATAAAACCAACCTATGGCTGCAGCCGCAATCAGTACTAAAATTTGACTCGATAACTGTGAGAAAACAATCAGTGCAATCGTGCTCAATACCGCGATAAGCTTGTGTAAGTGGTTTTTGCAAAAGCTCATTGCCATGCTGTAGGTCGCATCGGCAACAATCACCACAGCAAAGAGTTTAAGCCCAGCAATGACCGCAAAGTAAATATCACCAAACTGGTGAGCGCTAAGAGCCAAAAAGAACATAATTAAAAATGAGGGCAGGGTAAAGCCAACAAATGCACACAGGCCTCCCAGTACTCCTCCTTTTTCAACCCCCATGGCAAAGCTAACTTGGCTTGAACCAGGGCCTGGTAATGCTTGGCTTAGGCTAATCAATTGCGCATAGCGCTCAGCAGTGAGCCATTTTAAATTATCAACAAAGTGGCGCTTGAAATAACCAAGGTGTGCCGCAGGACCACCAAAGCTCATACAGCCTAATAAAAAGAATTGTTTAAAGATGATAAATAACATTACTTTTACCGTTACAGAGTGATTGTTTCTATTATGACAAAATTGTATGACATTTTTGTGGTTTTTATGACACAAGGCCGTCTACAATATAGAGAACGAGTGAACGTAGTTATGAGTATCACTATGAAACGCTATATTATCAGTTTATTGTTATTACTATGCAGCAGCTTTGCATTTGCAACCTCTTTTGAGAAAGTTGTGGTGGCTGTTGATCATGCGCCTCCTTATGGCATGGTCTCTGAAGATGGTAGAGTCAGTGGCGCAATAGTGGATATTATGCGTGAAATGCAGCGTACCTTACCAATCAAGCTTGAATATGTCGCTTGCCCGTTTTCTCGTTGTTTAAAAATGCTCGAGCAAAATGAGCTAGATGTGATGGGCGGGCTTATTCGCACAGAAGCGCGCGAGCAAAAAATGCAGTTTCTTACTCCACCATACATGATGCTGTCATCTTCTTTTGTGTTTTATGCCAGAGCGGATAGCGAGCTTAAAATAAACAATTATCAAGACCTAGTCGGTAAGCGTATTGCGGTAATGCGAGGCGCTGCGCACTTTCCTCGTTTCGATAATGATAAAACACTCACTAAAATTGAAGCGTTAAGCGAACATAATGCTTTTGATATGTTATTAAAGGGCCGCGTTGAACTGGTAATTGCTGTTGAAACCACTGCTGACCATGCCTCAGTATTTTTGCAGCGACCTTCGCAAGAAATTGTAAAAATGCCTTATCGCTATAAAGATGTTATTTATGGTCACATTGCCCTAAGTAAACAGTTTGCAAGCTCGGGTTTAGCCGAAAAAATTCAAGACCGCCTCAATACGTTAGTCCTCAATGGCCGTTTAACAGAATTGGTCAAAAGTTATAACTTACCTCCAGTTACTGCTGTAGCAATCGATAAGTAACCCATTCTTCATAGTTTGTTCATAGACGTTCATTCATAATTGTTAACAATTCAATTCGAATAATTGCCATGGAGAGACACATGACTTTTACAAAATCAGTTTTAACAGTGGGCGTATTAGCCGTTCTATTAACAGGTTGTGAGACAACGAATACAGGTAAAGGCGCTGCGATTGGTGCTGCTACAGGTGCAGTACTAGGTAAAGCAACTGGCGACCACGACGATAAACGTATCTTCATTGGTGCGGCTATTGGTGCATTAGCAGGTGCAGCCGTTGGCGATTATATGGATAAGCAAGAAGAAGCATTTCGCGATGAACTAGCAGGTTCAGGTGTTGAAGTGGTTCGTGAAGGCGACAATATTCGTTTAGTGATGCCATCAAATATTACCTTTGCAACTGACCAATCTTATATTTCGTCTGGCTTTCATAGCACCCTAGATGCGATTGCTAAGGTAATGAACAAATACGAAAAAACCTACTTAAGCGTTGAAGGTCATACCGACAGCACAGGTAAAGATAGCTACAACATGACGTTATCTCAACAACGTGCGCAAAGCGTAAAAGATTACTTAGTTAATCATCAGATTATGTCTGCGCGTATCAGCACGCGAGGCTATGGTGAAACACGTCCTGTGGCGAGCAATGACTCAGCAAATGGTCGAGCTTTAAACCGCCGCGTAGAAATTCAGATCGTACCGAATACACAAGGTTAGATTTTATATCTAGATTTGTGGTCAGGTTTGATATGCCCTTTCAAACCTGACATTTCCCTTCTTAATCTCGATTAAACTGTAATTCGCACAATTGTTTATACAATGGGTTAGTCTCAAACAATTGCTGATGCGTACCCGTTGCAATAATTTCTCCTTTATCCATCACGACAATCACATCGGCGTGTTTAACTGTGGCTAAACGATGGGCAATAATCAGTGTTGTTCTGTCTTTCATTAGATGCTCAAGGGCAGCTTGTACATGAAACTCACTTTGTGCGTCGAGTGCACTGGTTGCTTCATCAAGCAATAAAATGGCAGGGTCTTTTAATATTGCGCGCGCTAGTACTATACGTTGTTTTTGCCCACCTGAGAGCCTAACACCTTGCTCCCCTAAAAAGCTGTGGTAACCATCAGGGAGTTGCTTAATAAACTCATCGGCATGGGCATATTTAGCCGCAGCATATACTTGCTCGTCGCTGGCGCTTGGGTTGCCATAGCGAATGTTATGCATTACGTCTGAGCTAAATAAAATTGGGTTTTGTGCCACCATCCCCATTTGCTGGCGCAAGCAATCAAGAGATAGTGCTTTAATGTTTATTCCTGCTAGCGAAATACTCCCATAGCTAGGGTCGTAAAAGCGCTGCAGTAACTCAAACAATGTTGTTTTACCAGCCCCTGATGGGCCAACGATGGCAACAGTTTGCCCTTGTTTTACTTGTAAATTTAGCGCATTTAAAGCGGCTTTATCTGGCCTTGAAGGGTAATGAAAAGACACATCATTAAACTGAATAGCAGGGTGATTAAGCTTATTTTCCTCAAGTTGTGCATCATGATTTGTATCTGGACTTTTGATCATGCTTTCAACGGCGAGTAGCTCTAATAATCGTGCAGCTGCACCTGCTGCTCTTTGCAGCTCACCATACACTTCGGCAACGGTTGCTACAGACATCGCCACCATAATCGCATAAAACACAAAAGCACCTAGCTCACCACCTGTCATGGTGCCAGCTAATACGTCGCTGCCACCGACCCACAGCATCACGCTAATGGCACTAAAGGTCAAAAATATAACCGCTGCAATCAAAAACGAGCGCTGTTTGATTCGGCTCTTCGCTACTTGAAATGCTTTGTTGGTTTCTTCGCTAAATGCTGCTTTTTCACGCTCTTCATGACTATAACTTTGCACGACTTTGATATTTTGAATGATCTCACCGGCATAGGTGCTGATATCGGCAATGGCATCTTGGCTTGAGCTTGCCAGTTTTCTTACTTTTCGGCCAAAAATCATCATCGGCAGTAATACCACAGGCACGCAGGCAACAACCACAAGGGTTAGCTTTAGGTTGGTGATAAGTAGCATAGCCAAGCCACCAATCAGCATTAAGCTACTGCGTAATGCCATCGAAAAAGAGGAGCCAATGATAGATTGCAACAAGGTGGTGTCGGTAGTCAGGCGCGACATCAGTTCGCCGCTGCGGTTTTCTTCAAAGTAGCTGGGGTGTAGTGTAACGATGCGATCAAACACGGCTTTACGGATATCGTTACTGACTCGCTCACCAATCCACGACATTAAATAAAAGCGACAAAAAGTACCTACCGCTAATAAGCTTATTAAACCAATCAACACCATCACCGCTTGTTGAAGCTGAGCTTGCGAGCCTGCAATAAAGCCATAGTCGATAACAAATTTAACGCCTTGTCCGAGTGATAAGTTAACACCGGCCGTAAGCAACAAGGCGCCAAGGGCTGCAAACACCACCCATTTGTAGGGTTTTATAAAAGCTAAAATCGGTAACAGGCTACTAAATGCGGCCTTTTCTTTATTGTTAGACATGCTAGATTCTTGTTGGTGAATAGGGTATAGATATGGTTATCAATGCTCTAAAAATCAACAGTTATTAAGGGATTAGTATGGAATCTACAACGATCAGTGGTCAATTCACCGTAAAGTTAAACCCAATTGGCGGCTATGCCACAGGGCAAGATGGCGTAAATTTGGGACGCATGTCGATTGATAAACAGTTTTCAGGTCCATTAGAGGCAACAAGCCAAGGCGAAATGCTCAGTGCCATGACTGCAACTCAGGGCAGTGCAGGTTATGTAGCGATTGAACAGGTTGTTGGTAGCTTAGAAGGTAAGCAAGGCAGTTTTGTACTACAACATTTTGGCACTATGGATAAGGGGACTGATCGATTGATTTTAGAAGTAGTGCCTGACTCTGGCGCAGGAGAGCTTGAAGGTCTCTGTGGTAAAATGGCAATTCGAATTGAATCGGGTATTCATCATTATGACTTTGAATACCAACTGATGGCCTAACATGCAAAAAGTAGTTGAGTTTAAAAAGAAGCGCTTTTTCGGCGGCATCGATATTGATGCATTAAATCAACGGGTGTTCGAATTAGGCCAAGCTGGCTGGCAAGTGAAAACCATCACCACTGCCACTGGGGTTTATGGTCAGATAACATCCGTTTTATTACTAATTGAGAATAACGAATAATGACACTAACTGAGTGGTTGAGTTTAGTTTTAATTTGCGTGATGGGGGCAATGTCGCCGGGGCCGAGTTTAGCTGTGGTTTTAAAACACAGTTTACATGGTGGTATGAAGAACGGCATGTTAGCGGCGTTGAGCCACGGTATTGGGGTTGGCTTTTATGCATGTGCCTCGTTACTAGGTTTAGGTGCGCTGATGACTCAGTTACCAACGCTTTATCAAGTGCTGGTATATGGCGGTGCAGCCTATCTCGCATATTTGGGTATTCGTATTCTGTTAGCTAAACCCAGCTCGCAAACACTGAATGTTGAGCAAACTAAGCCAAGCCCTCGCAGCGCGCTGCAAGATGGCTTTGCTATTGCCTTTTTAAACCCAAAACTTGCGGTGTTCTTTTTAGCGTTGTTTTCGCAATTTATTGACCCTGAGAACCTGACTTTGCAAGTTGGTTTAATCATGTGTTTAACGGTATTTGTGCTTGATACAGGCTGGTATCTACTTGTTGCACTGTTAACCGAAATATCAAAAAAGCGTTTTGGTTTCACCAAGACAAATCCATGGCTCGAAAAATTGCTAGGGGTGATCTTTATTGCCTTAGCTGTTCGTGTCGTTATTACTCTATAAATCCCTCTATATTGCGATTACATCACTAATAAAAAAGGGTTGTGATCGCTGCTCTCCCCAGCAACCTCCTATTGCATACGTATTCATCACACAATATTTACCTTTTGGTTATACTTTATTGGTTGTTTTTTGACAACAACAATAACCACAAATACAACACCTCCAACGACAACAGGGTGGAAATCCAATGGGGAAATTCAAGCTAAGTGCGCTTATGCTGGCTTTAGTGGCAGCAAATAGTGCAATAGCGGCGACGGAAGAAGAACGCACATCAGCAAAGGAAATCGATCCTGAGCTAGAAGTAATCGAAGTGCGCGGCTTTAGTCGCAGCTTAATTCAATCATTAAATCAAAAACGCTTTAGCGACACTGTCTCTGAGCAACTATCAGCTGATGACTTAGGGGCATTACCTGATGTGTCTATGGCAGATGCATTAACACGTCTACCGGGGATCTCGGCGGTACGGACCGGTGGCCAAGCTGCCGAAATCAACATTCGCGGTTTATCTGGTGGATTTGTTTTTTCGACATTAAATGGTCGAGAGCAAGTATCTACTAGTGGTAGCCGCAGTATTGAATTTGACCAATACCCGTCTGAGTTAATCAGCTCGGCGGCGGTCTACAAGTCGCCAAAGGCATCGCTCATTGAAGGGGGCGTCGCGGGTACAGTCGAGCTACAAACAGCCAGCCCATTGGATAATGACCAGCAACACAAATTTACTGCGAATGTGCGTGGTATGTATAACGACCGTGCTTCAGAGGTATTTGATGCCACGGAGTATGGCGACCGTATTAGCTTTTCTTACCAAGGCAAGTTTCTTGACGATACGCTAGGTGTCGCACTAGGTTACGCGCGCTTATTCCAACCAAGTGTGGCGACTCAGTTTATCGGTTTAGCATATAACGGTAATAAAGACGTTGATGGGCTAGCAAATGATACCGATGGCCCTGCTGATAATCCTGCTAATGAATACATCAGTGAAGGGTTTGAGCTTCAGCACTTAGGTGGTGAAGAAACCCGTAATGGTTATTTAACCTCAATTGAATGGGTGCCAACCGATAACTTTAAACTAAAAGGTGATGCGTTTTTATCACGTTTTGATAGCGAATCATTTGCCCGTGGTTTTCGGGTTAAGTTTGGTGGTCCGTCTGCGGTGTATGCTAACCCAGTGCTTGACGGTAATGCGGTGATTGGTGGTGCAATTAACCGCACATCAAATAGCTTTACCCGTGTTGAAATCGTTAATGATGATAACCAAGACTTTGATGAAGTAGACAGCTATGGCATTAATGCCGATTGGCAAGTTACTGAGCGTTTAAACGTCAATGCTGACGTGTCGCTTTCACGTGCGAAAAGTAATTTTCGTAATGGTTTACTTTGGGCATTGGTAGCAGAAGATGCCACCGTATCGAACCCTGTGTTCGATACCAATGTATCGCTTAACTATCAATTGAACGGCTTAAACTTGCCTGATGTAGGTTTTAACCAAGCCGACGCATTTAGCGATATTGACCGAGTTATGGTCAGTAAATACGGTATTTACCCATATGAAAATGAAGATGAAGTAAAAGCATTTCGACTCGATTTTAAGTATGAGTTAGAGAATAACTGGTTTAGCTCAATTGAATTTGGCGCTCGTTATTCAGACCGTGAGTACAGCAATAATCGCTCTGTATTTGAATACGGTAACGATGGTGCATTTTCTTCGACTCAACCACCGCTTCGTCTTACCGATGACATGACCACCGTGGTTGATTGGCAAGGTGAGTTTAGTTATTTCCCATCATATTTAGCGATCGATTTAGATAAAGCACTCAACGCATGGTTTCCTGATGGGACTCCGCAGCCAGTACAGACCTGGGGTAACGCCGATGGTGTTGTGGATTTAGATGGTGATGGTGAGCCAGATGCGCAAGGTTATACCACTAACTACTCATGGACCATGTTACAAAGTGGCTCAGTGTATGAAGAAGTAGTGTCAGCCTATCTTATGCTTAACATTGATACTGAAATTGGCACTCTACCCGTTACAGGTAATATTGGTATTCGCCGAGTAGATACCGATCAGTCAGCGACGGTACTCGAAAACGTCGGTGGCGATCCGCAGCTCGGAGCGCAGTATATTGTTGATGACAATGGCATTGTTAACGACCTATATGCACCAAGCGTGTTAGGCATTAAATACACTGACTACCTGCCTTCATTAAACCTCAACTTTAAAGTGAGTGATGCAACACAAATTCGTTTTGCTGCGGCAAAAGTGATGGCGCGCGCTCCGATTAACCGTTTAGCGGGTGATGCCAGTGCATCGGTTAACAATGACGGCGAAATTAACGGTTCAAGTACTAATAACCCATTCTTAAAACCTTTCTATGCTGATCAATACGATATCTCGTACGAGCAATACTTTGAAGACACCGATGGTGCACTGGTTGTTGCTGCGTTTTATAAGAATATCGACTCATTCATAGATACGGTAGCCATAGAGAACTTTGACTTTAAGGGTAATGGTTTTAACGTACCAGAATACATTGTTGACCCTGTCAGTGGTGAGCAAATCGAAACTACAAATGGGGTGTACACCACTGCGGTTAATAATGCTAAAGGCGGTTATATTCGTGGTATTGAACTTGCCTATACGCAAGTTTTCTCTTTCTTACCCTCGCCGTTTGAAGGTTTAGGCATTAACGCCAGTTACTCGTATACCGAGAGTGAGGTGCAATCTATTACCGATTTAGGTGGTGATTCTGTGTCGCAAGACTTGCCTGGCCTTTCAAACAATGTCTTTAACGGCACACTTTTTTACAGCTATGAAAACTTTGAAACACGTTTGAATGTGCGTTATCGCGATGATTTCGTTTCAGAGCAAGTTGCTGTCAATGAGCAAGTGGTGAATTTTGATGCGGAAACGGTTGTCGATTTCCAAACGTCGTATCAGTTCACAGATTCATTCGGCATGTTATTACAAGTGAATAACTTAACCGATGAACCAACACAAAGCTACTTTGGAACAACCAGTAAAACAGGCACCACGCAATTTTTTGGTCGTCAGTTTTATCTAGGTTTTACCTATAACCATTGATCAGTAAGCTGGAGATAATAATATGAAAATAATAGCTAATTTTAGCCGCTTACTGATTGCATGTAGCATTGTAATGCTAACTGCATGTGGTGGTGGCGCTAGTAACGATATAGATTCTGGGCAAGTTTTATTGACCTGTAGTGTCCCGCAAATCCCTAATGAAGCGGGGACTGAGTGTGTTGATCCGCCACCGATTAGTTGTCCGGCACCAACGGTACCCGATGAGAATAATGAAAGCTGCGTAGTAGGCGCTGATCCCACTTTGCCTGATCCTGTGGTTTTCCCTGCAGATGACGAAGCCATCTTATTCTATAACCGCACCAGTGATGATGCCTACGAAGGCTATCGATTACACTCATGGAATAATGATGACTGCGATGCGTACGCAGCGCCGTTTGATGCCACTGATTGGGCCAATGGGCATGAATACGATGGTATTGATCCTAACTATGGCGCGTACTGGATTGTAAAATTAAAAGAAGGTTACAACGAGTGTGCTAACTTCATTGTGCATATTGGTACCGAAGGGTCTGGCAAAGCGTTTGGTGATGTTGATTTAAAAATGCCATTGATGCAGGACGATGAAAAGTTCCAACGTATGAACTTTACCATTCATGGTGAACCATCAGTATTTGAATATCCAATTGTTAGCTTAGGTGAGCGCCCGGTGAGTATTTCTGGTGCTTCAGCGCATTGGATAGATTTATCAACTGTGATTTACCAGCCAAGTAATGAGCTGACAAGCATCATTAAATTACACTCATCAAACAGTGCAGATTTAGCTGTCGATGAAGATACTGGTGAGTTAAATGGTCAAGTGGTTGAGCTTACATCGACATCTTTGAGCGATGAACAAATCGCTAAAGTACCGCACCTTGCTGGATGGAATGCATACCAAGGTAACTGGGATGCAGCCGCTGCAAAAGAGCTTATTAAACAACAACTGGTTGTGGCAGGCTATGATGCTGATGGCAAGCTAACAGAAGCCACTTATGTGCAAACCGCTAAAGCCCTCGATGACTTATACACCAGTGGCGAAAGTGATGCTAATGAAGCACAACTAGGTGTGCATTACGCCAATAATGGCATTGATGTGTCGGTATGGGCTCCAACGGCAAGCAATATGAAATTAGCGCTGTATGATGCTGATAAAACAGAGCTTGAACAACTTGCTATGACCTTTGATAGCACAACGGGTATTTGGTCTAGCAATGTCGATATCAGTCACGATCGCCATTACTACCGCTTTATGTTTGATGTTTATCATCCAACGACTAAGCAAATTGAAAGCTTATGGAGCACAGATCCTTATTCATTAAACGTTTCAACCAATGGTCTATATAGCCAACTGATCAACCTTGATGATGAAGATACTAAACCAACCGGCTGGGATGAGCGTATGGTGCCAACGGTTGATTACCCTGAGCAAGCGGTCATTTACGAAGGTCATGTGCGTGATTTTAGTGTACGTGATGAAACCGTCAGTGAAGCAAACCGTGGTAAGTATCTTGCGTTTACTGAGCTTGATAGCGCACCAATGCAACATCTTAAAAAGTTAGCAGATAATGGCTTAACACATTTCCATTTACTGCCACTGACTGATATTGGCACCATTGATGAAGATGCCAGTCAGCGTGTTGATATTACTGCAACCTTAGGTGATTTATGTAGCCGCATTGACGATGATGCCGATGCATGTAAAACCGAAGATAAGAGTGCATTGATAGTTGATTTAATGGCGTCATACCTACCTGGTTCTGATGATGCTCAAGCACTCGCTAATGCAATGCGTGGTGTTGATAGCTTTAACTGGGGTTATGATCCGCATCATTTTATTGCGCCTGAAGGCTCTTACGCTTCATCGCCTGAAGGTATTGCACGAGTCAAAGAAACGCGTGCGATGATCCAGTCTTTACAAGAAATTGGTTTACGTGTCGTGCTTGATGTTGTTTACAACCACACGACCTCATCAGGTGTTTGGGATAAATCAGTGTTCGATAAACTGGTACCAGGTTATTACCACAGATATAACGAAACCTCTGGTGATATTGAGCGCTCAACCTGTTGTGAAAATACCGCGACTGAGCATGTCATGATGGACAAGTTTGTTGCTGATTCTATGGTGATTTTAGCCCGTGATTTTGGTTACGATAGCTTCCGCTTTGATGTGATGGGGCATATGCCAAAAGCATCAATTATGACCGCGCTTAGTGCAGTACAAGCGGTTGACCCTGATACCTACTTCTACGGTGAAGGGTGGAACTTTGGTGAAGTCGCAGATAACCGTTTATTTGTGCAAGCTAAACAAATGGATATGGCTGGCACTGAAGTAGGCACCTTTAATGACCGTATCCGTGAGGCAATTCGCGGTGGTGCGTTCTTTAGTAATAATGCCACAGATGGCAATTTATCTGAGCAAGATACGTTGCGTTTATCACTGGCAGGTAACTTACAAAACTACATTCTTAAAGACTTTAAAGGTAATTCAGCAAAAGGCAGTAGCTTTAGTTGGAGTGGTCAGCCTGCGGCTTATGCACTCGATCCGGCTGACAGCATTAACTATGTCTCTAAGCATGATAACGAAACATTGTGGGATCAGCTGCAATATAAACATGGCACTAACTTAAGTATTGAAGAGCGTGTGCGTGTTCACAATATGGCTTTAGCTATGCCGCTGATGAGCCAAGGTATTCCATTTATGCAAATGGGTGCTGATCTGCTGCGTTCTAAATCAATGGATCGTAACAGCTATGATTCTGGTGATTGGTTTAACTTTGTTGATTTCAGTAAAGAAACCAACAACTGGAATGTAGGTTTACCGCCTGCGCAAGATAACCAAGCGAAGTGGGGCGAAATTGCACCTATTTCGGCAAATACGAATGCGCAAGCGATGGCTAGCGACATTGAATACGCAAGTAATGTATTTACTGAGTTCTTAGCAATTCGTAGTGCCAGCCCATTATTTAGTTTAACCACAGAGCAAGACATCTTAGACCGCGTTGGCTTCCACAATATTGGTAAGCGTCAACAGCAAGGCTTAGTCGTGATGAGTATCGATGATGGTGTTGGTTTGACTGATCTAGATAGCCAATACGATGCCATTGTCGTGGTGATGAACGGCACTGAGCAAAGCTTATCGCATACGGTATCAACGGCTGCGGGTTTTGAGCTTCACCCTGTTTTAAAAGCGAGTGTTGACTCAAGTATGTCCGCAGCAAGCTTTATGGCTGGTGAAGGCGAAGGTACCTTTAATGTTCCGCCATATACTGTTGCTGTGTTTGTGAAACCACAAGGTGATGCACAAGGTGAAGGCTTAAGTGCCGATGCGACTGTGGGTGCGCCAGATATTGTGCCATTTGGTAGCACAACAGTTTATGTTCGTGGCTCGTTAAATGACTGGGGTACGACAAATAGCTTTGAATATGTAGGTAATGGCGAGTACAAAATTGCCATTCCTCTAACAGCAGGTAGCTATGAATTTAAAGTGGCTTCTGAAGATTGGTCTACCGTTGATTTTGGTGCGCTTTCTGCCGATGTTGCTGAAGTGCTCGAAGGTGAAGATGAGCCGCTAACACGCAGTGGCGCCAATATGACCTTTACGGCGGCAATGGATGCTGTTTATGTGTTCTCATTCGATGCCACAGACACCGATAACCCAGTACTTAAGGTTTATAATGAAGAGCCATTTGTTGGTACGCCAATTTATGTACGCGGTAGCTTAAACGATTGGGGTACCAGTGACGAGTTAATGTATCAAGGTAAAGGTGTTTATACCTTCACTAAACAGTTAACTGCGGGTAGCTATGAGTTCAAAGTGGCCTCTGAAGATTGGAACACGGTGGATTATGGCTCAGGTGAAAGTAGTGCAGCGATTACAGTGGGTACTGAAAAACTACTTGCGGTAAAAGGCGCAAACATGACAATGGATATTGCAAGCGATGGTCAATATCAGTTTGTGTTTGATGCCAGTAACCTTGAAGAGCCACTTATGACTGTATTCAATGCAGAAATGTTTGGCGCAACTCAGGTTTACTTACGCGGTAGCGTTAATGGCTGGGGCACAGATAACCCACTGATTTATGCTGGTGATGCGATGTACAGTACCACCATGACATTAGAAGCAGGTGACTATGAGTTTAAAGTCGCTTCTGAAGATTGGAGTACCGTAGATTATGGCGGCAGTGGTGATGCCCCTGTTGCAGTGCTTGGCGAAGCCGCTTTACTAGAAGCCGTTGGTGCCAATATCGCCCTGAGTATTGCAGCTGCTGGCGATTATCGTTTTACAGTGCAAGGACCTGATCTGAGTAAACTAACAGTGACGGTTGAAGCAGTGGAGTAGCTTTCCCTGCAGTACCCTTAAGCCGGGCTTTTGCTCGGCTTTTTTTGTATTTAATGAAAAGTTTGTATATTGTCATAACTACTTATCAAGGAGCCTATGATGACAGAAACCAGTTTATTGAGTGCCAGCTTTGATCCAAAAGTAAAACAGTATTGGTTATTACTGGGTATTTTTACCTGTGTGATTAGTATGGTAGGTATCCCTTTCATTCCCATTGTTGCGTTAATAATCTGGCTGGTGGCAGGGCGTATTTTAGCGGCGATGTCAGCCACGTTGCTAACGCGTAAGTTAGTGGTAAAACGCGGTGTATTCTTTAAAGAAGAAAAATCGATCCCACTTGAAAAAATAACCGATGTGGCACTTAGCCAAGGTCCTTTAATGCGTCAATTTGGCCTTTATCGACTGAGCTTTGAAACGGCAGGTCAATCAGGACAAGGTGCATTGGTATCATTGCTCGGAGTGGTTGATGCTGAGACGTTTCGTGAAGCAATCTTAAAACAAAAAGATCAAATGACTCAAAGCAGCAATACTAAAGCTGAGCATCAACCCGAAGATACTCAGTTAGAACTGCTGCGCTCACTTACTTATAGCGTAAAAAACATTGAGCAAATGTTAGTTACGCTATTAGATGAAAAGCGTTAAGCCATTTGTAAAGTAGAGCTACCAGCTTGTACGCTGAGCGCTTTTTGACGCTCGTTAAGCAGTGTGTAATCGGCTGTTTTAACGCTACTTACATAATGCCACTGGGCAAGCGCTTGCTGTTGAGTAAAGGTGACCGTTAAGTAGCCTCGTTCAACTAAGTTGTTGTAGGCTAAGTCGTTAACCAGTAATGCAATAACTTGCTCAATTTGTGCGACAGCCTCACTCGATTGCGTATTTAACGCTAAGTAGTTCTCAAGACCCGGAGAAGAAACCGAAGATGTTGCAAACTCAACACCAGCTGCAGCGTTAGCAGAAACAGGGTTACTTGCATCAGTGACTAATTGTCCTGCCCAGCTGTTATGCGTATCACCAGCTAAAACCACCAAGTTCTTTTGTGCAGCAATTGCAGTCCCAAGTATTACCTCTCGTTCATAAGCATAGCCATCCCATGCATCAAGATTATAAGGCGCTGTTGTTTCTACGCGTGCTCGCTGCTCACTAGTAACTGTTGGATCGCCAGCTAATACGCGCCCTTTAATTTGCGCAAGCTCACTAAATAAGGTATTTGCTTGAGCAAGTAATGCAGATGGATCAGCACCGTTTGCTTGAGTCACTTGAATATCCATTAGTAACTGTAAAATCTCGAATGGCAAATGCATTTTGGTCATCAGCACTTGTTGCCCAAGTACTTGCCATTGTGTTGTTGCTGTCGTTAAACCATCAGTCAGCCATGTAAGTTGCTCGTTACCTAATAGAGCACGAGTAGGTGAGCTAATTGCTGCAACAAAGTCAGTTTGTCCTTGGCTGCTGGTCAAGTCGAAATCCGCATAATTAACTTGCTCGTCGCGAGCTAAAACACGGGTATCGAGCATGTGTAATGAAACTAAATTACCAAACTCAAAGCGTCGATAAATACGTTCTTTATCGGCAACATTGCGGATAGGCATCCATTCAAAGTAGGCTTGTAACGCATGCATTTTGCGCTCGCTAAATTCACCTTCGCCGTCGTTGTGATTTTCAGCGCCACTATGCCATGTATCATTAGTTATTTCATGGTCGTCCCAAACAGTAATAAATGCACACTGACTATGGGCAGCTTGCAAGTTATCGTCTTTACGATAATGGGCGTAACGTTTGCGATAATCCGCTAAAGAAATGATTTCATCGCTATTGTCATCAGGTAATAAACGGCCAAGCTCGGCGGCATCTTCAGTGGCATAACCTGTATTACCATATTCATAGATGTAGTCACCTAAGTGCAGTACTGCATCTAAATCGGTTTGTTTTGCGATTTCACCATATACATGGAAGTAGCCAGCAGGATAGTTAGCGCAAGAGACAACGGCAAATTTTACTTGTTCTATGTTGTCGGTTGGAAGCGTTTTACCTGCTCCAGTAGGTGAGGTTTTACCATTACTTATGAAGCGGTAGTAATAGGTGGTGTTGGCATCGAGACCTTGCAGATCAACTTTTAAGGTGAAGTCAGTTGCATCGCTTACCTGTGTTTCGCCATCATGGCTAATGGTTGTAAAGTTAGCATCTGTTGAGGCTTGCCAAACTACGTTAACACTCGTGACGTTTTCAAGAGGTGTTATGCGAGTCCAAATAATTAGACTATCAGCGAGCGGGTCGCCACTGGCAACACCGTGATCAAAGCTGACAGGGATTTGCTTTGTGGTTTCGTCATCATCGTCATTAAGACTACAGCCCGTTAAACCAAAAGATAAAACGGCGGCTCCAAAACCAGCCGCCGATGCCTTTAAAAAGCGTCTGCGCGTAAAAGTCATTGCTCTGTACCTATAAGTAGAAAAGTACGAGCTTATCCGACCAGTGTTACTGTTCTATGAAGTTAAAAAACCTGACAGATTTGTTCGGCATTACAGGTGATTACAGTGACATTTTCGTAGCCAACACGAGTCAGTGCTTCGGCACTTAGTGTGGCGCGGGCACTACTTGCACAGTGTAAGTAAATGGGTCTTGCAGGATCTTTTTCAATTTCCATTAATTTCATTTCAAGTACACCACGTGGGATATTAATTGCACCTGTCGCTGCTTTAGTTGCGTGCTCAGCAGGTTCGCGTACGTCTATTAATAAACCATGGTTTTCGCTTAACTCTTGTTTTGCTTGGTCAGCGCTAATGCGGCGCTGGCTTGGGGCAATAATTTTCATTAAGTCAGGAATTGGTGTCAGCATACTAATCCTCCATGCCAAGTTTGCGTAAAATAGTGATCATTGGGCACCATTTAGTGAATGCCGATTGAATTAAGTTTAGAGCAATAAATACCGTAAACCAAATCCACAGCGGACTGTGAAACTGTTGTAGCAATAATGAAATACAGATCATTACACCAGCAATTAAGCGAAGCGCGTCATTTAGTTTCATAATAAGACCTCGATAACAGAGTGATGTATTTAATATATTAGATAATACTACATTAGTAAATTCTAATATTAGACTTTTCTAATATATCAATCTATACTTTAGCGGTATTTTAAGAATATAGAGTAGTGTGATTATGAACATCGATTTTGCGGCTATGGCCGACAATGTGGAGCAAGCAGAGCAAATGCTAAAGATATTGGCGAATAAAAATCGCTTGATGATCTTATGTTCGCTGCAAGATGGTGAAATGAGCGTGAGCGAATTAAACGAAGCTGTGCCATTGGCGCAGTCAGCATTATCGCAACACTTAGCGGCGCTGAGAAAAGTTCAGATAGTTGCGACTCGACGTGAAAGCCAAACTATCTATTATCGCGTGGTCGATAAAAGTGTTATGGCAATCCTTGAAACCCTTCATGGTTTATTTTGCAAAAGGTAGTTAAGCAATGAATGCTATCGATAATGCAGTAAAAAACAGCTTGAGCGGCCGCCTCCCCGTCATTATTTTTATTATGTCGGTGCTGCTTGGTTTAATGGCATTAAAGCAAACCCCTCGTGAAGAAGAGCCGCAAATTGTGGTTCCTATGCTTGATATATATGTGGCAGCGCCAAACGTCGAAGCGCCAGAAGTAGCTAGGCTGGTAACTGAACCATTGGAAAAGTTATTGGCACAGTTAACGGGCGTTGAGCATATTTACTCGACTACACAAAGTAATGCTGCTGTTGTTACTCTTCGCTTTGAAGTTGGTCACGACCGTGAGCAAGCCATTCTCGACACTTACGCTAAACTCTATAGCTATCAACACACGATGGCGTCAGTGATCAGCTCATGGCAAATACGTCCGGTTGAAGTGAACGACGTGCCAATAGTAATGCTGGGCTTATTTAGTAAAGATCCAAAACTTTACGATGATTATCAACTAACTCGCTTTGCCAACGAAATCGCTAACAGTTTACAGCGCATCGAAAATACCAGCGAAGTGAAAGTGATTGCTGGTCGAACACGTCAATTAACGATTAACCTTGATGCAAGTGCTCTTGCTGCACACCAAACAACATTAACCGATGTGTATTATGCGCTTAGCGTATCTAACCAATTAGTGAATGTGGGCAGCGTTGTTGAGGGTAAGCAGCAAATTGCCTTACAAGTGGGTGATGTTTTACGCTCTCAATCTGCGATTGAACGGCTTGTTGTCAATGTGGTTAATGGTAAGAGTGTTTACCTAAGTGATGTGGCCCAGGTGAGTGATGGGCCAAGCGAAGCACAAAGTTATCAATGGTTGGCTCAATCAGATAATCAGCAACAACTTCCTTTAGTCACTATTAGTGTCGCTAAACAAGCAGGTACCAATGCGGTAGCTGTAGCCAATGAAGTGCACAGCATGATGGATAGCTTATCGGCTAATCTACTACCAGATGAACTGGGCTACACCGTACTGCGTGACTATGGCCAAACCGCGAATGAAAAAGTAAATAACCTTACCTCGAGCTTAGTGTTTGCGGTATTTACCGTGGTTATTTTTGTTGGCGTATTTTTAGGTTGGCGACCAGCGATTGTTGTGGGGCTAGCGGTACCTATTTGCTACGGCATCACCCTGACACTTGATTTTGCCTTTGGCTATACGATTAACCGAGTCACGCTGTTTGCATTAATACTTTCTTTAGGTTTATTGGTTGATGATCCCATTACTGGGATAGACAACATAAGTCGCTTTTTAACAAAAAAAGGCGATAAAAAACAACGCATAGTTGATGCCATGAGCGAAATTCGTGTGGCGCTGTTTATGTCTACATTGACCATTATGGTGGCATTTATCCCACTTGCATTTATCACCGGCATGATGGGGCCGTATATGGCACCGATGGCATTTAATGTACCGGTCAGTGTGATGGTTTCAACCATAGTGGCATTTTTTGTCACGCCATGGTTGGCCATGAAATTACTGAAAGCGCCAGTTGATGACAGCATGCAACTAGAAGCCAATCCGCATAGCTTATACGAGCGCATATTATCACCATTACTTGAGTCTAAAGGCCGCGCCAAACTCGTTCTATGGACCACATTAGCCTTGTTTGTCGCCAGTGCCATGCTACCCGTAATGCGTGCAGTACCTCTAAAGCTATTACCGTTTGATAATAAAAACGAGTTGCAAGTTTTAATTGATATGCCAGAAGGCACAAGCCTTGAGCAAACCGCCGCTTTTACTCGACAAGTACAAACCATCACTTGGCAATTAAATGAAGTAAGCGAGGCGGCAGCCTACGTTGGTCAGCCATCAAGCATGGACTTTAATGGTATGGTGCGTGGTTATTATCGACGTGAAGCTGCTAATTTAGCTGAGCTCAGAGTATTACTGCTTGATAAAACTGAGCGTGATCATCAATCTCATGGCGTGGTCATGCGCTTGCGTGCCGCATTAGCGCCACTGGCAACCGATGGCATTGTAATTAAAGTGGTTGAAGTACCACCTGGTCCGCCGGTTTTAAGTACCTTAGTGGCCGAAGTTTACAGTGAGCCATTTGTTGATACAGACACTCACTATCAAGCAGCCCTTGCCGTTGCAGCAAGATTAAAGCAAGAGCCGCATGTGGTTGAGGTTGATACCAGTATTGCTGCCAATGCGCCGTTACAACGTTTTGTTACTGATAAAAGTAAAGCGTCATTGTCGGCGGTCTCTACGCAAGATATTGCCCAGACCTTAGCCATTGCCTCGCATGGGCAAAATGCTGGGGTGTTATATGTTAGCGGCGAAACAGATCCTGTCGATATAAAACTGCAACTGCCATATCAAGACCGTAACCAATTTGCTCAATTGCTGGCATTACAAGTTCGTGGTGATAGGGAGCTTGCAAAAACCAGTGACGAATTTGGGCTGCAAAGTGCACCGCGTCCGCTGGTGGCGCTATCTGAGTTAGGTGAATTTCAGCATCAAGAGGTTGCTAAGCCAATTATGCGTAAAGATCAGCGTAATGTTGTGTATGTTATGGCTGAGCTAAATGGCCGTACACCCGCTGAAATTATTGCTGACGTCAATGCCGACTTAGGCATCAGCGCTGACGAATTTAGCCAAACAGATTGGCAAAGTAGGCACTTTTTCAACAATGGTGGTAGCCAAGCTTGGCAATTACCTGCTGGCACTGACGTGACCTTTAGTGGTGAAGGTGAATGGCGAATTACCATTGATGTATTCAGAGATATGGGTATTGCCTTTGCGTTTGCGCTCACTGCAATTTTCATCATCTTACGCATTCAAACACACTCTGCGAGTTTGTCACTGATCATCATGTCGGCTATTCCATTAACCGTAATAGGGATCATGCCGGGCTTTTGGCTATTAAATCAATTTGGAGAGCGCAGTATTGCTGGTGCTCCAGAGCCGGTGCTATTCACCGCAACAGCCATGATAGGCATGATTGCACTTGCCGGTATTGTGGTTCGTAACTCACTTATTTTAGTTGAGTTTATAAATCAAGCTCGCGGCCAAGGTATGGCAATTAAACAGGCTTTAATCGCCGCAGGCACCGTGCGTATGCGCCCTGTGTTACTCACAGCGGGAACCACCTTATTAGGTAACTTGGTGATCACCCTAGATCCGGTATTTAGCGGTCTAGCGATCGCAATTATTTTTGGTATTGTGGCATCAACATTGTTCTCATTATTTGTTGTGCCGCTGGTTTATTATTTAGTGTTTGCAAAGGATGCAGCCAAAGAGGAACAAGCTCATGCAGGGTAAATCGAAACTTATTGGTTCAATCATCGCGTTATCTGTGATCATTGTGGCGGTACTTTACATGGCGGGCAGTTTCTCTGATAAGCAAGCTGCAGGCATGAAAAACCCATCAGCAAATGATTACACTGGTCAGTTAGTGACTGTGACACTGGCAGATATTGCGCGTGATGAAGTTGTACCGGGCACCGTGATTGCAAAACAAAATACGCAAATTTCATCACGGGTTATGGCACAAGTTGAGCGTTTAAATGTACGCGCTGGCGATACTGTAAAACAAGGTGACGTGCTAATTACCTTACAGCAAGATGACTTTAAAGCAGGACTTGCTCAAAGCGAAGCACAAATAAATGCAATTAATGCCTCGCTGACTCAAGCGGAGAAACAACTAAAGCGTATTAACGACTTATACAAGCAAGGATTGGTATCTGTTAGCGAATACGACGATGCAAAAGCAAGGTTCGATAATTTAACGGCGAACCTAGCAATTGCTAAGCAGCAGCAAACACAAGCGCAAGTTGCATTGAGTTTTACGCAAATTAAAGCGCCGATTTCAGGTGTCGTGGTTGAACGTTTTGCAGAGCCTGGGGATACCGCAACTCCTGGCACGCCATTACTCGCACTGTATAACCCACAGCAATTGCAATTAGCATTTAATGTCAGAGAACAACAAGCAATTAAGTTGAATGTTGGTCAAACTCTAACTGTTAAACTACCTGCTTTATCTACGTCAATGCCTGCCACAGTGACAGAAATTGTGCCGGTTGCTGATAGTGCTGCGCGTAGTATGGAAATCCGTTTAGAAACAGATGCGCAAACTGGATTAATGCCTGGGCTTTATGCGCAATTACAATTACCGCTCGCCACTGAAAAAGGGGTGTTGATTGACTCAAGCTGGGTACATCAATATGGCCAATTGAGTATGGTCTATTTACTTGAAAATAATCAGATAGTGCGCCGCTATGTGCGCCTTGGCGAAATGCTCGATGGACAGCAGCACATCGTTTCAGGTTTAAACCCGGGTGATGTGCTGGCTGTTGATTTTAAAGCTAAATAAAGGTCGCTATTTCGTCTAGCGACTTTTTCACTAAGGCATGCTCAGGGATGGTTGCATCTGTTCCTGGGTAGCCTGCAATTAGCAGCATGTAAGGGCGCTCATTATCTTTATCGCGGCCGCAAATTTCGGTTAAAAAGCTCATTGGCTTTGGTGTATGCGTAAGGGTTGCAAGGCCAGCTCTGTGTAGTGCTTGAATTAAAAAGCCGGTTGCTAGGCCAACAGATTCATGAACATAGTAATTGGTATTTTTGTCATCGGCAGAAATACCGCCTTTCTTTTGACTAAACACGGCAATTAGCCAAGGCGCATGCTCAAGGTAGGGCTTACTGGCATCTGTGCCAAGTGGTTTTAAGGCATCTAACCATTCTTCACCTGCGCGACCTTCATAAAATGAGCGCTCTAGTTTTTCAGCGGCTTCTCGAATTTGTTTTTTCACATCGCTGCTGTGTATTGCTACAAAGTGCCAAGGTTGATGATTGGCACCGCTCGGTGCAGTGCCAGCCGCTCTAATACAGGTTTCGATTATTTCTTTTGGCACTGGGCGGTCGCTAAAGCTGCGAATACTGTGGCGACGCTGACTCACGGCTAAAAACTCTTCGGCGCGTTTTAGCATCTCGTCATGAGGGTACTCAATAAAGTCGTTGAGTGGCTGATTTTTGTGTTCTTGCATGGCTTTTCGCTTCTTGTGTGTTGATGATTTTAATTATGAATATGTTGGTTTCGGCGGTACTCTTTTAATTCATTGCTCAACCAATCTTTTGCATTGAGTAACGACCCATTGCTGAGTCTTACTTTATAGGGCTTACCGCTCCATGAGCTTTTACTCGCTAGGTTTTCGATAAATTTTTCTGCAGTTTTTGCATAGCGGGTCGCTTTTCGATACTTCATAGCAAGGTGTTCGGCAGCATCTTGGCTTGAGTGCTCTGTGCCGTTGCGAATAAATACGGCATCGCTTTTAGCAACAAAATCAATGAGGTGATTTATCTCTTGTTCGGGGGTGGCTGCATCACTGAATTGGCTAATGCTCAATAATATTAACGCGATAAACCAATATCCTCTCATACATAATCTCATAGCGTTTGATGCTCTATCGTCAGGGTTGCAATAATTGGGTTATGATCTGAGCTTGCAAGCTCAGGTACAACGGTAGTTTCTATTTTGACACCACGCACCCATACTTGGTCAAGTGCTAATCCAAATGCTTTGGTGCGCTTATCATCTAAATAAATAGCTTCGTGCAAACCTAATTGGATCAATGTTTGCTGTAATAAGGCTTGGCGTTCATCACTCCAGGTATTGAGATCACCGGCAAATACGATTGGGCCTTTATGCGTTCGCATAATAGCGGCGGCATCGTCGAGCTGTTGCTTAAAGTCACTAACGCCAATCGTAAAGTTAATGGCATGTAGGTTAATACTGAGTAATAACTGTTGTTCAGGCAGCGCATACTCCACAATATTGGTGGCTTTTGGGCTACGTAGCCAAGGCTCTTTATGGGTGAGTGTACAATGCACAGTAGCTGGCCAGCGGCTGAGTGTCATAACCCCTGATTGCACGCCGCCACTCTTATACCCTTTAGCAAAGCGCCAATAGGGTTTGAGCTTTGTAAGTGCAGGTTCTTCGATAGCTTCTTGTAGTAACACAATATCAGCATCGGCATTTAGCTTTTGCAAATCTGTGAGTAAGCCATCTATTTGTGCTTTGTAGATATTCCAACTCAATAACTTGAACTGATAGGGCAAAATATAATGTTTAGCGTAAGTTTGCATGCGGCTTTGCGCTAATTGCTGTTGGCAATTAGCAAGGTTCACAGCGGTTTTGGTTATACCTTGTTGCTCATCAGAGCTAGGATCGCTTGAAAAGCTATACCAAGACAGCACACTCAAACACACAAGAAATAAAAATATACGCAGATATGCCGTCATAATGACCTTTAGTTACTTTTCTCAAGAGTTAGTCGTCGATAGTCCCAGTTTAGTTCAAAGGCTAAATGTTAGAAACTGTAGTATTTCCTACAATTTCTATACGCTTTCTTACCCAAAATGAGTACTCATATTCTTATACTTACTGAGCTTAACAACTCAGACAAAGGAACTACTCATGAAACAAATGGCCTGTATGCTGCTCGCCTTATCGGTGACAGCGTGTTCATCAGTCACCATAGTGCCAGAAAAAACAACCAATAAATTAGCCACTAAAGCTGATTACCAAGATAGCCGCCCATTCTTTTTGTGGGGCCTCGTTGGTGAAGAGCGCGTTAATGTAAAGGCTATTTGCCAAGATCAAAAAGTTGCCCAAATGCAATCGCAACAAACATTCGCTGATGGCGCATTAGGACTCGTTACACTCGGAATTTATGCTCCTCACACAGTAAAAGTATGGTGTGAGCAACAAGCACAGGAGCAACAATTATGAAAAGCCTACTAGTAACAACAGTGTTAGTAGCAACCTTAAGTGGTTGCACAAATATCTACTTTGATAATGGCAGTGCTGCACAAGCCAATAAAGCGCCTGCAACAGAGCAATGGCATCATAACTTTGCCGCAGCGCTTTACGAAGGTTCAAAGCCTGTCGACTTATCTGAGGAGTGTCCTGATTCCGAATGGCAAACTGTTCACACTTATAAGTCGTTCACCAATGGCTTAGCTGAAGTTGCAGTAAACCAAGTTGGGCCTATTTGGTACCCGAAAACAGTTGAAATAAGCTGCGCTCAAGTACCTTATAAGCCAGACTAGTTATTCATAACGCAGCGCATCAATTGGGTTTAAGCGTGCCGCTTTAATAGCGGGCGCTAAGCCAAACACAATACCAATCAATGAAGTAAAGCCAAATGACAGCATAATCGCCCAACCCGGTATGTAGGCATCTGGCATGCTCGGCACTAACACTGATATTAGTGCCGCAGCACCATACCCTATCGCTAAACCAATTAAGCCTCCAAAAAGTGATAGCACCACCGCTTCAACTAAAAATTGCAGCATAATAAAGCCAGGTGTTGCTCCTAATGCTTTCAAGGTGCCGATCACACGCGTACGTTCTGTTACCGAAACCAGCATGATATTCATCACTCCGATACCACCAACTACCAGGCTGATACCCACGATCCCCGCGGTAATTGCGGTTGCACTTCCGGTAAACTTATCAATATTAGCACGAGCTTTTTCGGCGGTTTCAAACTCAAAGTCGTCATCTTCGCCGTCTTTTAGTTTATGTAATTGGCGTAAGATGCGGCGAATTTTAGCCAGTACTTGCGCTTCGTTAGCATCGTCTTTTAAACGAAACATCATTTGCACATTAGTATCAACACTGCCGCCCTCTAACGCACTCATGGTACTTATCGGAATATTAATGTAATCGTCTTGGTCAAATCCCAATAAGCTACCTTGTTTTTCAGCAACGCCAATAATGCGAAACCACTCACCACCGAGTTTGATATATTCACCTACAGGGTTTTCAGGCAGGTTAAGCTTTTCGATAATTGAAGGGCCAATAAACGCCACTCGACGACGTTTTTCATCATCTTCTGCGCGAATAAACCGCCCGAGTTCTGGGTAGGTGCGATAAGCTTTTTGGTAGTCTTGCTCGGTGCCCATTACCCGTGAAGCATGACTTTTATTGCCATACTCTGCTGCACCAGAAAAGCGCCAAGTAAACATTAGCGCAGTAAAGGTTTCGGCTTCTTTTACGCGTGCTTTTAGAGTTAAAAAGTCGCTGTAGGTTAACTTTGCTTGTTGACCTACCATTTCTTTTTCTACGCTAGTGTAAGGTTTTATATTGGTGACATCGGGAGACATATCAGCAAGCTGATCATTAATTTGCTTGGTAAACCCTTGCATCACTGCCACCACGGTAACAACCGCTGCAACACCAATAATAATGCCTAAGCAGGTAAGGGCACTGCGCATCGCATTGGCTTTAATTGCCATCAGTGCGGCTTTTGTACCTTCCATTACAGCGATAGCAGATTTAAACATGTTGTCTTGTTCCTTCGCCTTTACGGGTATCACTAACAACCTTGCCATCAACTAAGCGAATAACACGTTGGCAGTGATCAGCAATATCTTGTTCATGAGTAACCAAAATGATGGTGTGCCCTTCGTTATGAAGCTCATCAAACAGCGCCATGATTTCAGTGGTGGTTTTACTATCTAAGTTACCGGTAGGCTCATCACCAAGTAGAATGTGGGGCTTAGTAACGAGTGCGCGAGCTATAGCGACACGTTGACGTTGGCCACCAGAAAGCTGGCTTGAAAGGTGGTTTACTTTATCGCCAAGACCAACCCGTTGTAATGATTCGAGCGCTTGTTGCTTTCGCTCTTTGGCAGAAATAAATCGATACACCAAAGGCTGCATAACATTTTCAAGAGCGGATGCTCTTGGTAATAAGTTAAAGCTTTGAAAAATAAAACCAACACTTTCATTACGCTGATGAGCAAGCTCCGTTTCGGTCATTCGCTTTACTAACTTATCTTTTAAATAGTAATCACCACTGGTGGGAGTATCTAAACAGCCAAGCAAGTTCATCAGGGTTGATTTACCTGAGCCTGAAGGGCCAATGATGGCAACATACTCATTTTGCGCAATTTCAATATTAATATCATCAAGGGCTTTGAAAACTTGTTCGCCCATTTTGTATTGTTTATTGATATTGCTGAGCTTGATCACCGCAGACATTATTTAGCACCTTTTTCAGGGCTGTTTTTAACGGCTACCGTATCACCCTCTTTTAGTGAGCTAAGTGGTCTAGCAGGGCCGATAACAATACGATCTCCCCGAGAAACACCACTGGTTAGTGCTTGTTCGATATCTGAAGAAATACCTACCGTAACAGGTGTTTTAGTTACTGTGTTATCTGTATTAAGCTTCCAGACAAAGTAGCTATCATCCTCTTTTTGAATGGCTTCGATGGGGAGTTTTAAGCCATTTTCGGCAATGCTCGTGGCGATTTCTGCGCGGCAACTCATTCCGGCATATAGCTGGCGGTCAGTGGCATCAAGTAGTACTTTGACTTTAAATGATAAGCCTTGTGAACCGGCTTGATTTTTTGCTGATGTGCCAATGTTTATTACTTTGCCAGTAAAAGGTTGATTTGGGTAAGCGGCAGCATAGATATCTGCATGTTGGTCTAATTTGATACCGGCGATATCGGTTTCATCCACTCGAAGTTCGGCTAATATTGCGCTTGGATCGGCTACTAGCATCAAGTCTGAGCCAATAATGTTGGTTGTTCCGGCAATAACAGTTTCACCTTCTTTAATATTTACCGAAGCAAGTAGGCCACTCATTGGAGCGCGAAACACGCTTTTATTTAAACGGTCTTCAGCAATCAATAATGATGCTTGGGCTTGGTTGTAAGCTTCACGTTTTGCTTCAATATCTATTTTTGCTAAATCGCGGGCATTTTGTAGGTTTTCATACACTTCTTGGCCAGCAAGGCCAACTTCATAAAGCTCTTTTTGGCGGCTTAATTGACGCTCGATATTTTTTAATCGGGTTTCGCTATGCTTAATGTCGATTTCGGTCGCGCGAAGCACGGCTTTGTTGCGGGCAACTTCAGATTCAAACGCGGTCGTATCTAGGCGCATTAAAATATCGCCCTCAGTGACACTTTCACCTTCCTCTACAAACACTTTCGCTACACGGCCTGTCACTTCTGAGCGCAGTTGCACTTGGGTGTTAAAGACTAGGTTGCCAGAGGCTAAAATTGAATCGGCAATATTGCCTTGTTCAACTTCTGCAATATGCATTTCTGGTGCATCTTTATTGCCTGTGACTTGTTTTGAAATCAGTAAAGCGACAAATGCCGTAACAGCGAGGCCAATAATAATGGCTTTTTTCATGTTACTTCCTTGGTAGTTAAGAGCGGCATATTGCCGCTCAAAGCAGAATTAAACGAGAGCGATTACAGTCCAAATACCGTAAATAACAATACTTGGTAGAGCTGCAAACAGTAGCGCTTTATTGAAAGTGAAATTAGTCCAGCTTTTTAAACCGATAGCTGCGATGAAAATACCCCAAATAGAAAAGATATTGAGACTTTCAAGTAAGGTGTAAAATGGGTGGCCAATTTCTAAACCAATTAAAAGTTGGTTAATCGAAGCATAGTTAAATAACGTCTGTGAGATTTGGTCGGTACTCGCAGTTAATACTAAGATGAGTAAACCAAGACTTGAGATAATCATTGGCATCATAGTCCACACACCAAAGCCATACCACGCACCATAACCGTAGTTAGCTTCTGGATCTTGCTTAGATACAAATAGGTAGTAGCCTGCCATTAGAGCATTAATAACAGCCAAACCAATGATGCCACCAAATATAGCAAACCACACTTGCATATCTATGGTTTGCTCCATGCTTTGGCGAATCATTTTTTGTTCTGCAATGGTGGCATCAACACTGGCTGCAGCCACTTGTTGATCGATTAAAAACTGCGGGTCAGCTTTATTGTAAAAAGCAAACATGCTGGCAGCGAGGATGCCGGCAAGTAAAATAAAGGCAACAAAAGACCAACCTTTTGCTTCTTTTAAGCCATTAAAGGCTTTGCTCGGGCTGATAAAAATATCAACCAATGCGGTCATGACATTTGATGATTTCATTTTTTATTCCTTGTTTTATAACATTTGTTTTTAGGTACTAAAATATCCTGTTTAGTAACAAATTAGCAATTTGTTTTGTAACTGTATGTTAACAGCTGTGATTAGTAAATCTGTGATATGGTTAAAAGATTAATTTGAGTCGAATTTATTAGGAATAGTAGGTCGTTATGGTGAATAGCAATGGTCGTTGTATTGATGAGTTGGTATTAGGGTTCTGGCGCTTGCTAGATTGGCAGATAACGCCACAGCAATGCTTAAGTTTTTTAGAAAATGCAATCGATATGGGAGTTTCACATACTGATCATGCTGACATCTACGGTGAATACGGTTGTGAAGCCGAATTTGGTAAAGCACTTAAACTAAAACCAAGTATTCGTGATGAAATCAAAATAATCACCAAGTGTGGTATTAAGCCTGCGTTTGCAAGCCTAGGATTACAAGGCAAAGCAAACCATTATGATTCAAGTGCCGCGCATATAATTGCCTCAGCACAGCAGTCACTTAAAAACTTCAACACTGATCGTTTAGATGTATTACTTATCCATCGCCCTGATTACTTAATGAACGCCGATGAAATGGCACAAGCATTTAATACCCTAAAAGCAAATGGTGACGTGATTGATTTTGGTGTATCTAATTTTACCCCATCGCAATTTAGCTTGTTGCAGTCGCGTTTAGACTTTGAGCTTGTGACTAATCAAATTGAGTTTTCACCTTACGAAATGAAAGCCCTTGATGATGGTAGCTTAGACCAATGCCAATTGCTCGATATCAAACCTATGCTTTGGTCACCACTAGCTGGGGGTCGTATATTCTCAAGTGATGATGAAAAAGCGGTGCGTTTACGTGCAGTGTTGGAGCAGGTTGGAGCTGAAATTGGCGCCACAGCCATTGATCAAGTTGTTTGTGCTTGGCTGTTAATGCACCCAAGTGCACCGTCTGTGGTACTTGGTACGGGTAATATTGAGCGTGTTAAATCAGCTGTTGAAGCTAAGCAGCTTACTATGAACCGTGAACAATGGTATCGCATTTGGCAAGGCTCAACCGGGCATAGTGTGCCTTAATATATAGCCCAAAACGAGAAAAGGGCCTTAACGGCCCTTCGTGTTGCAGCAAGTAACACATTCTTTATAAAGTGAAATCAACCGCGTAAGCGACGTACACTTTTACATCTGAACCATCAATGTCGTTGTCTGAAAGACCGAAAGTAAAGCCGTCTTTCGACACAGAAACACCGTAGTCGATGATGTCATCATCACCAATGAAATCCCCTGAGTAATGACCTAAGTGAAGGGCCATTTCTGCACCGGTACTGCCAACTGGGAAACTGTAGTCAGCATTTAAATATAGAGAGTCACCAAAATCTGTACCGTCACCGCTTGCTGCTGATGTTGCTAGGACTGCTGCACCAAAGGTGAAGCTACCCATGCTAATGCTACCGTAGATTTCAGAGAAGTCTGCATCTGTATAAGATGCTGCATCTGGGTATGCATAATAAATGTAGCCAACATCGTAGCTAAAGGTTTCATTGATTTCACCGCCAAAACCAGCATAAAGGTCTAGCTCGTAAGTCATGTCGTCAGCCCAGCTAGCATTCGATACCCAAGTACCCGCATAAAAGCCAGATTCACTTGCGTAGTCGATACCACCTTGGATTGCAGCATCACCGCCGGTTTGTTCTTGACCACGCCATAAGTAGTTTGAAGTTGCCGCAGCGTTTGCTGTGACTTCTGCATAGCTATATGTTGAGCTCAAAGTTAATAGCGCAAGGGCGCTTGCTGCGACCGTTTTTTTTAGTTTTAGCATGTTTCTGTATCCTGTTGTTATGTTGATTTTGTCCCATTTTCAGATTGCAGTCTGGTTATTATTTGAGGACATTTTCTATGTGTTGTCTGGATACGATATTGCACTGGTTGTGCCAAGTTAATTTTGAACGGGATATTTTATGCTTAAAGGCTTTAAAAACAGGCTTTTAAACTTGTTTAATTGTGAAAAGGATGGTTATTTGAATTGTTCATGCGCACATGTGTGGTGCAAAAAATAACCCGGTTGCACAATTGCGAAGCAACCGGGTTTTGCTTATTTGAGAGTAACTTAGCCGAAAATTGCACGCATTAGAGTAATGGTTTCTTCAACACTGCGGCCTTTTTCAACTTCACTGATGATTGAATCGCGCTTAGCTTTGATATGTTCAGGGATATCATCACTTGCTAATGCTCGGTCCACCAGTATCTCTGCTGATTCTTTGCCACGGCGTACGGTCTTTTTACCTGCTGAGCTTGTGGTACTCTTAGGTTTGTTTAACAACTTAATATAGTTAGAGTTATCAGCGGTACTTTTATCTGCATAATAAAAGAAGCTAGGCAATAGGGCTTTGATTTCAACCAGAGATTGTTCAAGCTCATTTGCTGCACTGGCCATTTTGAACCAAGGCATACTATGAATGGCTTCAACAACATCTTGCCAGTAGCGCTCAAAATCGCGGTTATTTAGCTTAGTAATGCCTAATGCCGCACAAAGGGCATCAAGTTTACTATTTACGATTGGTGTAAACACGTCAGGTCGGCGCATCGCAAGTAAGCGAGTAGCAGGAGCAAGCGTTGGCTTTTCATCGCTGCCATTAAATGCCATGAAGTAAGCAACCATAAAATGCTGATAATGTTCTTGCGTTACTTCACCCTCAAGTGGAATGTGTACAAGCGCCTCATCGAACGCACCTGGTAAATCACTCAACATTTGGTGGAAACCTTTTGCGTTCTTAGTAGAAGCAAACCATTCAACGTCGAAGTTATAGTTGCTTGGATCAAGCGAGGCACTGTGTTTACCAGAAAAAGCTAAACGGTCTTCTGGGATCATCTCTTTTAGGGATTGCGATTTAATTGCAGCAATGTAATTAGCTAAACGTAATTGCTCATCAAGGGCTACAAGCTCTTTATGCTGCTCGATGAAGCCTGCAATAACAGGCCATGGCGCAACCCTTAATGTTTTTAACTGCAAAAAACTGATTGCAGAAATTAATAAGTCATGAAGTTTTTTAAGAGTGGGTAATTGCTTATCTTCTAACAGATCGTAGTTAATGCGATCACGGCTTGCACTTAATAGCTCATAGCACCAACCTAAAAAGTCTTCAGGGTGGTTTTCTACTTTAACTGCCATAAGGTTTAAGCTGATATCAGAGGCTTGCTTGAGGATATTTTGATAAATTTGACTTTCTTGCTCGCCAAGCGCCATTTTTGACGGTGAAATAAGCAGTTTCTTCATGCTTAATCGATACTCCAGTTTTGACCAAATTGGGTTGTTTAATTTTAGTACACAGGGTGCAAAAACAACAGGGTCGTGCATCATACCGAAGTAATGAAATGATGCAATCTTACTGATAATTTATAAGTAAGATTGCGACTGACATGGTTAATTAATCATTGTCATCGAGTGTAAATAATTGCTCAACACTGAGTTCAAAGTGAGCAGCAATTTTTAACGCGATAATCACCGAGGGTATAAAGCGGCCTGTTTCAACTGTGCTAATGGTTTTACGTGATACTGCAATGGCATCAGCAAGTTCTTGCTGCGATAAGCCCTTATCTTTACGGAATTTAGCGATATTATTTTGCACTTTTATACCTAGTCTCTACTTTGCCAAAGAATTGATACGCCATATATCAAACACATCAAGGCAAGGTAAAATGTGGCCATCATGCTATGAGATACATTTAAAGCAAGTTCGCCAGACAATAAAAAAATAGCCCCCATGCTAAAAAGTAATCCAAGCACAACATGTTTATAAGCGATGGTATCAATCGTATTTAAAAATTCATCCTTATATGTAAGGCGATAGCCAAGTTTCCATGTAAATCCACCTCTAATTACAAACATAAAGAATGAACCAATAAATGCGGCACCACCAATAAACAGTAACGGTACTGATGTTTGCTTGAGCATTGGGTAAACACTAATAATTAATAACGTGACTCCCATGAATATTGAAAACCATGCGTTATGACTCATAAACTTTTCTTCCGTTTTGATATCTTGCTTAGACATAATCGTTTCCTTTTATTTTAAACTCAAATGTAACCTATAGGTATCAATGTAACCCTAGGGTATCATTCGGTCAAGATCTTTTTGTAACCTATAGGTATCAAAATGTTTCAGCGCTGATTCATATTCTTGTACCTAAGCTTGTTTACAACCCTTTTTATGTGTTGGGCAATGCAATTGCGCCTAACTCCCGCTATGATAAGTACATTGTTTGCCCATTTTTAAGGATGATTATGAAAACCTTACTGAAAATCGTTGGTGTCATCTTCGTATTACTGATTGCATTGGTAGTCGCAGCACCATTCCTAATACCTACAGACGCGATATTTAATAAAGTATCGGAGCAAGTAGAACAAACCACAGGTCGTAGTCTGACTATTAATGGCGATAAAAAGCTGTCGGTATTTCCATCATTAAAACTCGAATTGAATGATGTGCACTTTGCCAATATGCAAACAGGCTCACAAAAAGATATGGCAAGCATGCAGCAACTTGCTATCCGTATCCCGTGGATGTCGTTATTTGGCGGTGAGTTTAAACTTGATAAATTCGTTATTAACGAACCAACAATTTTGTTAGAAACCGATAAAAATGGTAAAGCAAACTGGCAATTATTTGATGCGGTTGCTGAGCAACCACAGACAGAGCAGCAAAAGAGTTCTGGCGCTGTTAACTTACCAGATAACTTTGATATCGAACTTGGTGAAGTAGCAATCTACGGTGGTACTTTCACTTATCTAGATGGCAAAACCGGGGCAAAGCAACAGATAAGCGATTTAGAATTAGCAATCTTATTACCTTCTCTTCGTAAGACCTTAGAATTAAAAGGCGGTATTACCTATATGGGTGAGCGCTTTGATTTAGATGTCACGCTAGATACACCTGTTAAAGCGATTGAAGGCGAAACCTTTAATGTAAGCACTGAGGTTGATTCACGCTTAGTCGATTTAAATTTTAAAGGTGCAATTGCAGAAATGGGTAATGACGTGCAAGGGCTTCTTTCTGTCAGTGGTGACTCAGTAAAAAATATTGCGAGTTGGCAAGGTGTTGAGCTTAATGCAAAAGAAAATGCGTTTAATGCCTTTAATGTAAAGGGGTCAATGCACCTAAAAGGACAGCAGTTTAAGCTTACTGAGCTACTTGCCACCCTAGATGAGCTGCAAATTAAAGGTAAAAGCGATATTAAGCTTGGTGACCGCTTAGCTGTGAATGCCGATATTGATTTAGGCATGCTTGATTTAAACCCTTACCTACCAGAGGGCGTAGCTAAAGAAGAACAAGCAGAGCCTGCAGCAGATGCGCCAGCACAACCAATTGTTTGGGATGATACTGCAATTGATATGAGCGGCTTAAATGCACTTGATGCAAATGTAGTCGTGCGTTCAAGTGGCTTACAAGCAAATGATATTACCCTTGGTGAAAACCAGTTAACGGTGAACCTAAAAAATGCAGTGGCTAAAATCAGTCTAGACAAGTTTGTTGCTTATGAGGGCAATGGTAAAGGTGTGATAACCGTTAACGCCAAGCAAACACCTTATAAAATTAGTACTAACTTTTCTTTAGATAAAATTGATGCGCAGCCATTGCTAACTGATGCGGCTGGTTTCGATAAGTTAATGGGTAAAGGTTCTCTAAACTGGGATCTAACGACCACAGGTCAAAGCCAAAAGAGCTTTATCAATGCTTTAAATGGTAAGTTAGGCTTTGAGTTTGCTGATGGTGCGGTAAAAGGTGCCAATATTGCAGAGATGGTTCGTAAAGCAAAAGAGCTAATCAAAGGTAACTTAAGCGCAGTATCAGAAGGTTTAGATACTGGCTTTGATAACTCACAGCAAACAGACTTCTCAGCATTGCAGGGTAGTTTTGTATTCACTAACGGTGTTGGTGAAAATAAAGACTTGTCACTACTTAGCCCACTTATTCGCATTACAGGCTCAGGTAAAGTTGATTTACCTATGACGAATGTAGACTATCGCTTAGTAACGGGGATAGTTGATTCAATCGAAGGGCAAGGCACGACAGATGACAGTACCGGCTTTAAAATTCCACTGCGTATCAAAGGCCCATTCCATGATGTTGGTTATAGCTTAGATGTCAGTGATGCGGCGAAAGAAGAAGTCAAAGAAAAAGCCAAAGATAAAATTAAAGACAAGTTAAAAGGTCTATTTGGTAATTAATAAAAATTTAATTAAAGTCAAAAACAGGGCGCATTTTCGCCCTGTTTGTTTTATAATCAATAACATTACAGCAAGCTGCTGTAATTCCTCAATGCAGGCATTACGATTAATTCCAAATTAATTAAAAAATAACCTACCACTTCCTTGCCATTGCTGCTACAATTGCCCGCCCTTAAGAGACAACTTGCTTGTTTTTTGAGTGGAATTTAACCGAAATGTCTTGATTTTAAACAAAATTAAGGCGTGTTGTAATTTCTACACCGGAGGTCATTAACATGATCCAAATGCAAACTCAGCTGGACGTTGCTGATAACAGCGGCGCTCGCAAAGTGCAGTGTATTAAAGTCCTTGGCGGTTCGCACCGTCGCTATGCAGCGGTTGGCGATATCATCAAAGTTTCTGTAAAAGAAGCTATTCCTCGCGGTAAAGTGAAGAAAGGTGATGTTAAAAACGCGGTAGTTGTGCGTACTAAAAAAGGCGTTCGTCGTCCGGACGGTTCTTTGATCCGTTTCGATAGCAATGCGGCTGTTATCTTAAACGATAACTTACAGCCAATTGGTACTCGTATCTTCGGCCCTGTGACTCGTGAACTTCGTACTGAAAAGTTCATGAAAATCGTTTCACTAGCACCAGAAGTACTATAAGGAGTCTATCATGGCAGCAAAAATCCGTCGTGATGACGAAGTAATCGTACTAGCAGGCAAAGACAAAGGTAAGCGCGGTAAAGTGCTTTCAGTTGTTGCTGAATCTGGTCGAGTATTTGTCGAAGGCATCAACTTAATCAAGAAGCACCAAAAGCCTGTTCCTCAGTTGAACCAAGCTGGCGGTATTGTTGAGAAAGAAGCGTCTATCGACGTATCAAACGTTGCGATCTACAACTCGGAAACGGGTAAAGCAGATCGTGTAGGTTTCAAGATTGAAGATGGTAAGAAATTACGTATCTTTAAATCTACTGGTAAAACTATCTAATAGTTGGAGTAGAATGATGGCGAAACTGCATGAAGTATATAAAGACAAAGTAGTTGCTGAGCTTCAAGAGAAGTTTGGTTTCAGCTCTGTCATGCAAGTCCCTCAGATCGAAAAGATCACATTAAACATGGGTGTGGGCGAAGCTCTAGCTGACAAGAAGATCCTAGATAACGCTGTTGCGGATCTAGAAGCAATCTCTGGTCAGAAACCTCTAATCACTAAAGCACGCAAATCAGTTGCTGGCTTCAAAGTGCGTGAAGGTTACCCAATTGGTTGTAAAGTAACCCTACGTGGCGAGCGTATGTGGGACTTTTTTGAGCGTTTGGTTTCAATCGCTATCCCACGTATCCGTGACTTCCGTGGTGTAAGTGCTAAGTCTTTTGATGGACGTGGTAACTACAGCATGGGCGTACGTGAGCAAATCATCTTCCCAGAAATCGATTATGATAAAGTAGACCGTGTTCGCGGTATGGATATCACAATCACTACTTCTGCGAAAACAGATGATGAAGGCCGTGCGTTGTTAGAAGCGTTTAACTTCCCATTCAAGAAATAAGGGTAGGGTTATGGCAAAGAATTCTATGAAAGCGCGCGAAGCAAAGCGTGCGAAATTAGTTGCTCAGTTCGCTGAAAAGCGTGCGGCACTAAAAGCTATCATCAGTGATGTTAATACATCTGACGATGATCGTTGGGACGCGGTATTAAAGCTACAAGCTTTACCACGTGATTCTAGCTCTTCACGTCAACGTAATCGTTGTAACGTTACGGGCCGCCCACATGGTTACCTTCGCAAATTCGGCATGAGCCGTATCAAAGTTCGCGAAGCAGCTATGCGCGGTGAAATTCCTGGCCTTAAAAAGGCTAGCTGGTAATAGTATCACGGGAGTAAGACTATGAGCTTGCAAGATCCTATTGCGGATTTGTTTACACGTATCCGTAACGGTCAGTCAGCGAAGAAAGTATCAGTAACGATGCCAACTTCAAAACTGAAAGTAGCAGTAGCTAAAGTATTAAAAGATGAAGGTTATATCGCAGATTACGCTGTAAGCGGTGAAGCGAAGCCTGAGCTTTCTATCGATTTAAAATATTTCGAAGGCAAAGCTGTTATTGAAAATATCCAGCGTGTTAGCCGCCCTGGTCTACGTATCTATAAGAAACGTGACGAATTACCAAAGGTAATGGGTGGTCTTGGTATCGCTATCGTATCAACTTCTAAAGGCCTAATGACAGACCGCGCAGCACGTAGTGCCGGCGTTGGTGGTGAGATCATTGGCTTTGTAGCTTAATCGGAGGGGAACTATGTCTCGCATAGCAAAGGCACCAATCAATGTTCCTGCCGGTGTAGAAGTTACATTAAAAGGCCAGGACATCACAGTTAAAGGCAAAAACGGTGAATTAACTCGTACTATCAACGACGCTGTTGAAGTACAAGTTAACGACAACGTTATTACAACTTTACCTCGTGAAGGCGTAGCTAATGCATGGGCACAAGCAGGTACTGCTCGCGCTCTAATCAACAACATGGTTGTTGGTACGCATGAAGGTTACGAGAAGAAACTTCAGTTAGTAGGTGTTGGTTACCGTGCAGCAGCTAAGGGCAAAGTATTAGACTTAACTCTTGGTTTCTCACACCCAGTGAATTTCGAAGTACCAGAAGGTATTACGATTGAAACACCAAGCCAAACAGAAGTTCTAGTTAAGGGCGTAGACAAGCAGTTAGTTGGTCAAACAGCTGCTAACATCCGTGCATACCGTAAACCTGAGCCTTATAAAGGTAAAGGTGTTCGTTACGCGGACGAGAATGTACGCCGTAAAGAGGCTAAGAAGAAGTAAGGTAAGACGATGGATAAAAAAACAGCTCGTCTACGTCGTGCTAAACGCACTCGTAGAAATTATATTGAACAAGGCACAACGCGTCTTGTTATCCACCGCACGCCACGTCACATTTACGCTCAAGTAGTTACTGCTGAGGGTACTGTACTGGCTGCTGCTTCTACTGTTGAAAAAGCAATTAGCGAAACAGTTAAAGGCACAGGTAACGTTGCAGCTGCTCAAGCAGTTGGTAAAGCGGTTGCTGAACGTGCAGCTGACAAAGGCATCGAAAAGATTGCTTTTGATCGCAGTGGCTTTAAATATCACGGCCGTGTGAAGGCGCTTGCTGATGCAGCGCGTGAAGCCGGTCTGCAATTCTAGGAGTAGACAATGGCTAACGTAGAAGCAAAGCAACAACAGCCTGATTTGGCTGAAAAGCTAATCGCGGTAAACCGTGTGTCTAAAGTGGTTAAAGGTGGTCGTATCTTTAGCTTCACTGCACTAACAGTAGTTGGTGACGGCGCAGGTAAAGTAGGTTTTGGTTATGGTAAAGCACGTGAAGTTCCAGCTGCTATTCAAAAAGCAATGGAAAAAGCACGTCGCAACATGATCAGTGTAGACCTTAACGGTAACACGCTACAGCACCCAATCAAGGGTCGCCACGCGGGTTCTAAAGTATACATGCAGCCTGCTTCTGAAGGTACAGGTATCATCGCCGGTGGTGCGATGCGTGCAGTACTAGAAGTAACTGGTGTACAGAACGTATTGTCAAAAGCATACGGTTCAACTAACCCGATCAACATCGTTCGTGCAACGATTGCTGCTCTAGAGAACATGAACTCTCCAGAGTCAATCGCTGCTAAACGTGGTCTTAGCGTTGACGAAATCACGGGGTAAACCATGGCTAATAAAACTGTAAAAGTAACACAAGTAAAGAGCTCTATCGGTCGTTTACCGAAGCATAAAGCTACATTACGCGGTCTTGGTCTACGTCGTATCAATCACACTGTTGAGTTAGAAGACACAGCATGTGTGCGTGGTATGATTAACCAAGTTTCTTACATGGTAAAGGTTGAGGGTTAATTCGATGCATTTGAATACACTTTCACCTGCTGCTGGTGCAAAAACTGAAAAGAAACGTCTAGGTCGTGGTATTGGTTCTGGTCTTGGTAAGACTGGTGGCCGTGGTCATAAAGGCCAAAAATCACGTTCTGGCGGTAAAGTACGCGTTGGTTTCGAAGGCGGTCAAATGCCTATGCAACGTCGTCTACCTAAATTTGGTTTCACTTCACGTAAATCATTAGTATCTACTGAAGTTAACCTTTTTGAAATCGCTAAAGTTGAAGGCGATGTAGTAGACGTAAACGCGTTACAAGCAGCTGGTCTAGTTAAAAAGAACATCCAGTTCGTTAAAGTAGTTAAATCTGGCGAAGTTTCACGCGCAGTTACCGTTAAAGGTCTTAAAGTGACTAAAGGTGCTCGCGAAGCTATCGAAGCTGCCGGAGGCAAGGTAGAAGACTAAGGAAGTACTAATGGCTAAACCAGGTCAAGATATGAAAAGTGCACAAAGTGGGCTTTCGGAATTGAAGCGTCGATTACTATTTGTATTAGGTGCTATCATTATTTACCGTCTAGGTTCATTCGTGCCGATCCCTGGGATTGACGCCGCTGTACTTGCCGATTTCTTCGAGCAACAAAAGGGCACCATTGTTGAAATGTTTAACATGTTCAGCGGTGGTGCGCTTGAGCGAGCTTCAGTGTTAGCACTGGGTATTATGCCGTACATCTCGGCTTCGATTATTACGCAACTATTAACGCATATGTATCCGCCGTTTATAGAGCTTAAGAAAGAAGGTGAGCAAGGGCGTAAGAAAATTAGCCAGTACACACGCTACGGCACGCTTGTGCTTGCTACAATCCAATCAATCGGTATTGCTACCAGCTTACCGGGCATGATGGACGGGTTAGTTGTTAACCCAGGCATCGGTTTCTACTTCACTGCTGTAGTGAGTTTAGTAACTGGTACTATGTTCCTAATGTGGTTGGGCGAACAAATTACAGAACGTGGTATCGGTAACGGTATCTCAGTTCTGATTTTTGTTGGTATCGTAGCTAACCTGCCGTCTGCTATTGGTTCGACAGCCGAAATGGCGCGCCAAGGTGATCTGAATGTACTTGTACTGTTATTGATTGCTGTAATCGTATTCGCTGTTACTTACCTAGTTGTATTCTTTGAACGTGGTCAACGTCGTATCGTCGTTAACTATGCAAAGCGTCAACAAGGTCGCCAGGTATTTGCTGCTCAAAGCACGCACTTACCACTGAAAGTAAACATGGCGGGTGTTATTCCACCAATCTTTGCTAGCAGTATAATTCTGTTCCCTGGTACAATTGCAAGCTGGTTCGGCCAGGGTGAAGGTCCGGTCGCTGATGTGCTACAAGCAATCGCTACAACGTTGACTCCAGGTCAACCTTTATATGCGATGGTTTTAGCTGCGGCTATTATCTTCTTCTGCTTTTTCTACACCGCGTTGGTATTTAACCCGCGTGAAACAGCAGATAACCTGAAAAAATCTGGCGCATTTATCCCAGGTATTCGTCCAGGTGAGCAGACATCTAAATACATTGATAAAGTGATGACACGCCTGACATTGGCAGGTGCTTTGTATATAACCTTTATCTGTCTGGTGCCCGAATTCATGACTATGGCATGGCAAACGCCATTCTATTTCGGCGGTACATCAATTTTGATTATCGTTGTTGTAATCATGGACTTTATGGCACAAGTACAGACGCATCTGATGTCACATCAGTATGATTCTGTGCTGAAAAAAGCAAACCTTAAAGGCTACGGTCGATAAGGTCATTTTACGGAGTTGAGCAATGAAAGTACGTGCTTCCGTTAAGAAAATATGCCGTAACTGTAAAGTTATTAAACGTGCTGGTGTAGTACGCGTAATTTGCAGTGAGCCTAAGCACAAGCAAAGGCAAGGCTAATTAAACAGTCGTGCAGGCTGAGTTATTTACTCGGCCTGTGTTTTTAGTTGTGATTTGGTCTTCGTTTGAGTATCCTTACGGGCTTTTCAAACAGATGATTACCAAATTCAAATATAGGAGATGTGTTAGTGGCCCGTATCGCTGGCATTAACGTCCCTGATCATAAACATGCAGTTATCGGTTTAACTGCTATTTATGGCATAGGTAAGACTCGCTCTAAGGAAATCTTAGCAGCGACTGGTATCGCCGAGACCACAAAAATCGGTGAACTTTCAGACGAAACACTTGACGTATTGCGTGAAGCAGTTGGCAAGTACACTGTAGAAGGTGACCTTCGTCGTGAAGTTACATTAAATATCAAGCGCCTTATGGACCTTGGTTGTTTCCGTGGCCTACGTCACCGTCGTTCGTTACCACTACGTGGTCAACGTACTAAGACTAACGCGCGTACTCGTAAGGGTCCTCGCAAGCCTATCAAGAAATAAGGTGGGGTAGATTATGGCTAAAGCACCAATTCGTCGTAAGAAGGTTAAAAAGCAAGTTGCTGATGGTATGGCTCACGTTCATGCTTCTTTCAACAACACTATTGTAACAATTACCGACCGTCAAGGTAATGCACTATCTTGGGCAACAGCAGGTGGTTCAGGTTTCCGTGGTTCACGTAAATCTACTCCATTCGCGGCTCAGGTTGCTGCAGAGCGTGCAGGTACTGCTGCTCAAGAATACGGTTTAAAAAATCTAGAAGTTTTCATCAAAGGTCCAGGTCCAGGTCGTGAATCTGCTGTACGTGCTTTGAATGCTGCTGGTTACCGTATCACCAACATCACTGACGTGACGCCAATCCCTCATAATGGTTGTCGTCCACCGAAGAAACGTCGCGTTTAACAATAGGTTAGGAGAAATAACATGGCAAGATATTTGGGCCCTAAGCTCAAGCTGAGTCGTCGTGAAGGTACTGACCTGTTCCTTAAGAGCGGCGTAAGAGCTATCGACTCTAAGTGTAAACTTGAGACTGCACCTGGTCAGCACGGCGCTCGTAAAGGTCGCTTATCTGATTACGGTTTACAGCTACGTGAAAAGCAAAAAGTACGTCGTATCTACGGTGTATTAGAAAAGCAATTCCGTAACTACTACAAAGAAGCTGCTCGCCTTAAAGGTAATACAGGTGAAAACTTGTTACAGCTTTTAGAGCAACGTTTAGACAATGTTGTATATCGCATGGGTTTTGCTAGCACACGCGCTGAAGCACGTCAGTTAGTAAGCCACAAAGCGATTTTAGTTAATGGTCGTGTAGTGAACATCCCTTCATACGTAATTACTCCAGAAGATACTGTTGTAATTCGTGAGAAGTCAAAAACACAAGCACGTATCATCGCTGCTCTAGAGTTGGCTGAGCAACGTGAAAAGCCGACTTGGGTTGAAGTTGACGGTAAGAAAATGGAAGGTAGCTTCAAGCGCCTACCTGAGCGTTCAGATCTGTCTGCGGACATTAACGAACAACTAATCGTCGAACTTTACTCTAAGTAAAGTTAAGAGTTAAGAGAGGATAAAATGCAGGGTTCTGTTACCGAATTCCTAAAACCAAGGTTAGTCGATATCGACGCTATCAACCCAACGCGTTCTAAAGTAGTTTTAGAACCATTAGAGCGTGGCTTCGGTCACACTTTGGGTAATGCCTTACGCCGTATACTGTTATCATCTATGCCTGGATGTGCAGTAACTGAAGTAGAAATCGACGGTGTATTGCATGAGTACAGCGCGAAAGAGGGCGTACAAGAAGACATCATTGAAATTCTGTTAAACCTTAAAGGTCTAGCAGTAACTTTAGAAGGCAAAGATGAAGTTTTTCTGACCCTGACTAAATCTGGTGTAGGCCCTGTGACTGCGGCTGATATTCAGCACGATGGTGATGTAACTATCGCCAACCCAGATCACGTTATCTGTCACCTTACGACAGATAGCAGCGAGATCAGCATGCGTATTCGTGTTGAGCGCGGTCGCGGTTATGTGCCGGCATCTAGTCGTTTATCCTCTGATGACGATGAGCGTCCAATTGGTCGTCTGCTGCTTGATGCATCATTCAGCCCAGTTGAACGTATTGCGTACTCGGTTGAATCAGCCCGTGTTGAGCAACGTACAGACTTAGACAAGTTAATCATTGATATGGAAACAAACGGCACTTTAGATCCTGAAGAAGCGATCCGCCGTGCGTCTACTATCTTAGCTGAGCAATTAGATGCATTCGTAGATTTACGTGATGTAACTGAGCCAGAAGAGAAAGAAGAGAAGCCAGAATTCGATCCTATTCTGCTTCGTCCAGTTGATGATCTTGAGCTAACAGTACGTTCAGCAAACTGTTTGAAAGCCGAGCAAATTCAATATATCGGTGATTTAGTTCAGCGCACTGAAGTTGAGCTTCTTAAAACGCCTAACTTAGGTAAGAAGTCTCTAACTGAAATTAAAGACGTGCTAGCTTCACGTGGTCTTTCTCTAGGTATGCGCCTAGAAAATTGGCCGCCTGCAAGCCTAGCTGAATAATCTAAATCACTATATTAGTTTAGTTAGAAGGATAGGGTCATGCGCCATCGTAAGAGTGGTCGTCAATTAAACCGTAACAGCAGCCATCGCAAAGCGATGTTCAGCAACATGGCTGGTTCTTTGGTGAAACATGAAATCATCAAAACAACTTTGCCTAAAGCTAAAGAGTTGCGCCGTGTAATTGAACCTTTAATCACACTGGCTAAGACTGACAGTGTAGCAAACCGCCGTTTAGCGTTTGCTCGCACGCGTGATAATGAAGTAGTTGGTAAATTATTCAGCGAAATCGGTCCACGTAATACAGACCGTCCTGGTGGTTACACTCGTATTCTTAAGTGTGGCTTCCGTGCTGGTGATAATGCACCAATGGCTTATATTGAACTAGTTGGTCGCCCAGCGACAAACGAAGAAGTTCAAGAAGACGCGCAGTCTGCAGAGTAAGTCGTAAAGACACCAAAAAGCCGAGCTTATGCTCGGCTTTTTACTTTCTAAAATTCACTACTAAACTTCACTACTAATAAAACAGCTCTATCAACCCCAAACATTACCATACAATCTTGAATCACCTAGCACCTAGCACCTAGCACCTAGCACCTAGCAATTAAGATCACATATAAAGATCAATTCGCGTTCCTTAATAGTTAAATCACCTTCTTTACAACTTAAAAACAAGCTCATTTATAAAATACACTGCCTAAATAGCCATAATACGAGTAATTTAGTGCTATTTTCACCCGTTTCGTTCGTATTTTGCGCGAACAGTCATTTTTTTCATAAAAACTTCAAAAAACAGTTGATCTCAATTCGGATCTCCCTATAATGCGCATCCACCGACACGGCGGACTGCTTACAAAAAAGCAAAACGACGAGTTGGTTGAGTCAAGTAATACTGAGTTTTGAAAAAATAAACTTTTCTCAAAATTAAGTGTTGACAAAAATAACGGCTTGCGTAGAATGCACAGCCCTTGAGACGCGAAAGTATCTCAAACGTTCTTTAACAATATAAAGCAATCATCTGTGTGGGCACTCGTACAGATTGAGTTCTAACAGCGAAGCTTAGTTTACTAAGTGGAGCAAACAAATTTAGAGTCTCATTTGAACTGAGTGACCAACAGAAACAAGTTTACTTGTTTCAGCACAGTCAATTCGATATCGAAAGATATCAAAATTCAGAATTCATTGAGCATGTCCTTCGGGACAGAAAAAACTTTTAATTGAAGAGTTTGATCATGGCTCAGATTGAACGCTGGCGGCAGGCCTAACACATGCAAGTCGAGCGGAAACGAAGAGGTGCTTGCACCTTTGGCGTCGAGCGGCGGACGGGTGAGTAATGCTTGGGAATATGCCTTATGGTGGGGGACAACAGTTGGAAACGACTGCTAATACCGCATGATGTCTACGGACCAAAGTGGGGGACCTTCGGGCCTCACGCCATAAGATTAGCCCAAGTGGGATTAGCTAGTTGGTGAGGTAATGGCTCACCAAGGCGACGATCCCTAGCTGGTTTGAGAGGATGATCAGCCACACTGGGACTGAGACACGGCCCAGACTCCTACGGGAGGCAGCAGTGGGGAATATTGCACAATGGGCGCAAGCCTGATGCAGCCATGCCGCGTGTGTGAAGAAGGCCTTCGGGTTGTAAAGCACTTTCAGTAAGGAGGAAAGGTTAAGTGTTAATAGCACTTAGCTGTGACGTTACTTACAGAAGAAGCACCGGCTAACTCCGTGCCAGCAGCCGCGGTAATACGGAGGGTGCGAGCGTTAATCGGAATTACTGGGCGTAAAGCGTACGCAGGCGGTTTGTTAAGCGAGATGTGAAAGCCCCGGGCTCAACCTGGGAACTGCATTTCGAACTGGCAAACTAGAGTGTGATAGAGGGTGGTAGAATTTCAGGTGTAGCGGTGAAATGCGTAGAGATCTGAAGGAATACCGATGGCGAAGGCAGCCACCTGGGTCAACACTGACGCTCATGTACGAAAGCGTGGGGAGCAAACAGGATTAGATACCCTGGTAGTCCACGCCGTAAACGATGTCTACTAGAAGCTCGGGTCTTCGGACTTGTTTTTCAAAGCTAACGCATTAAGTAGACCGCCTGGGGAGTACGGCCGCAAGGTTAAAACTCAAATGAATTGACGGGGGCCCGCACAAGCGGTGGAGCATGTGGTTTAATTCGATGCAACGCGAAGAACCTTACCTACACTTGACATACAGAGAACTTACCAGAGATGGTTTGGTGCCTTCGGGAACTCTGATACAGGTGCTGCATGGCTGTCGTCAGCTCGTGTTGTGAGATGTTGGGTTAAGTCCCGCAACGAGCGCAACCCCTATCCTTAGTTGCCAGCGATTCGGTCGGGAACTCTAAGGAGACTGCCGGTGATAAACCGGAGGAAGGTGGGGACGACGTCAAGTCATCATGGCCCTTACGTGTAGGGCTACACACGTGCTACAATGGCGCATACAGAGTGCTGCGAACCTGCGAGGGTAAGCGAATCACTTAAAGTGCGTCGTAGTCCGGATTGGAGTCTGCAACTCGACTCCATGAAGTCGGAATCGCTAGTAATCGCATATCAGAATGATGCGGTGAATACGTTCCCGGGCCTTGTACACACCGCCCGTCACACCATGGGAGTGGGTTGCTCCAGAAGTGGATAGTCTAACCTTCGGGAGGACGTTCACCACGGAGTGATTCATGACTGGGGTGAAGTCGTAACAAGGTAGCCCTAGGGGAACCTGGGGCTGGATCACCTCCTTATACGATTTAGAACTTATTTGTTCGTAGTGTCCACACAGATGATTGTTA
>NZ_SGPD01000051.1:0-556 GCF_004208935.1 Pseudoalteromonas sp. CO109Y
CTCTGCACACGTCCTTTACTGCAATCAAAGCCATGTGCTACCGCTGCTTCCCAAAGCTTTCTATAGCCCGGGATACAGTGCTCCTGGTCGCTAATATGCTTTAGAAACTTAAGTAACGAACTGTTCTCTTTCTGGCGTGTGCTAGGTAATTGCTTTAACCATTTATAATACCCAGCCGGCGACACAGATAACCAACTGCACAACTTTTTCACTGTGCGTTTGGCGTCTGTGACCTTGTGGATATATTCGAACCTTATTCTTTTAGGCTGTCGAAGTAGACCTTCGCCTTTTTTAAAACGTCATTCTCCAACTGAGCATCTTCGAGTTGCTTCTCAAGCTTGCGAATTTGGCGCTCTAAATCTGTGTATGATTTGTCTGGGCCTTGGTTCTTAAGTGGCTTTGCCGTTTTCTTTTTCGAGGTCATGTGACTTCTCCAACTTGATAGCATGTCAGGATGAATTCCGTATTTATTCGCGACCATCTTAACTGTATCTGTGGTGTCTAACGACTCTTGAACGACTTTTATTTTAAATTCGAGGGAATATCTACGCTGTGA
>NZ_SGPD01000052.1:0-482 GCF_004208935.1 Pseudoalteromonas sp. CO109Y
TTTCTAGACATACTCACTGTGACACCTCTATTAGTTAACCACTTCACTGTTTCCTTTGCGACATACTGAGCTCCTTGGTCTGAATGAAAGAGCAAGTTCGCACCATCAGGTTTACGTGCTGACCATGCTTTTCTCAGTGTTTTAATAACTAACTCGGCGTTGTTTATACGGCTTGTTACCCAGCCAACAACCTTACGAGAATACAAATCAAGGATGACGCATAAATACTGCCAACCATCCTTACAGCGTACTTGTGTGATATCTGATACCCACACGGTATTTGCTGTATCAACATTAAACTGACGCCGTAATAAATTACTCGCTTTGATTGTACCTTCTATCTTCGCGCGACTTGTATAGCGTCTCTTACCTGATTTTGAACGATAGCCAACGCTTTGTAACAGCCTCTGCACACGTCCTTTACTGCAATCAAAGCCATGTGCTACCGCTGCTTCCCAAAGCTTTCTATAGCCCGGGATACA
>NZ_SGPD01000053.1:0-433 GCF_004208935.1 Pseudoalteromonas sp. CO109Y
TTTTATTCGAGATTAGGTCGTCGTTTTTAGTGTTAGTCGGGGGTAAAATAGGGTTATTTTTCGATTCGTTATATTTTACGTTTTTTTGTTTTTTCGGTCGGGTTTTGGTCGGGATAAGCGATCGTGGTGGGGGCGTTGTGAGAGAAAGGTTTCGCGCGGTTGGGTCGGTTGTTCGTTTTCGGTTAGTTTTGACGGTTTTGGGTGGGTGGGGTAAGAGGGGGTTTCGTAGGAGTTTTTGTGCGGCGAGGGATTTAAAACGTTGTTTTCGCGATAGGGCGGAGGATCGGAGGGCGTTTTAGGATCGTGGGTTTTGGGTTTTGACGTTTCGGAGTATTTTTTGTTTCGAGCGGGTTCGATGTGGTGGAAGTTCGGGAGCGCGGGAGTCGGGGGAAGGTCGCGGGTTAGCGGTTCGGGGGTTTTCGATTCGAGTTTC
>NZ_SGPD01000054.1:0-412 GCF_004208935.1 Pseudoalteromonas sp. CO109Y
AGTTAGATATTAGAAGTTAGATATTAGAAGTTAGATATTAGAAGTTAGATATTAGAAGTTAGATATTAGAAGTTAGATATTAGAAGTTAGAGAGTAGAAGTTAGAGAGTAGAAGTTAGAGAGTAGAAGTTAGATAGTAGAAGTTAGATAGTAGAAGTTAGATAGTAGAAGTTAGATAGTAGAAGTTAGATAGTAGAAGTTAGATAGTAGAAGTTAGAGAGTACAAGCGGTTGTTATATGTGGTGGGTCGTACTGGACTTGAACCATCGAGCCTGTGTTTTGTAAAGAGTGGCGATGCTTTTGAAAACTAGAGATAAAATAAGGAGGTTTTATATGTGGTGGGTCGTACTGGACTTGAACCAGTGACCCTCGCCTTGTAAGGGCGATGCTCTCCCAACTGAGCTAACGACCCA
>NZ_SGPD01000055.1:0-390 GCF_004208935.1 Pseudoalteromonas sp. CO109Y
CGATTAGCGCAGTTTGGTAGCGCACTTGGTTTGGGTCCAAGGGGTCGCAGGTTCAAATCCTGCATCGCCGACCACTTCTTCTTTAAGAAGCGGCGCTTACAGGCAAACTTATGAAGTTTTCGATGCGCCCGTAGCTCAGCTGGATAGAGCAACGCCCTTCTAAGGCGTTGGTCGAAGGTTCGAATCCTTCCGGGTGCGCCATTTGAAAATATGTAAATGCCGTGGTGATTGTAGCTCAGTTGGTAGAGCCCCGGATTGTGATTCCGGTTGTCGTGGGTTCGAGCCCCATCAGTCACCCCAATTTACTCTAAGATATCGGCGATTAGCGCAGTTTGGTAGCGCACTTGGTTTGGGTCCAAGGGGTCGCAGGTTCAAATCCTGCATCGCCGA
>NZ_SGPD01000012.1:0-366 GCF_004208935.1 Pseudoalteromonas sp. CO109Y
GGGGAACCTGGGGCTGGATCACCTCCTTATACGATTTAGAACTTATTTGTTCGTAGTGTCCACACAGATGATTGTTAATTGTAAAGAGAACAACACTTATTGTTTGGGTCTGTAGCTCAGTTGGTTAGAGCGCACCCCTGATAAGGGTGAGGTCGGTAGTTCAAATCTACTCAGACCCACCACTTCTTCTTGATACTGCGTTGTAAGCTTCGTCGTTTAGTGAACTAAACGTCCTCAACTTACGCCTTGTCTCAATCGAAGTGGCAAAAATGACAATAAGTACCAGCATATGTGGGGCTATAGCTCAGCTGGGAGAGCGCCTGCCTTGCACGCAGGAGGTCAGCAGTTCGATCCTGCTTAGCTCCA
>NZ_SGPD01000056.1:0-306 GCF_004208935.1 Pseudoalteromonas sp. CO109Y
GAACTCAGTAGTGAAACGAAACAGCGCCGATGATAGTGTAGCAGCTGCTATGTGAAAGTAGGTCATCGCCAGGCTCCTAATTAAAGTGTTAGGTTTCCCATAGCAGCTGCTATGTGTCTCTCTACCGCTGTGGGCACTTGGTCATATCCAGGCTCTAAATTCAGTCGCAAGACTTTAAATTAAGTCGAAAGACTATAAATAAAATAATAAGAAAATTGAAAAGAATTTTCTTGGTGACAATAGCGTTTTGGACCCACCTGACCCCATGCCGAACTCAGTAGTGAAACGAAACAGCGCCGATGATAG
>NZ_SGPD01000057.1:0-306 GCF_004208935.1 Pseudoalteromonas sp. CO109Y
TACGAAAAAACCAACGAAACGCTAAAACGAACGTTTTCTTAAATAAATTACTTACTTTAAAAATAAATTTCGTAAACTCCTACCTTTCTTAACACCTCCCTATACTCTAAATACCTTACGACGAACCCCGAAATTTACAAAACGCGCCCGCCCGTTTAACGAAAACCGTAACACCGAACGAACCCGAAAACCTAAATCTCTAACGAATCCTCGAAACTAAAATCGTCGACACGAAACGAAAAACATTAAAAATCCCGAATACACAAAACCTATTTTCCCGATAACTAACGAAACAATATCCTTCCC
>NZ_SGPD01000058.1:0-301 GCF_004208935.1 Pseudoalteromonas sp. CO109Y
CTCAAGCGCTTTTTACTAGCTTGACTAGGCTTATCGCAAGTTAATACGTCCTTCATCGCCTCCAACTGCCAAGGCATCCACCGTGTACGCTTAGTCACTTAACCATACAACCCAAACGGGTCTTTGTTAGTGACAGCTGTTAACTTCGCCAGAAGTTAATTCATCAAATAATGATGAGAATACTAAAGTAGATACCAATTAATCTTTCGATTAATGGCATATTTTTTACTTTTGAAAACTCTTTATAGATACGAATATCTATAAGAATTTTAATATCAGCTTTCCAAATTTTTAAAGAGCA
>NZ_SGPD01000059.1:0-293 GCF_004208935.1 Pseudoalteromonas sp. CO109Y
TGACCTCAACCTTGGCAAGGTTGCGCTCTACCAACTGAGCTAGTGCCGCTTTAAAGTAGTCAGTAATTTGTCCGTTGGCGCACAACCTGAAGGTTGCGGTGAAACGTTCTGGCAACTGAGCTAGTGCCGCATAAACAAGTTGTAAGCTGCAAGTTTCTAGTTTCAAGCTAATGCTTTCAACTTTCCCCTTGAAACTTATATCAATTTCTTTTGGTGAGAAATTGGAGCGGCACACGAGGCTCGAACTCGTGACCTCAACCTTGGCAAGGTTGCGCTCTACCAACTGAGCTAGT